>JAXLVT010000040.1:0-25746 GCA_046328925.1 Anaerolineales bacterium
TCTTATGGTTTATCTGTGCGAAATTACCTTTCGCGCAAATAAATAATGACATCAATATCCCCTGGAGAAAAACCTAAATCTGTCAGCATGGCGGCGGCTTCACTGCGATGTTGTGTGCCGTGATTCACTACATGGGCCATGGCTTGCCACAATACATCTTCCATCATGTCGCCAGTGGTTGTTTTGTACTGAAACGCTTCATCCAGCTCGTCATTGGTCAGTGATTTAACATAGGCCATCAATTCCTTTTCCTCTTTTTGCCAGCGGGTTTGCAGGCTTTCGAAGGTAGGAAAATCTTCAGGCTTTAACCTGACAGTAGGTGATTCACCCTGCCAGCGTTTGCGCCAAATCCATTCAGCGGAGAGGAGATGCGTCAGCGTGCCGCGCAAGCCTCCGTGCGGGTACGATGCGGATTGTAAAAACTGTTCCTGAGATACGTTTTGTGCTGCTTTTAGAATTTTTGCATTCGCCCACTGATTGTATTTGAAAAGAAATTGGATATCTTTTTTGTCCATCTTTATTTCCTCTTTAAGAATTCTAACAGAATTGGATGTACCTCTTCGGGTTTCTCATATTGCGGCATGTGTCCGCAATTTTCGATGGCATGAAATTGAATATGTGGAATTGCCTGCAAAAGAAGCTCACTGTGTTCAAATGGCACTGTGGCATCTTGCCGTCCCCAGAATAACAACGTAGGTTTTTGTAATTTTCCAATTCTTTGATAGGTATCAAAAAATGACTCCAGCATGTTATTTCGTATGGTGGAGAGAATGGCTCGCTTGAAACCTTGATATTGCATTTGAATTTTATATTTAGCCTGGAACTGCCTGACCAATTCAGATGTGAATAAATCGGACGCGATATTTTTGACCATGTTTCCGCTTCCAAACAAGCCGAAAATTAATTCGCCCAATACAGGCAGGGTCGCCACTTTGAGCAATCTGGAAAAACGAATCGGTTTTGCTCCCGCAGGATCAATCATAATGTGTGACGAAATATATTCAGGATATTTGTCGATGAAGGAGGCTGTAACAGGTCCGCCCATTGAAAGCCCAAGCAGGTTAACGTCTTTGAAATTTAGCGCATCTAATAACTCTTTGAGCTGACGTACAAAGAGATGAATGTTGTACTCTACTTTGGGACGGTCTGAAAATCCGCGCCCAAAAAGATCGTAACGTAAAACGCGGAAACCAGAATTACATAAAAATTCAAAGGTGTTATCAAAGAGATAATATGGGACTGAAAACCCGTGTACCAAAACAACCCGCGGACCTTGTTCATTGCCCGCCAATTCGTAATGAGTAAAGCCGTCTGTTAATTTAACGAACGAACCACTCGCTTCCTGGCGAGTGATTTCGTTCAATTCTTTGGTTTCATCAAAATAAGGAAAAGGCATAAGAGTTTGCATAGGCAAAGCGAAAAACTTTGCCTATGCAATTTTATTTTATTTTACCCAAGGCGCGCAGTACCCTTTCGGGTGTGAAGGGGAATTCATTAATCCAAACCCCTGTGGCGTCATGGATTGCAGCCGCAATTGCAGGAGCTACAGGTAGGAAAGGCAATTCTCCAAGTCCACGGGCGCCCCAAGGACCGTTCGGGTCTGGAACTTCCACCAGAACAGATTCCACTTTTTCAGGAATATCTAAAATCGTTGGAATGAGATAGGTGCTAAGTTGGTCGGTCAACACACGGCCATCTTTGGTTTTGTATTCTTCTAAAACAGCGTATCCATGCGCCTGTACCACAGCGCCTTCAATTTGACCGACTACAAGTTCGGGGTTGATGGCTTTGCCAACATCGTCAGCAGAAACCAAACGTGTGACACGTACATGGCCTGTGTCTGTATCCACTTCAACTTCAGCGGCTTGAGCCACATAAGCGTATGAAAAATTTGGTGAAGACTTGCCCGTCTCATGGTCAAATGGGGTGGTGCGTGGAGCGAGATACTTAAACTCAGCAATGGCAGGGCGCTCTTCTGCATTCCATTTGGCCAAGGCGGCTTCGGCTGCTCCCTTGATGGAGTTGCCCGCCATAAAGGTCAAGCGCGAAGCGGAAGCAGATCCAGGATTCCCTTGCGTAGAAGAGTCTGAAGTTTTTAATTCAATCAAGTTGGCAGAAATCCCGAGCACGTGTGCGGCCATCTGTACCATCACAGTGTGTGTGCCTTGACCAACTTCTGCACCCGCATGATGGACGACTACGCGTTCCATTTTTCCATTGCCGTAAATTTCAACTTTAGCCCAGCAATTTTCCTGATAGCCAAAAGAGAAGCCTACATTTTTAAAACCTGTCGCAAATCCCTTGCCTCGAACAATTGACTTGGAATCACTTTTCTTGGTCTTGAGTTTTTTCTTCCAGCCAAATTGATCTCGAGCCGCTTCGATACATTGCACCACACTGACTGGGGTGGGAGCAGGAGTTCCAACGCCCATTAGGTCACCATCCCGTAATGCATTTTTTAATCGAAACTCTACAGGGTCAATTCCAAGCTTCTCAGCAAGTTTGTTCATTTGTAACTCGGCCATATATAAAGCTTGTGGAGCACCAAACCCACGGAAGGCTGCTCCTGGGACGTTGTTGGTGTATACACCATATACATCCACTTTTACGTTTGGAATGAAATACGCTCCAGTGGAAGTAATCGCTGCATTGCCCAGCACTTTGTTGCTGGTGTACATGTATGCGCCACCATCACCGATTAACTCTTGTTGCGCGGCAATCAACTTTCCATCTTTTGTCGCACCCCATTTGGCTTTAATGGTAACCGCGTGGCGTTTACCATGTCCAATCATGGATTCGCGACGAGACCAAATGATTTTTACAGGACGTTGTAATTTCCATGTGGCGAGGGCCAAAACAATTTGAACAGAAAGATCTTCCCGTCCACCGAAGGCTCCGCCGATGGCAGGGTAGATAATTCGAATCATTTCATTGGGCATGCCAAGGGCATGAGCAACGGTTTCACGATCTGCGTGCGTCCATTGTCCACCAGCCTCAATGGTGATGAGACCATCTTGGTCAATGTAGGAAAGCCCTGCTTCAGGTTGCAGGTACGCGTGCTCTTGCACAGGGGTGTGATATTCACCTTCTACAATCACGTCTGCTTTGGCAAAGGCTTCGTCCACATCTCCTTTGCGGATTTTGTAGTGGACACAGACGTTTGTATCTCCGCGGTCTGGATGAAGGACAGGCGCATCGCTTTTCATCGCAGTAATCGGGTCGGCCAGAATCGGCAGGTCCTCATACTCAACTTGAATCAACTTAACGGCAGCCTCTGCCTGATGCTCTGTCTCCGCTACGACAGCAGCAACTTGATCTCCAACAAAGCGGACAATATCCGTATGAGGTTTATTGGATGGTCCACATAAAACAGGCTGATCTGGAATTTGTAATCCATATTCATTAACAGGCACATCTTTGGATGTATAAACCGTAATGACTCCAGAAGCAGCGAGAGCTTTGGAAATATCAACACTCTTTACACGTGCGTGTGGACGCTCGGCAAAGAGAATTTTCATAAATAACATGCCCGTTACAGATAGATCGCCTGAATAACGGGTTTCCCCGGTCACTTTGCCACGCGAATCGATGCGGGGAAGCGATTGACCAACGGTTGTTTTAGGCATAAGCCACCTGATTCATTATCTGGATTTTTTCGTAATTTTCGCTTTCAGCGGTGGGACGTCCAATGGACCGTATCTATCGGGACCAACCATTTGATAGATAAATGCATAAAGTACAGATATCACACCGCTTAGAATCACCATAATGCCGATTGAGAAGGTAGCATAGGCATAGAAATTTTCAATTTTTCGAATCGGGCTGGTCAGTGCCCAAAGAGAATTGACATTGCGGATGAGCGCAGGCATATTTGGAAAGCCAAGCAATTGATATGGAATTGGCCATTTGGCATCGATTCCATAATTGACAATCTCATAAGCCATTGCTACTGAGAAAATGGGAATTAATATCATGAATAAGCAACCGATTCCGCGCCAAATGGGATGCGGTGCTCTGTCTACTTCCTGCATCTTCGTTCTTTTTTGAATGGATGAATATTTTCCCATTTTTCTACATACCTCTATTTGGTGATTTTGCTTGCATCTTTAATTGCTTTGACAATATTGTAATAGCCTGTACATCGGCAGAGATTGCCTGTGATGGCTTGCTCGATTTCACTTTTGTTCGGATTTGGTTTTTCTTCCAATAGTTTTGCACCAGACATGAGAAAGCCTGGGGTGCAATATCCGCATTGAACGGCACCATCGTCAATGAAAGCCTTTTGGATGGGATGAAGTTTATCGCCATCAGCTAGACCTTCTACTGTAATAATTTCCGCGCCATGTGCACGAGGAGCAGGTACCAGGCAGGACATCACGGCTTTGCCATCGAGGAATACGGTACAGGCACCACATTCACCTTCAGCACAGCCTTCTTTTGTACCTGTCAACATGCCTTCTTCGCGGAGTAATCTCAAGAGGGTTTTGTTATGACCGCTTTTGAAGGAATACTTTTTCCCATTGATGGTAGTTTCAATGGTGGCAGAAGGAAATTCAGTTTTGACTTCCAAGGCGTGGCTTTCAGTTTCCTTGCCTCCCAAAAGAATGGGTTTCTTCGGCATGGACTGTTGTTCAGTTTCATCTCGCAATGCAATCAATGCGCGAGATGTGATGACCTTAACCATCTCTTTGCGATAGGAGGCTGAGCCGCGTACATCGTCAATGGGGCGGGCGGCTTGCATGGTCAATTCAGCAGCTTGAGAGATGTTCTTGTCGTTTAGTTTTTTCTTGGCAAGAAATTGTTCTGCTTCTGTAGCATGGATGATGGTCGGTGCAACCGCTCCCAGCGTGATGGATGCGCTTCGGACGGTATCAGCTTTCAGGTCAAGAATGACCGCTACGTTCACCAAAGAAATGGCTTGTGCGCGGCGTAATGCCAATTTGATAAATGTCCCGCGTTGGGTTTTGGTCAAGGCAGGGAAGGAAATATCCACAAGCATTTCATCAGGTTGCATCACATTTTTGCGTACCCCTGTATAAAAATCTTTAAGCAAAATGGTGCGTTCCCCTTTGGATGAAACCAGAGTCACATTTGCGCCAAGTGCCATAAGAGGAGTGATAGTGTCGTTGGCTGGCGAAGCTGTGATTAAGTTGCCTGCCACAGTGCCGCGGTTGCGAATTTGTGGAGCACCCACTTCCCAGGCAGCGCGTGCCAGCGGATAGGCACGTTGGCGAATCAATTTCGACGCCGCGCATTGATTGTGTGTGACAAGTGCACCGAGATGGATGACATCATCTTCATCAATTGTGATTTGATTTAGGTTGGGGATGCGTGTAACGTCAACCAGGGTATCAATCCCTTTTCGTACGCCACGCTCAAGTTCAAGGGTGAGGTCGGTTGCGCCTGCAACAACGCGAGCGCTTTCCCGTTTTTCTTCAAGAATTTTTTTTACATCCTCAATGGATGTCGCGTTGATATATTCTTTCCACATAAGCTGTTGTGGGACGGGGATTGCCCGTCCCACACCTTTAAATTAATGTCCACTGCCAGTGACAACTTCAGAGCGGCGCTCGAAAGTTTCCACAGCGAGTCTTGCTAGGCTGGTGATGTTGCGAATGGATGCAGGAAGCGCTGCTTCATCGGCAATGCTGGCTTCAAGATTATCCACGCCGCTTTTGATTTGGTCAGCAAGTTGAAAGAATGCCAAATCGAATTGATAAATAGATTCGAGTTCTTTCTGATTAATCTTGACCGCATCGAACATTCCAGAATATCCGCGGGCTGCTCTGCTGATTTTGTCAATGAAGGTACGAAGTTGCAAGGTCGCTTTTTCAAGATCATCCACGTACTTGATCATTCCCGCGCTGACCAATTCCACTTGCAGGTTGGAAATACGGCTCCATTGCTCTTCGAATCGACGTGCCACGGTTTCACGCAATATTTTATCTGCGTCGCGGCGATTTTGACGTTCTACATAACCGCTGAACCCGGGAATATACGACAACAACTTTTTAAATGGATCTGCCTGGCTTGTTACATTTTGAAAAAAATCGCTCATTTGAGCCTCCTGCCAAAATATACGTTTGTCGCGTGTAAAAAGTCTCGTAACTTTATGACAATTATATCGTTTAATTGAAGATATAATCAAGCTATCATAAATTTTTAGGAGATTTGCAATGTCGAACGAACTGAAAGAACTCTTGGCACTGGTTGATAACAGTGTGTCTGTCGAAGGAACGACCGTGAAAGTTTTGGATGCTGCGAAGTTTCGCGCGAACATCGGAAAACTTGTGGAACGATCTGCTCTCGCTTCTGACTCATCTGCGGGCTGGGCCCGTTTTATTATCCGCTCTGCCGCCCTTGAATTAGGTGTATTTCCTGCTTCCATTCATGAACTGTATATGGCTCGTGGACGTGGTGATGTGCCTATGACTTTTACCACCCCTGCATTCAACTTGCGGGCTTTGTCTCATCATGCTGCACGTGCTATGTTCCGCGCAGCAAACAAGATTGATGGTGGTGCATTTATTTTTGAAATCGCTCGTTCTGAAATGAGTTATACCGCTCAACGCCCTGCTGAATATGCCACCAATATTATTGCAGCAGCCGTCGCTGAAGGGTTTACTGGCCCAGTCTTTATTCAAGGAGATCACTTCCAGGTTTCAGCCAAAAAATATACCGCCAATCCTGAGGCTGAGTTACAAGCTGTACGCGATCTTTCCATTGAAGCCATTGCGGCTGGTTTCTACAACATTGATGTGGATACTTCTACCTTGGTTGATATTCATCTTCCAACAGTTGAAGAACAGCAAGCCTTAAATTGCAAGCTGTCCTCTGAACTTTCTGCATTTATCCGCGAGCATGAGCCCAAAGGTGTAACTATTTCCATTGGCGGTGAAATTGGTGAAGTAGGTACCACCAACTCCACTGAGCCCGAACTTCGTGCTTATATGGACGGATACAATGCCGAATTGAAGAAACTTGCTCCGGGCAAACCTGGCTTGAGCAAAATTAGTGTTTTGACTGGTACTTCTCACGGCGGTACCGTTCTCGCTGATGGTTCCATCGCTGACGTAACCATTGCCTTTGATGTGCTTCGTGACTTAAGCCGCGTAGCTCGCAAAGATTATGGCATGGGTGGAACCGTACAACACGGTGCATCCACAGTTGCAGAAGAAAACTTCAATAAGTTTGTCCAACATGAAGCCATTGAAGTTCATCTTGCAACGAACTTCACCACTATGTTCTTTGACAATGTTCCAGCAGAATTCAAGAAGGAAATGTATGCCTGGTTAGATGTCAATTCTGCTGCTGATCGTAAACCCGGTATGACTGATGAACAGTTCTATTACAAGACCCGTAAGAATGCTGTTGGCCCATTCAAGGCTAAATCCTATGCTTTGCCAGAAGCCGCCAAGGCAAAATTGATTTCGGCTTGGGAAGCACAATTCGATAAATTGTTCAACCTCTTAGGTGTGAAAGATACTAAACAATACACCAACAAGTTCATCACTCCAGTTAAGGTTACCCCCAACTTGGAGGATTTTGTGAAAGCAGATGTAGCTGCTGAAGATGTAAGCGACCTCGCTGATTAGTTTTATAAAAACATCCTGAAGTTGAGCTCAACTTCAGGATGTTTTTTGTTAAGGAGAGAAGAGTATGCCTCAAGCAGAGCAGGGTGTAACCAAAGATCGGTATATGTTAATTCCACGTACTTCGGTATTTGTGCGAAAGGAAAAAGGTGGAGAATACTTGTTGATTAAAGGCGCACCAACCAAGCGATTATGGGCTGGAAAATATAACGGCCTTGGTGGGCACGTTGAGCGTGGTGAAGACGTGCTTTCATCTGCAAAACGTGAACTGTTTGAAGAGGCTGGTATTTCTGCAGATTTATGGTTGTGCGGCACTGTCATTGTCGATGCTGGAGATGTGGGTATTTGTTTGTATGTTTTTTGCGGAGAAAATGCTCAAGGTGAAGTTAACGCATCTTCAGAAGGATCCGTTGAATGGGTAAAGAAAGAGGCGGTTCTTCTTCTTCCTGTGGTGGAAGATTTGCCAATTCTCCTTGAACGCATCGATTCGATGGAAATAGGAGATGCTCCCTTTTCTGCCCGTTCTTTTTATTTAAACGATCAATTGATTTTGGAATTTAGTTAGGGGATGCTGTAAGACTGCAATTCAGTAATGGAGGTAAAAGCTCCACTTCCAAAATCACCATTTTCCACTGACTTGATGTGACCAACACCTGGAGCATACCAGACAATGGCAGAGATGCTGAATTTTATTGGAACATCTACTCCGTCAAAATTCGCGATGATATCAATGTTTGAATTTTCTTGAAACCGTGTGGCTTCGAAGGTGCCTGCTGGGGTGGTGATGGTTTCCTTGCCAGTTTCCTGCATGGTAATGGAGTAAGTTCCATTGGCTTGGGATTGTTGATTTCCAGACATGGACATGGTGCCATTCATCTGTAACGAATACTTCCATTGGGCTCCAGAGGAGATTTCTCTTAGGATGCTAATGCCACTGACCTGAGTGGTATTAAATTCTGTGGTGATGCCTTGTGCTGCAAGGTTTGCAGCGATTTCGCCGCCAAATTGATGAGCTTGCAGCCCATCGGCCTGACAAGACCATTCCTGAGCGCGAGTTGACCCGTTAAATTGAGAATGGATGGTGAAACCACCTGAGTGGACTTCCGAAATGGTATCGGTATATGAGATTGTGCCACTAGGCCCACCTGTGTTGGTGTACACCCAGGTAGCACCTTGTTTGACTGGATAAAGAACATTGTCACAGGAGCCATTGCCCACGGCAGCTTCTGGAGTATTTCCAGTGTTGGGTAGATAGACCTGTTGTTTATCTCCACTGCTATTACATGCGGTAAGAATGAATATAAGTATGAGGGGGAAAACGATAGCGGATTTTTGAGAGTGATGCATGCAGTTTGCTCCGTGTTTTACGTAATAATTCTGTCCCCTGTTGATAAGAACATTTTACAATGCAACTCTGAAAAAAGCTTGCTTATGCCCACTTTAGCAATGAAATTGTAAACTTACTGCCCTGCCCGAATTCGCTTTCAACGTCCAGAGAGCCTTTATGCTGCTGAATTACTTGGCGTGTGATGGAAAGGCCAATGCCTAGCCCACCGTATAGCTCATCCCCGCTTTTTTCGAGGTGGAAGAAGCGGTCAAAGATGCGTGGGCGTAGTTCTGGGTCTATGCCGATGCCGTGATCTTCAACGGTGAGCATGATTCGGCCCTTCTGTTCTGCGAGGCGAATCTCGACTTCACCGCTGGGGGCGCTGAATTTAATGGCATTATCTACAAGTGCGGTCACTGCTCGTTCAAGGGATGATGGATCACCCGTGGCGTCTGGAATATTTTGAGGTCCGCGCAACTTAAGCTTGATTTTGCGGATGTCCGCTTTTCCTTCATATTTTTTTATGACTTTTTCTGCAATTTCATACATATGAACTGGCTGGAAGTCTGGAAGCACCAAGTCAATTTCTTGCAGGAAGAGAATGTCATTGGTAAGAGTTGCAATCTGGTCTACGTTTCTTGTCACTGTGTCAATTGTGGCTTGCAGTTGCTCGCCAGAAAGCATGCCCTTTTGCAAGGCATGTAAATATCCACTGGCAACCATGAGGGGGGTGCGCAACTCATGAGTGACATTGCTAAGGAATTCTCTTCGGGCTAGATCCTGCTCGGCAAGTTTTTGATAAGCATCGGCTAGTTCAGATGCGCGCATCCGTAGATCTTCAATCGCCATTTCATCGTTCTGGCGTAACCGATTGCTGATTTCACTGACCATGGCCATCGCCACACTTGGACTGTGCTTGAGTACTCGATTAAAACCTTCTTTGTCCAATTCAAGAACTACGACGTTGGTTTTTGTCGTCACTGTTGCAGCGCGTGGCGCATTGTGAATGAGGGCCATTTCCCCAAAAAAATCACCTGCAGTTAAAGACTTCAATAACCTTTTTTCACTATTGTTGATTAATTTGGTAACTTCAAAATCACCCTCGAGAATCATGTAGAAGGTATTTTCCACGGCATCTTCTTTGCAAACAGTAACGCCAGGCGCATATGTTTTAATGCGACTGTTCATGATGATTTCTTGCACTTCGTCAGGCTTAATACCTGGGAATGCGCGCGGAATGATTTTTGCAGGAGTACGAATACTGGTCATATGTAAATTTTATCACGCACTTAGGATTGGGATTTCACCCATTAGAACTATTCTATTGTAATGAGGGTTTGCAATTATGATATTACGATTTCAAAACATTTGACTCTGCACGTATAATGACAGAATACTTAAATTAGGATACCCAATGAGAAAAAACCTATTTCTGATGACAGTTATCGTTTCATTCTTGATTTCAGCTTGTCAGCCTGTTCAAGCTACGCCTGCACTGATACAGCCTTCTGAGACACCTATGCCCAGTGCAACATTGACTCCTTCGCCAACAGAACCTCCGTTGTCCACACCAACCCCAAAGGCACTTGTTCCCAACTTTTCTCATATTGTAATTTTTATTTTTGAAAACAAAGAATATGGGACAGTAATTAATAATAAAGATATGCCTTACTTTAACTTATTAGCTAGTTCGTTTACTCTTCTGGATCAGTATTACGCAGTCACTCACCCTAGTTTACCCAATTACTTATCAATTATTGGTGGAGATACCTTTGGTATTGTGGATGACTGTTATTTTGTCGATTGTCGTGTTGATGCAAAGAGCCTGCCTGATTTGATAGAGGCGAGCGGTAGAACATGGAAGACCTATCAAGATGACATGCCCGATCCATGTTATCAAGGGGATACGTTACGATATGTCAAAAAGCACAATCCATTTATGTATTTTGATTCGATTCGTTTTAATGAAACTCGTTGTACAAACAGCGTTGTTCCACTTACTCAATTGGATGTAGATATTGCGGCAAATGCCTTGCCAAACTTTATCTTTATTACTCCTGACATTTGCTATTCTGCCCATGATTGCACCTTGGATTTGGCCGATGGTTGGCTTAAAGATCAGATGGAGAAGATTTATCATGCCTTGGATGCAACAGGTGAACCATATTTAATTGTTGTGACTTGGGATGAAGGGCAAGGGACACACTCATGCTGTGGTTTGCCTGAAGCTGCGGGGGGCCGAGTTGCAACTATCTTAATTTCACCCCAGGTGAAAACTGCATTCAAAGACTCGACGCCTTATTCTCATTATTCTCTCTTGAAGACTATCTCTGAAGCCTGGAAATTGCCATATCTTGGTCACGCAGCTGATACTGAGACTACATTGATGACAGCACCTTGGAATCAGTAAGTTCCATTAAATAACAAATCTGCGCCAAAGGAGAGGATTGGCGCAGATTTGTTATTGCTTAATCAACTAGCTCTGACGAATATCCCAAAACTTAACTACAATTTTTGACAATAATTTTTTAACATCATCCTTCTTTAGCCCAGCAACTTTGAATGTGAGGATGCGAGTTCCTGCATCAGTGCCTACAAATTGGCCGAAGGAGATGAAATTGCCGCCTGCATCTGCGATGGTCTTTGTCACTTTGGCCAATTGACCTGGCTTATCTTCAATCACAGCAGTGACGCGGATGGCTTTTTCACGGGCACCCATTAACTCAAGGAAAGTTTTGAACAAATCTGTTTCTGTAATCATGCCCACTACTTTGCCAGAGCGGATAACTGGCATGCCGCCAATTTTATTATCAGCCATAATACGGGCTGCTTCTTCAATTGGGGTGGTGATATCAATGGTTTTTACTTTCTTAGACATCACTTGTTTTACAGTGACCTTGCTCAACAAGTAATTCATTTCCCATACGCTGAGAGATGTCACAGGAGAAGGGGATGCATTCAATAAATCGCCTTCACTTACAATTCCTTGCAGTTTGCCATCTTTCATGACAGGAGCACGGCGGATGTGTTCTTTTTTGAACATTGCTAAAGCATCGTGAACAGAAGTTTCGGGTGAAACTGAAATAACGGGGTGGGACATTCTTTCGCCAACAAACATTTTTGCCTCCAAAGGTGAAACATTTAATTCGTGAAAATTATTACAAACACATTATACGCAGATTCAAGAAAAAGAAAGTCACTAAATTGGAGTGAAAAAGGTCACTTTGTAATAAAAAAGCCGTGCCACTTTTAACGGCACGGCTTTTTTATTTTATTTTGCAAATTCTGTAATTACTCTTGCCATGTGCATGGCGTGTTTCAAGTACAAATCCAAGCGAATGTTCTCGTTGGGAGCGTGCGCTCTTGTGTCAGGGTGGCCAAGTCCCAAAGTCGCAACGGGCATATTCAGGTCATGCACGAACGGGTAGTTGGGTCCCGAACCGCCAATCATTGGGACAAGTTCCATGGGCGATTCGTAAATTTCTTCGGCTGTGTCCACAACGATTTTGATAAAAGGGTCATCTGGGTCGGTACGGGCGGCAGGTTCGCCTCCGAGGAATTCAATTTTGATATCGCTAAACCCTTGTTGATCGAGGTGAGCACGTAATTTCTTGAGAATATCAGCAGGCATTTGGTTAGGCACAAGCCTAAAATCTACCTTGGCTGATGCAAATGCAGGTTGAACCGTTTTTGAGCCTGGACCTTGATAGCCGCTGGTCAAACCGCAAATTGTGCAGGTAGGTGTAAATACTTCTTCCACCTTCAAGGCTGTGCCGCCAGTAATTCCTTTGATAAAGTTCTTTGCTCCAAAACGGTTTTTGTATTCATTTTCGAGGTCTGGAAGTTTTTCCATCAACTCGACATCTCGTTCTGAAGGCGGGACGACATCATCATAAAAGCCAGGAATTAAAATCCGCTCATCGACACCTTTCAAGCTGTTCAATGCCCAAGTGAGTCTCCATGCTGCGTTTGGTAGGATACTGCCACCCAACCCTGAATGAACATCGGTACCAAGGGATTGAACAGATAACTCAACGTAACAAATTCCACGCAACCCAAGATATTGCATTGGGACATCGCGATGGTCCACACCACCAAATTCCCAAATGCAGGCGTCTCCCTTAAGACGGTCTAAATTGTTTGTAATGAAATCATGCAGATGAACACTTGCAGTCTCTTCTTCGCCTTCAATAATAAATTTAATCGTGCAGGGAAGTTCACCTTCGTTTTCAAGCAAAGCATCAATTGCGAAAAGACGTGAAGTGAGATGACTCTTGTCATCACTTACACCGCGGCCATACATTTTCCCATTACGGATTTCAGGTTCAAATGGAGGAGATTCCCATAATTCCAGTGGTTCGGGCGGTTGTACATCATAATGATTGTAAATTACTAGAGTTTTATCACTTTTCCCTTTGCGCTCTGCAAAAACTACAGGAGCCCCGTCTGTAGCCATGACTTCTGCTGTGAAGCCGCGTTTCTCAAGCATTTCTTTTACAATTTGCGCGCATTCTTTCAAACCAATGTTTTGTGCGCTAATGCTTGGCTGTGCTACATATCGCTTTAATTCTTCCAGACTTGCATCCATATTTTTTTCAAGATAAGAATCAATTTTGCTGAAGTTGCTCATGAGTTCTCCTTTTTAGTTTATCGATATAGATTTGCAATCCAGTCAATTGAATATGCACCTGCATACGCAAAAATTGACATTTTAATCAACTGCCCAATCCAGCAAAAAAACAAAAACTTCCATAGCGGAATTTTTGTGGCCCCAGCAGCAATCCCTGCTAGGTCAAAAAAAGGATTGGGAATTGCAGAAAGCAATAAGATAGTCCACACCCCATATTTTTGCACCCACGGAAAAATTCGATTATAGATTTTTGTGTTTTCTATAAGGGCACTTCCGCTAAAACCAGCCAAATAACCTGATAATTCACCAATTGCTCCCCCGGTCCCTGCCGCAATGGCTACTTTAATGGGATTAATAACGCTTCCCATTGCAAAGACAAAAGCAACCCCAGGCGCTGGAATGATGACAGTTGCATTTGCCAGCAACATGATGACGAATATGCCGGGATATCCCCATCCTGAAAACTCACGAATATGCTCTCGGATGCTGTAAATGAAGACGGTAATTCCAACAACAATGAGAAAGGCAAAGATGCGAAGCAAAGTGCCTTGCCATGCATTTTTGCCTTTAACAGCAGAGTCCACAGGGACCTCTGAGGCTTTGCTCTGGTTTTTCTGTGGACTCTGCAAGGAAATCTTAGCTTTCTTCGATGGTGAGGCTGATAATTTTTACAGCTGGGGCGCTGACATTGCCTGGGTCGCGTTCTGGAATGGACATGAGAACATCCAATCCTTCAACAACTTGTCCGAAAACAGTATGTCTGTTATCGAGGTGGGGAGTCGGTCCATGGGTGATGAAGAATTGTGAGCCATTGGTGCCGGGCCCTGCATTTGCCATGGAAAGAATGCCTTGTTTGTTGTGACGAAGGCTGGGGTGAAATTCATCGGCGAATTTATACCCAGGTCCACCGCGGCCAGTGCCAGTGGGGTCGCCACCCTGAGCCATGAAGTTTGAAATCACACGGTGGAAAATAACGTTGTCATAATAGCCTTCTCGAGCAAGGAACACAAAGTTATTTACTGTAATTGGGGTCTTATCTGCAAATAATTCGATCACCATAGTGCCCTTGTCTGTTTCCATGCGGGCTTTATAGGTTTTCTTCGGATCAATCTGCATTGCGGGTGGGGTACTCCATTGTTTTGCCATTTCTTCTCCTTTTACTTTAATAATGATTCGATTCTAGCAACGACCATATCCAGCGCGGCTCTATTGTAGCCACCTTCGGGAATGATCACATCCGCATATCGTTTGGATGGCTCAACAAACTCAAGGTGCATGGGGCGCACCGTGGCTTGATATTGCTCAATAACAGATTCTGTTGTGCGGCTTCGTTCTGTAATATCTCGGTGTAAGCGACGGATAAAACGTAGGTCGGAGTCGGTATCAACAAATATTTTTACATCAAACATTTTACGCAAATCAGGGTCAACAAAGATTAAAATGCCTTCAACCAAAATGACACCGCGGGGTTGCACCGTAAAAGTTTCTCCGGTGCGACTGTCAGTGGAGAAATTGTAAATTGGAACATCAACAGCTTGCAGATTGCGTAAAGAAGCGATATGTTTAATCAGCAATTCTGTTTCAAGGGCGTTGGGATGGTCAAAGTTTATTTCCGCATGTTGTGTTGACGGAAGACTGGATAAATCTCTGTAATAGGAATCTTGTTGAAGATATGAAATTCGCTCGTGACCAACACGATTGAGAATTTCCTGAGCAACGGTTGTTTTTCCCGAACCTGAACCGCCTGCGATGCCGATAACCAAGGGAGTATTTTTACTCATCATGCGATTATAGCAAACAAACCGCTTCCCATGCCCTGACGCTTGATTGATTTCGATTGACATCTCCTGTGCTTTTTCTATCTCTTGTCTACTAACACACACAGACTCTGTTATAAACAGAGTCTGTGTATTTAATTGTATGTATTCGAGAAATTACTCAAAACTAAAAGCAAGTCCTACAGTTCCAGGGCCAGTGTGGGTGCCTACTACTGGACTGACTTCTCCAAAAATAGTTTCTACAGGATTTAATTGTTTAGCGGCACGGTCAAGAAGACTCTTTGCATCTTCGGCTGCATTGGCATGTAAAGTTGCGAGCCTGATGTTTGATTTACCTTGTGTCTTTTCGACAACCAATTCCAATAAGCGATCGTGAGCTTTTGATTTTGTACGAATGCGTTCGACACCTTCTACGCGACCATCATTAAGGGCAAGAATGGGTTTCAGGTTGAGTGCAGATCCGATAAATCTTTGTGCTCCTCCAATGCGTCCGCCACGATGTAGGAATTCCAATGTATCCACAGCAAATAAAATACCAGAGTTGTTGCGGGTGGTTTCTGCAGCGGTGACACAATCTTTTATGCTGGCGCCACTTTCGGCGGCGCGGGCAGCGGCAAGTGTAATCAATCCCAATGCCATGGAGGTGGATTGACTGTCAACTAGGGTTACTTTTTCGCCGCTGGCTCCCATCAATTCTTTTGCCTGCATAGCAGATTGTAAAGTGCCTGATAATTTTGATGAAATAAATATTCCGAGTACTTCCATTCCCTGATCCACTAATGGCTGAAAGATTGCCTGCATAGAAGCTGGAGAAACTTGTGATGTGGAGGGCATGGTTTTGGCTGTGGAAAGGCGTGTATAGAATTGTGCTGGCTGAATATCGATTCCGTCTCTTAAGGTTTCCTCACCCCAAATTAAAATTTGTGGAGCTACTGAAATACTAAACTTTTGCAAAACATCTGTCGGTAGGAATGAAGTGCTATCCGTTACGATTGCGATTTTGGACATGATAAATCCTCCAGAAAATTGGGTTTGGAATATAGTGGGGTATTTTACCCCTACTGGGGGATTGCAGAGCACAAAAAAACTTTTTAAGCCTCATGGTATAATACTGGTCGCAAGCTTTCATCCCAGCACGTATTTGACAGGAGCCTATTTTGGCCTTCAACCCAATTAACTGGCTGTTAGGCCTTTTTTCTCTGGATATCGCCATCGACCTTGGCACTGCGAACACTCTGGTTCACGTTCGTGGTAAGGGGATTGTTATTAATGAGCCATCATGGGTTACGGTTGATAAGAAATTACGCCAGCCTTTGGCTATCGGTTTAGAGGCCAAAGAAATGGTCGGTCGCACACCAAGCAATGTGATGGTGGTGCGTCCTATTCGCGACGGAGTTATCTCTGAATTTGATATTACCCAGGTTATGCTCGAATACTTCATCGGTAAGGTGCATGAACAAAGCATGGTGCCACTTCCGCGCCCACGTGTGATTGTAGGTCTTCCTACAGGCGTGACAGAAGTAGAGAAGCGTGCGGTCTACGATGCAGTGATGGCTTCTGGAGCACGACAAGCCATGTTGATTGAAGAGCCGATCGCGGCTGCGCTGGGAGCGGGTCTGCCAGTCGGAGAGATTCGTGGCTCGATGGTTGTTGACATCGGTGGCGGTACAACTGAAGTTGCGGTTATGTCCACAGGTGGTGTGGTTGCGTCTCGTTCTTTGCGCGTGGCTGGTGATGAGATGGATCAGGATGTAGTTCAGTATCTTCGCAATAAATACAATTTGTTGATTGGTGAAGGCGTTGCCGAACAAATCAAATGGCAAATTGGTTCTGCGTATCCGTTACAGCCTGAAAAGACCATGGAAGTTCGTGGACGAAATTTAGTTACAGGATTGCCTGAAACTGTTGAGGTTTCTTCCATCGAAATTCGTGAAGCTCTTTCCACTTCTGTGCAGGTTATTCTCGATACGGTTCGTGATGCTCTTGATGAAATTCCACCAGAAATTGTTTCGGACTTGATGGATATTGGTATTTGTCTTGCAGGCGGCGGTGCCCTTTTACAAGGGTTAGCTGAACGCCTTACTGATGAGTTGAAATTACGTGTATGGGTTGCTGAAGACCCTCTGACCTGTGTAGCCCGTGGTGCGGCCATGATCTTTGAAGATTTAGATGTGCTTGGACGCTATTTAGTTGGCTTGGAACGCGGCAGCACGCGTCATATTGTAGGATAATTGCTGTAATTCTGGTAATCGTTCAATTACCAGCCTCAAATTATGAATTCCCGTTCTTTACAAACGACTATTATTTTCCTTGTGGTGGGGGGGATTCTTGTGCTTGCCTTGGGCGGTTTCTTTGGCCCTGCTTCAAGACAATTTAGTTCCGTATTAATTCAAGTTCAATCATGGTTTTCCTCACGCTTTTTAGGAGTGCAGGATTTTATTACTGCTCCTCGTGACCTAGTATCTTTGCGCAATCGTAATGCGGAATTGGAAACGCAGGTATCACAGCTGCAAACTCAGGTGATTGAGCTTCAACAGCGGGTCAATCAAACTGAAATTTTGGCTGCCCTCGTTGATTTTTCACGTTCCAATCCTGAAAGCACCTATAAGGCTGCTGCGGTGATTGGCCGAGACCCAAGTCCATTTTTACATTACATCATTATCAACCGTGGGTCCAACGATGATATTCGTAGGGGAATGCCTGTTGTGACAAATCAAGGTTTGGTCGGGCGTGTTGATGCGGTGATTGCCGATGCGGCTCGCGTGCAATTGATTACCGATCCTGCTTCGGCTGTGAATGTCTATTTGCAAAATGCAGATACAGACGCAGTCTTGTTGGGGTCAGTCACAGGCGATATTTCTTTAGATATGATTTCACAGAATGTGAAAGTAGATTCTGGTGATTTAATTCTTACTTCTGGTCTTGGCGGTGGGTATCCACCAGACTTAATCCTAGGGCAGGTGGTTACAGTTCGTTCGCTTGAGTTTGAATTATTTCAGCAAGCCACCGTTCAACCTGCTGTCGATTTTTCTCGGCTAGAAATTGTATTGGTCATCACGAATTTTCGGCCTGTGGATATTACTCCACTTGAACCGCAAACGACCCCTTAAATTTGTATGCGAAATCTAGTAGCATTTCCTTTGCTAACCTTGGCTGTTATTTTGCAGTCTTCGATTGTGAGCCAGGTCAGGTTGATTTCTGGATATGCCGACTTGCTGCTTATTGTTTTGGCTGCCTGGGCATTGCAAGAGCGAGTAGATACTGCATGGCATTGGGCTTTACTTACTTGTATTATGATAGCATTTGTATCTAAAATGCCATGGCTTGTAATATTGGTCGGGTACTTATCCGTTGTGTTTATTGCACAGGTTTTGCAGAGACGTGTGTGGCAGGCCCCATTATTGGCTATGTTTAGCGTAACTTTTGCAGGCACATTGCTCATGCATTTGGTTTCTTTTTTGGTTTTACGAATATCTGGTACACCTTTATCTTTTGGTGATGTGGCTGCTTTAATTACATTGCCAAGTTTGTTGTTGAATATGCTTTTCGCCATTCCTGTTTATGTATTCATGAGAGATCTGGCGAGATGGGTTTATCCGTTTGAGGAGTAAAAATGAGCTCAGGTTCTTTTCCCAAGTCGTCTCGGTTTGAGGCTTGGCGCTTGACAATGATTTATTTGGTGATTGCAGCAGCTTTTGTTGGGTTGTTACTGCGTCTCTTAAATCTGCAAGTTTTACAAGGATCATCTTGGAATATTCGTGCGATTGATAACTATACCAACGAAGTAAGTGTTCCAGCTTCGCGTGGGATTATTTATGATCGAAATGGATATATCCTCGCTAGAAATCTGGCTTCCTATAATATTGTGATTACACCTGCAAGCTTACCTGATGATGAATCAGATATTCAACGCATCTATCGGGAACTCGGAGCTTTACTCGATGTTCCTGTTGGTGGACCTGTCACTGATGAATCTTTGGCGCAGGCTAAATTATTTGCAGCCTGTGTGCCTGGGCCTGGTATTGCTGAATTGGTTGCTTTGCAGGATTCTTTAGCTCCATATAGCCCAGTTAAGATTAAGTGTAATGTCTCAGAAGATATTGCTAAAATCGTGCAAGAAAAAGAGGTTGACTGGGCAGGTGTCTCGGTCGATGTTGAACCGATTCGAGATTATCCTACTGGATCTTTAACTGCAAACCTAATCGGTTTTCTAGGACCGATTCCTGCTTCTCTTGAAGATGAGCTTCGAGCACAAGGATTTATCCCCAACCGTGACAAGATTGGGTACTCTGGCGTAGAAGCATCTATGCAGGGCATTCTTGCAGGTAGAAACGGATCACGGATCGTTCAGATTGATGTTGCTGGTCAGGAATTAAGCAATCTTCAACCTCCCATTGCTCCCGTCCCTGGGCATAATGTTTACTTAACGATTGATACCCGCTTACAAGAAGCCGCTCAAGCTTCTTTAATTCAAGAAGTAGATTTTTGGAATACATACTTTGGAAAGATCCGTATTTCCAGTGGGGTAGTCATTGCTATGAACCCAAAGACTGGTGAAATCCTTGCTATGGTTTCATACCCGACTTATGAAAATAACCGTCTGGCGCGTATTATTCCAGCTTATTATTATCAACAACTGAGTGAAGATCCGCGGAAACCTTTATTGAATAACGCGATTTCTGCTGAATTCCCTCCGGGTTCTGTATTTAAATTATCTACAGCAACAGGTGCGTTTAATGAAGGCATTGTGGATTTGAACACCATTGTCGATGCGCCTGGACGCTTGCTTTTGTGCGAGCGTTTCAATCCAAATGAACCTTGTACAGACCAAAACACCCGTCCTTTCGTTGACCATATTTTTGATAAACGTCCTGATGGCTTTGGTCAAATTACCTTCCAGCAATGTATCGCCTTTTCAAGTAATGTATGTTTTTATAAACTTGGCGGTGGGTATCAAGATCAGATTCCACAAGGCTTAGGCATTGAACGGTTAAGAGAATATGCTCGTGCCCTTGGTTATGATCAACCTTCAGGCATTGAGTTGCTTGGTGAAGCCAGTGGTTTGATTCCTTCACCTCAGTGGAAGCGTATCAACACTGGTGAGAACTGGTCTACTGGTGATACCTATATCGCCAGTGTAGGTCAGGGATACGTATTGGCTACCCCTTTGCAAATCTTAATGTCTGGAGCAACGATTGCAAATCGGGGGAAACTCATGCAGCCAACCATCATTCGTGAAGTTACAGATGGAGAAGGTAAGCCCACTGAAATGTGGTTTAACCCTGAAACCTTCACTGTGAATGAATTTCAAACTCCAGGAAGTTATCAGATTTCACCTTTTACACCTAACTTAAAATGGGATGTAACAGTCACTCCATTAATCAAAAATTATTCCTGCGATGGTGGTTACTGTAGTTTGACCGAAGAGCTAAAAACCATCAAGCCTGAGTCTATTGAGGCTGTTCGTGGTGGCACACGTCTTGCAGTGACAGCTCCTCTGTTTGGTACTTTGCATGGAGTGTTTAATGATTTTCCCATCGCTGTTGCAGGCAAAACCGGCACAGCTGAATACTGTGATGATGTGGCTCGTAAAGCAAACCGATGTAACTTTGGCGCTTGGCCTACTCATTCATGGACCTTGGCTTATGCTCCATATGAAGACCCTGAAATCATTGTTGTTGCATTTGCCTACAATGGCGGTGAAGGGGCGAGTGTTGCGGCGCCTATTGTCAAACGTGTGATTGAAGCCTATTTTGAGTTGAAAGCTATTGACATTGCTAATGGAAAACCTCCTCTTGGCCAGTAAATACACAAATTTGTCTTTTGTCTGTAATCGTTTGAATATTGACATCAGGTATAATTTGTGAAGGCTTACTTAGTTTTTAATATTAATTAATGGAACAAACTACATCTCTCGTCCAAATTAAAGGAATACGTGATGGTTTGCTCGCCACGTTTACAGATGCACCGTGGGAGGAACAACGTATTGCGTTGCTTGCACAAATCGATGCGCGCCCATCTTTTTATCAAGGGGCTCGTCTTGCGATGGATGTAGGGAGTCAAATCTTAAGGGTGAATGACTTGGTGGATTTGAGAGATTTTCTTTCTGAAAGAAATATTTCGTTATGGGCCGTGATTAGCGAATCACCAACTACTGAGCATACGTCTCAACTCCTCGGTCTTGCAACACGTATTTCAAAACCACGTCCAGAAGAGCGTAAACAGTTTAATGAAACCAGCGATGAGACAGCTCTTTTTATTAATAAAACTGTACGTTCTGGAACGCGAATTGAATATCCAGGTCATATTGTTATATTTGGCGATGTAAACGCGGGCGCCGAAGTAATTGCTGATGGAAATGTAATTGTGTGGGGTAGGGTTCGCGGTATGATTCATGCGGGCTCGAAAGGAAATCGTGAAGCCACCATTTGTGCTTTAGACCTTTCTGCTACCCAACTACGAATTGCTGACGAAGTTTCCGCTGTGCTAAAACCACAGAAAGATCCAAAACCTGAAATTGCCACCATCAATAAAGAAGGCCGCTTACAGGCCGAATTATGGTTGCCAGGTTAACTCAACTTTAGGAATTGCTCATGACTGCTCAAGTGATAACTGTTACTTCAGGAAAAGGCGGAGTCGGAAAAACGACCGCTGTTGCCAATCTCGCGAATGCACTCGCCATGGATGGGAAGCGAGTTGTTTGTATTGATGGAGATATTGGCTTGCGAAATCTTGATGTGGTGATGGGACTCGAAAACCGCATCGTGTATGACATTGTAGATGTTATCGAAGGGCGTTGTAAACTTCGCCAGGCAATGATACGTGATAAACATTACCCTGAATTGTACTTAATCCCAGCTGCTCAGACGCGTGACAAAAATGCAGTTTCTCCATCTGACATGATTCGCATCACCTCTGAACTTCGGCCTGATGCTGATTTCATTATCATTGATTCCCCCGCGGGCATTGAGCGTGGTTTCAGAAATGCTATCGCGCCTGCGGATCGTGTTTTAGTGGTAACCAACCCTGAGGTCAGTGCGGTGCGTGACGCTGATCGAGTGGTGGGGATTCTTGAAGCGGAAGAAAAAGGAAATCCTGCTTTGATTATCAATCGCTTGAATCCCACTCTGGTAAAAAATAATGATATGCTTTCTGCGGAAGATGTGCTTGATTTACTTGGGATTAAACTAATTGGAATCGTCCCAGAAGATGAATCAGTCATTATTGGTTCAAATCGTGGTGCGCCAGTTGCAACTGATTCCAAGAGTCGCGCTGGACAAGCGTTCCGTAATATTTCCAAGCGATTACAAGGTGAAGAGGTTCCATTTTTAGATCTTGATCCTCAAGGCGGCTTGTGGAATGCAATTCAAAGATTGACAGGGAGGAAGTAATTATGGGCTTCTTCACACGAAAACGCAGCGCAGAAAGTGCAAAAGAACGTTTGCAATTGGTATTAATTCACGACCGAACTGACCTTACCCCTGCAGAGATGGATGCTTTGCGTGATGATTTAATCAAGACCATTGCGCGTCACATTGATATTGACCCCGAGGCTGTTCAAATTGGTTTAGAGCGTGAAGGACGCGAACAAAGGCTGGTTGCTGATATCCCATTAAAGGGAGTTCGCCGCCGCGCAGGGTAAATTTATGTCGCGTGGTCTTTCATGGAGAAATTTTGATTTTCTGCTTTTAGGAGCAGTTGTATTAGCGTCTGCGTTTGGGGTGGCAATGATTCGTTCCGCAGTTGCGGGAAATGAAGAATTAATTTCATATCCCACCCGTCAAACCTACTTTGTGCTGGTGGGTTTGGTTGTTATTTTTATCCTTGCAAGTATAGATTATCGATATTGGTTATCCCTTCATTGGCCCATTTATCTTGTGATGATGGGATTTTTGATTTCTCTTTCTGGGTTGGGGCAGGCAGCCTTCGGTGCGCAACGTTGGTTTCAAGTGGGTGTGCTTTTTCTTCAACCCACTGAATTTGCAAAGATTGTTGTTATATTGATTCTTGCAAGATATTTTGAGAAAAGCCAATATGATCCACGAGATCTGCGTTGGTTGTTGAAAAGTTTGGCATGGACTTGGGGGTTGGTAATATGGATTTTGCTTCAACCAAATTTAAGTAATGTCATCGTGACGATGGTCATTTGGTTTTTTATGGCCTGGATGATGGGGATTGAATTAAAAATGTTGTTTTGGTTGGGCGTGGCTGGGCTAGTTTTGGGAGTTGTTGCGTTTCCATTTCTAGAGCCTTATCAACAACAGCGCGTTTTTAACTTTTTATTCCCTGATCCTAATTCGAGTTACGGTGCTATTTACAACGTTCAGCAAGCTTTAATTGCCATCGGTTCTGGTGGTTTGTTTGGTAAGGGGTATGGGCACGGTACCCAAACTCAATTGCGTTTTATGAAAGTTCGCCACACTGACTTTATTTTTTCAGCTATCTCCGAAGAATTTGGAATGATTGGGTCTGTTTTGGTCATCCTTACAATCGGTTTTATTGTTTGGCGTTGTGTGCGGGCTGCTCAAAAATCGCGAGATGTTTCTGGATCAATGATTTCATTGGGCGTGGCAACGTTATTGTTTTTTCAAGCCTCTGCCAACCTTGCCATGAATATGAATCTCATCCCTGTTTCTGGGCTTCCACTCCCATTCTTTAGCTATGGTGGCTCTGGTCTGATGTCTTTGATGATTTGTGTGGGGCTGGTGGAAAGTGTAGCCATGCAGCACAAACAGTTAGAATTCTGACGATGCTTACATTCCTCTTCCCTAGTGAAACTACATGAAAAAAACAATATCAATACTTCTGATAATTTTCCAGCTTTGTGCGGTTGGGTACTACGCTTATTTGCGGATTCATAATTCTCGGCATATCAAAGAACCACGCAGTTTTGGAGATACTACAGACTATTTTCATAATGCCAGCTTGCCGGTGCTTTCCAAGGATTTTTGGATAGATGCTCGACCTCCAGTTACCGCTTTATTTTGGAAGGTTGTGAATTCAGACCCCAAAAAGATATATGTCCTTCAGTTTTATTTCTCAATTTTGAGCTGGGCGATTCTTGCTTTTGCATCTACGTCTGCTGTAAAATCTTCCATTCTTAAACCCTTAGTTTTTGTGATTGTATTAGGCTTCAGCTTAAGTCGAGATATTATTATGTGGGACCCTTTTCTTGGGAGTGAGTCGATAGCTTTGTCTTTTACGGCTTTATTTCTTGCGTCAGCGATTTGGTTGTTTCTAGAATGGAAAAACTATAAATTAGCCTTGTTGATTGTTGCAGCTTTGTTTATGGTCTTTACCAGAGACACTTATGCCTATTTGCTGGTTATGATTGCCGTTGTAAGTATCCCTGTGTTTTGGTTTACAAACTATCGAAGCCGTGTTGTTGCAGTTGGTTTTTCTTTTCTTGTTATTTTTGCGTTGAGTTCGCAACTTGCCGTTCTTGGGTTACGTCCATTTCGCGCAGTTGTAATGAATACGGCTTTGCGAATATTTCCTTCAGAAACTTATACAGAATATTTTAGAAGTCATGGCATGCCAATTGATAATGAGCTTGTCGAAACTTCTCGGAACATTCAGCCCGGTAAGAAGTTTGCAGTTTATTTTTCTCTCTTCTCTGGAGAGAATAATGAAGATTATAGACAATGGGCGATGAAATCAGGTAGTTCAGAATATGCTAAATTTCTTTGGTTTTTCAAAGTAGATACTTTGCAGAAAGTTTTTACAGAGACGGCTGGGCAAAGCTTTTTCCCTGATGTGTATTATTACACCGCTACTGGGTATAAGCCCATTATTAAAGATGCACGAATTTCTGAGTTTTTATATCCGACCCGCTTTGGCCTTTTCTTTTTCTTCGCGGCTACCTTTGGTGCTTCGTTTTTTGCAGCTATTGCATGGCGTGATAAGCGAGCATTATGGTTTATTCCATTATTGATGATTTTATTGACATATCCACAGGCGGTGTTAGTGTGGGCTGCTGATGTGAATGATATTGCGCGTCATTCCATTTCTCATAATGTTTTGTTGAGATTGGGTGTATGGATTTTAGCCTTTTTTATTTTGGACGTTTTGTTTGAAAATTTGTCGGCACGCATGCCGTTTATGAAAAAGAGTGCATCCCCTGCTTGATTTTTCAAATTTCGCTTCATTCATTAACTTTTAGTTGATTCTAAAAACTCTCTCAGGATCTTATCTGAGAGAGTTTTCTTTATTCACGAGTTGCAATCAGAATTCCAATGCTAATCAAAAGACCGCCTCCAAGGAAAAGAGGAGTAATCTTTTCGGATAGGAAAAACCAACCAAGAAGGGTACCAACTACCGGCTGGGCAAAGAACGTGAGAGAGGCGACTGCGGCAGGTAGTTCAGCAAAAGCGTAATTCCAAAGGAACATCGCAATGGCTGTTGAAATAATTCCTAAAA
>JAXLVT010000041.1:0-25700 GCA_046328925.1 Anaerolineales bacterium
GGGGCGTCTTTGCACTCCTAATCCAGATGATAGCAATCGCCGCCGCTGGGAAGATGCTCCCTTCTGGAAGATGGCTCGGGAATTGGTCAATGAATTTTCAGAAGATGATTACCCCATTTCAAGATATGGCAAAGATTTTCACGGCGTAAGTGAAGCCTATGCAAAATTTCTAAGCGGTGTACTTTCTGGCGGCATGGCTCGCTTCGATACAAAAAACCCTGATATTTTCAACCTAATTAACGGGTTGGAAAAAAGCGGTCATCCAATGGCCGTAATTCAAAAGGTTGCAATAAAAAAAGCAACTCGCATGTCAAAACTTTAGCAAAGGTGGTGAGGTTGTGCGTAGTACTCCCCTAGCACAGGGACAAGTAATGCCGTGACATTACTTGAAAAGAGGCTAATCAAAACAAGCAACGTCACGGCGTGCAAATTCTATCAATAAAGAGGCTAAAGATGTTTAAGAAACTAGGTCAAATTTCTGCAACGGTTCTGGCGGGTCTTTTGCTGGTGTACTCGGCAACAAGATCATTAGATTTTATTTCGCTCACTCTCCCCCAAGGGAAACAAATTCTTGCATGGTTCGGGCTGGCGGCTTTGGATGGTGGCTTACTGGCTTGGACATTGACATATTTATATGGTGCTAAAGGTTGGCAACGGCCTATAGCCTTTGGGATGGTCATCATTGACTTGATCGGCGTGATTACCATGTTCACACTGGATACTTTATACAACACAGGTGCAAACGGTCTAACAAGTGTATTTAGTCCTGAACAAATTAAATATGCTGTTTGGGGTCTGTCGTTGGTTATCGGTTTGAATATTGCGGCAACTGTGGCAAGTCATCTAATGTCGCCAGAAGCAATCAGGGCGCAAGCGGAAGAAGAAGCAGATGACAAGATTGAAACTGCCACACTTGAACAAATCACAAAGAACGCTGACACGCTGGCGGCTGAAATTGCGCCAATTGTCGCGGCTGATTGGGTCAATAAAAAGCGGGTCCAACACATGGCAAATATTGGTAGTGTTCCTGCGGAGGGTAGCGGTTTTTTCGGCCAGAAGTAACAAAGGAAAAAGCTACACGGGTTTGCGCTCGGTGCGGTGATAAGTATCAAGCGTCTGCACAGTCTCGCTATTGTTCTAAGTCCTGTAAACAGGCGGCACATAGAGAACGCAAGAAGAGACAAACTGCAAAAGTGTAACTCTTTGTTACGGCATGGGATAACTAAAAGATGGGTAGTGCGATTACCCATCTTCATACAACAAAAGGTAACAATGACAGAAATGATTTTGAAAGGTCGTTTAGATGGCAAGCAAAGAAACAAGCTAAAAAGCTTGTTCAATATGATGTACACCCCTAGGGAATTAGCCGATGCCATAGGGATACACATAGATCAAATTTATGCTGTTTATGTGCCTTTAGGTTGTCCACAAGAACGGGATGATCGAAATCATATTCTGATCAATGGCAAAGATTTTTCACGCTGGTATAGCGAAGTGTATCCAAAAACGAAACTAGGACAGGATGAAACTTTTTGTAAGACTTGTAAAAAGGGCGTCAAGATTTTTCAACCTGAAACCAAAAGAAAAGGAAATCTAATTTATGTGTTGAGCGTCTGCCCTATCTGCGGGCGCAATCTAACAAGAATTATTCAGAACGGAAGAAGCAATGATAAATAAATCGAATTGGAAACAAAAAGATAAATACTTGGAATATCGTCTTAATGTAGATCGTATTACCAAGGGGTCTTGGGGCAAGGAACAAACTCACTTGAAATATCTTTTAGAATGGGCGCAAGATAAACCATTTTCACTTGTTACAGGGATTAGACCGTCTTTTCCTGACTATATGCTCTCGGCTCGTCTGGATGACGAAGAAGGGCAATTATCTGCTGTCTATATAAAAAAGTGTTTGGCTACGGCTCGTTTATTCTTCACTTGGCTTTCTGACAATGAAGTTGGCTACAGGCATATAAAACAGGCTTGGATAAAAACGCTAAAGGTCAAGAGGTTATCCAATACGCCAAAGAATAAAGAGATTGTGACGCTTGAAGAAATACTAACTATAGCTGGCCGTGCCTGCCGATCAGCGGTAGCGCGGCGGGCACGGGCGGCGTTAGTTTTTCTGTTTCTATCAGGGATGAGAATAGGGGCGTTTGTCTCTATGCCTTTGCAAGCTGTGGACATTCCTAATCGGTCTGTAAATCAATTTCCTAGTCTTGGAGTGAGGACAAAAAACAGAAAATCGGGGACAACTTTTTTATTAGACATTCCTGAATTATTGAAGGTTGTACAAGAATGGGATGATGAAGTCAGATCAATTCTTCCTCCCAATGGGTTATGGTTTGCTCCTTTCTCGCCTGTCACTGGAAAGATAGACCCTAGCATTACTGAGATTGGAGAACATCGAATAAACCTAGCTAGAAGAAATTTCAAAACGTGGCTAGATCAAGAGGGTTTGCCTTATCACTCTCCCCATAAATTCAGGCATGGACATATTCATTATGGTTTAACTCGCTCGAATAATATCGCTGATTTCAAGGCGGTTAGCATGAACGCTTTACATGCCAACATGGAAATTACAGATCAGTTTTATTCCATCCTGCAAGATGATGAAGTAAAAAAGAGGATTGCATCTTTAGGGGATACAACTCCAGCACATCATGACAATGATGAAGATACATTCAAGAAGTTTCAAAAGTTTTTGAAATGGCAAAAAGATAACCCAGCTTAGCGGCTGGGTTTTTCTTTGATTATCGCTCGTTGTGTCTTTGCTCAACCCTCACGCCGAGGAACAAAGGCAATCCCTCCATCTGTGCCACCAACAACCCCAAGCAAACCAAGAATTTTATAAGCTCAACCCTGAACACAAGCGGCGGTAGCCTATCTTACATGGCAATATAAACTATGTCTTTCATTCGTCCCGTTGGTCTGCGGCACGCTGTAGCGTCACTGTGCAGTTGATACATCCTAATCAAGGTTTCCTCCAATGTCCCCCAGTGGAATATTTATGCAAACCATAAGCGAAAGCGTAAAGGCGGGCAGTAGTTTGCCATGCAAATTTTTTATGCTCCCGCCGTGAATAATGACATGCTATGCTTAAAAAAAAATGACCCCTAAAAGGGTTTTTTAGGGGTCAAAGGCTCCTGGCCTAGGATTTGAACCTAGAACCTAGCGGTTAACAGCCGCTCGCTCCGCCATTGAGCTAGCCAGGAAAGCGAACGACATTATACGAATAAGGCGGTGGAATGTCAAGTGAAAAAATTAGTAGTGAATCGAACTGAGGTTATCCAATTTATCAGTGCTATGCGTCGCATTGATTCTGCGAATGGTTCCCGTCAGACCGCGCACCACCAAACTTTCAGTCGTAATATGATTTCCATAATACCGTACACCCTGCAACAACTCACCATCGGTAATACCTGTCGTTGCAAAGAACACATCTTCTGAAGAAACCAAATCATTCATGGTCAACACTTTATCGAAGTTATAACCCGCTTCCCGTCCACGGCGCAACTCATCTTCGTCACGCGCAAATAGCTTGCCTTGAATCTCCCCACCCATCGCACGCAAAGCACAAGCCGTAATCACACCTTCAGGTGTGCCACCGATTCCAAACAACACATCCACACCCGATTCAGGCTGAGCCGTCATCAATGCCGCCGCCACATCGCCGTCAGGAATTTCACGGATGCGCGCCCCCGCCTTGCGAATCTCTGCAATCATGTCATCATGTCTCGGACGGTCCAGAATGATCGTGGTTAAATCTTCCACGGCTTTGCCTTTGGCTTTTGCAATCGCCTTTAAATTTTCAGTAATGGATTTTTCAATATCAATCTTGCCTTTAGCTTCTGGCCCCACTGCAATTTTATTCATATACAAAAATGGACCTGGGTCAAACATCGTGCCACGTGGAGCAATCGCCACCATCGCAAGGGAATTGGAGCGACCAAATGCCAAAGGGCGAGTCCCATCAATGGGGTCCACCGCAACATCCACGTCTGGTTTGGAACCGTTGCCAACTTTTTCCCCATTGAACAACATCGGAGCCCGATCCTTCTCCCCTTCTCCAATGACGATGATTCCATTCATATCTACCGTACTGAGGACGAGCCGCATCGCATTCACCGCGGCTTGGTCTGCCCCTTCTTTATCTCCTCGTCCCATAAAGCGACCTGCCAACATCGCTGCCGCTTCCGTGACTCGTACCAATTCCAGCGCCAGATTTCGAGTGGGTGTTGCGCCAAGAACTTCCATTGAGCCTCCAGGCTTTGAAATGTTACAGAATGAACCAAATCAAAAAGAAGTACCCGATCGGTGCCCCCCAAATCCACGAGTCAATGCGGTCAAAGAAACCGCCATGCCCCGGAATAATATCACTCGAATCCTTAAGCCCTGATTGACGTTTAATCATGCTCTCGCCAAGGTCACCTAAGGGAGGCAGAGCCCCAAGCAGTAAACCAAGAATCGCGCCCTGCCAAATGGTGATATCGCTATGCAAATTTCCAAAGGTAGTAAACACATAAGAGTAAAAGCCACCCGCAATCAAACCCGTAAACACGCTGGCGGCATATCCTTCCCAGCTTTTCTTGGGGCTTAGGCGTGGCGCCATCTTATGTTTGCCATACGATCTGCCGATTGAGTACGCTCCTGAATCCCCGAGCCAAACGCAGAACATCACCAGCATGAACCACCAGCCCCCTTGTGGCAAGTTGCGCAGGTCAAATAGATATGAACCAATCCAGCCAATGTATACAACGCCACCGATGGTTAAACAAAAATCAAGCGCAGACTGGTCACGTCCGCGCTCATAAACAATCATATGGTAAGCCATGGCTGTGAGGATAATTGCAACCAGGGCTGGTTGTGCAAATTGGGGAAAGAAAGCCCTCGTGATGGTAATCAAAGCTACGCCACCCACCGTTAAGTGAAGCTGCGGCTCAAATTTCACAGCACGAAATAACTGAACATATTCCCAAGATGCACCAATTAGAAACGTTCCCATCAGCGCATAATAAAAGATGCCGCCAAGTACAATGGCGGGCAATCCTATGGCCATAAGTGCGAGAGCTGTAATAAGTCTTCTACGCATTCGAACCTTGTAATTCTCCTGAAGAAACTTTGCCAAAGCGCCGATCGCGATGAGCAAAAGATTCCAAGGCCTGGCGATATTCTTCTTTATCAAAATCAGGCCAGAAGGTGGGGGTAATGTACCACTCAGAGTAGGCCGCCTGCCAAATCAAGAAATTGCTCACCCGCAATTCCCCTGAAGTGCGAATGATTAGGTCAGGGTCTGGCACGCCAGCTGTATACATATACTGGCTCACCAATTCATCCGTTACGTTTTCAGGCGCAATCCCATCTTTCATAATTCGTTGAATGGCTTGCACAATTTCGTCACGGCCACCGTAATTAAAGGCAACATTCAAAATCAAGCGATCGTTATTCTTGGTTAAATCAATCGCCTTTAACACTTTCTTCTGAATCCGTGGATCCAACTTCTCCAAACGTCCGATGTGCCGCAATTGCACACCTTCTTTATTTAATTCACCCAGCTCACGATCAATCACATCCTGAAGAATCAACATCAGGCCTTGCACTTCCTCAGGCGGGCGTCCCCAATTTTCTGTTGAGAAGGCATAAATGGTTAGATACTTCACCCCAAACTCAACAGTGGAACGAATCACACGGCGCAAGTTTTCAGTACCAGCTTTATGACCAGCCAGCCTTGGCAAACCGCGTTGTAGTGCCCAACGTCCATTGCCATCCATAATCATGGCAACATGCTGGGGAACCTTTTCAATGGGTTGATCTGATGAATTGGACATAGTTAAGCAAGAAGTGACATTTCGTCACTACACTTCCATGATTTCTTTTTCTTTATTTTGTCCGTGCTTGGCGATATCTTCAATGAATTTATCTGTTAATTTCTGTAAATCGTCTTCACCGCGTTTTAAATCGTCTTCGGTGATGAGTTTTTCTTTTTCGTAGTCACGAATATCGTTATGCAAGTCACGGCGAATGTTACGAACAGCAATACGGGCTTCTTCCAAACGGTGATGCATTTGTTTGACCAAATCGCGTCTGCGCTCTTCGTTGAGTGGCGGCAAGTTGAGATGAATCACCTTCCCGTCAGAATTGGGATTCAAACCCAGGTCTGAGCTTCGAATCGCCTTTTCAATTTCTTTTAAAGCAGATGCATCAAATGGCTTAATCATCAACGAACGTGGTTCAGGCACGCTAATCGACGCAATTTGAATCAAAGGCGTCGGCGCGCCATAATATTCAACCATCAATCTTTCAACTAATGAGGGGCTAGCGCGGCCTGTACGAATCCCAGATAGATCATCGGAAAGGGATTGGATTGCGCCATTCATGCGGGCCTCAGCATCTTTCAATAAGCCTTTAACTTCTTCGGTGCTCACTGTCTTCCTCCTGAAAATGATTACAGTATAAGGATACCTTAAAACAAGGATTTAGGCTATGGGATGGCAAAAAAGCGAGAGAGAATGCAAAAAAATGAGAGACTCTCAAATAAAAAATCCTCTGTTTCTCTTTTAAGAGAACAGAGGATGATATTGATAAAGGAAAAGCTAGTCAGAAACCAATGTCCCTACGGCTTCGCCACGCAATGCACCCAGCAATGCTTTCGTATCCCATAGGTTCAACACCAAAATCGGCAATTTGTTTTCCATACAAAGAGTGATGGCCGTGCTATCCATCACTTCAAGGCGGCGATTCAACACTTCAATGTAACTAAGCTGATCAAACTTAACTGCATTCGGGTTTTTCTTCGGGTCTGCATCATACACGCCATCCACTTTCGTGGCCTTGATGACAACATGAGCGTCAATTTCAGTAGCGCGTAACGCAGCAGCCGTATCTGTAGAAAAGAACGGATTTCCCGTCCCTGCGCCAAAAATTACAACACGCCCCTTTTCCAAGTGACGAACCGCACGGCGGCGGATGTATGGCTCGGCAATCGCTCGCATTTCAATAGCTGACAAGACCCGCGTGAACACACCCTGACGTTCCAACGCATCCATCAACGCCATGGCATTCATCACAGTAGCAAGCATTCCCATGTAATCGGCAGTGGCACGTTCCATGCCATGCTCCAAGCCTTGTTTGCCGCGCCATAAATTGCCTGCCCCAATCACCACGGCCACTTCCACGCCCATATCACGGACTTCCTTGATGCGACTGGCAATGGATTCTGCTTCATCCACATCAATCCCAAAGCCTGATTTACCACCAAGAGCTTCGCCACTTAACTTGAGAAGAATACGTTTATATTTCAGTTCAGCCATGGAGATCTCCTTTTTATATTTACAGAAATGTATCGGATACCATCTATTATGAACATCCCATGTTGGTAGGATGTAAAAAAAAAGCCAACCCGAAGGCTGGCTTTAAATTTCTATTCGCTTTGTGCGGTGCTTTCGCCCAATTCCCATCGCTGGAAACGGCGGACGATGACACTTTCACCAATTGCAGCAATGCTCTGTAAGATGAGCTTTTCAATGGTGAGGCTTTCATCGCGGATGTAGGTTTGGCGCAAAAGACAAACTTCGTCTTTGTATTTTTCAATACGGCCTTCTACGATCTTCGGCAAAATATTATCTGGCTTGCCTTCTTCTTTGGCGCGAGCGCGGGCAATTTCAGCTTCGTGCTCAAGTTCAGAAGCAGGGATTTCTTCAGCCTTCACATATTTTGGGGAGCTTGCCGCAATCTGCAAGGCAATCTCATGAGCGAGACTGCGGAACTTTTCAGAACGGGCAACGAAGTCGGTTTCACAGTTCACTTCAACCATCACGCCCACACGTCCACCACCATGGGAGTAGATTTCAACAGTTCCATTGGAAGCATCACGGTCAGCACGTTTGGCAGCAGTTGCCATGCCTTTTTCGCGCAACCAATCCACAGCCTTTTGAAAATCACCATCAGCTTCTTGTAAGGCCTTGCGGCAATCCAGCATGGGGGCGCTGGTCGCTGCGCGCAATTCCTTGATCATCTCAGTCGTTATTTCCATTTCAAAATCCTCAATCTTTTCGCTTATTACTCAGCCTTGGCAGCGGCGTCATCGCCTTCTACTTTGCGGCTTTCGTTCAACTTGGCAAGGGTGGCATCACCCAATAAGGTCTCTTCACCCATGCTTTCATCTTGATCAGCTTCGGTTACGGGCTTGCGGGCTGGGCGAGACTTGGGCTTGTCAGATTTTGCATCTGCAGAAGGTTGTTCGGGCTCTTCTTCCTTGCGCATGGCCTTGCCTTCGATGACTGCATCAGCAATCTTGGCAACCAACAACTTGATGGCACGAATGGCATCATCGTTGGAAGGAATTACATAGTCAACATTCTGAGGATTGCAGTTTGTATCAACCAAAGCCACAATCGGGATGTTGAGCAAGTTTGCTTCATGAACGGCAGCTTCTTCGCGACCCACGTCGATGATGAAGAGCAAGTCAGGGCGGCGCTTCATAGTGCGAGAGCCAGAGAGACGTGTCTGCAGGCGGGTAATGTCGCGGTTGATGAGTAAGCCTTCTTTTTTGGTGAGGCGGTTGATTTCATCTGTATCGCGCAATTGTTCAAGGCGTTCCAATTCCTGGATGCGCTTGTACATGGTGGACCAGTTGGTGAGCATACCGCCCATCCAGCGTTCGGTCACGTAAGGCATACCACAGCGGATGGCTTCTTCTGCGATGGTTTCCTGTGCCTGGCGCTTGGTGCCCACAAAGAGCACGGTACCACCGTTGGCAACAGTGTCACGAATGACGTTATATGCCTGGTTCAACAACTTAACAGTTTGTTGTAAGTCGATAATATGAATGCCGTTGCGTTCAGTGAAAATGTACGGCTTCATACGGGGATCCCACTTGTTGGTGCGGTGACCGAAATGGACACCACTTTCAAGAAGGGCCTTCATGGAAATTACAGCCATTGGAATTACTCCTTAACTTTTGCCGTTCTCCAAACACGCAGCTCAAAGACTGGTGTGGAACGGAATGAGTTTAGTGGGGATGCGCCAGAAACTGACTTACCCACTCAGGGACGCTTATTGCCCGTCCCAAGCAAAATGGTGCTTCTTTAGAGAAGCGGCGGGATTATACCCTCCCCCTCTGATTAAGGCAAGTTAAGCCTTTCGAGGAGGATATGGTTGAAATAAAATATATGCGATATAGTCGTCACTGTAAAATTTCCAGCCAGGAGATGTAACATGGATGCCACGAAAATCCGTCATCAAATACAAATTAAACCTGTCAAAATAGTACTGACATTGTTGTCTGTCTCGCTTGTTATTATGATCTTAAGCCTTATCGGTCAGCGCTTTCGTTTTTTTGGCGGATACCGAATCAGTGGCCCAATCCCTGAGTTTTTCCTCGATTTATTCACCGCTGAGTTTTTTATCAACAACGAGGGGAATATAGCCACCTTCTGGAAAGCATTTCTCTTGATTTTTGGTGCAACAGTCTCTTTTATGATTGCGTTTGCCAAATTCTCTCAAAAGGATAAATATCGATAGGAGTGGGGCTTCCTCGCTTTTGTTCTTTTATATTTATCTGTGGATGAAACCTCAGTCATTCATGAAAAATTTAGCGCTTTACTCAAAAACCTACCGGACTTCAACGGATGGGCACACTACAGATGGTTATATGCAGGTGCCGTTGCGGTGATCGTCCTTACGGTTCTGTTTATAAGATTTTACTTTCACCTGGATCTACGAAATAAAATCTTGTTTCCAGTATCTGCGGGGATATATCTTCTCGGAGCGGCTGGAGGAGAGCTATTTAGCGGACATTATGCACAATACTATGGCACAAAAAATATCACCTACACTTTAATGTCTCATGGAGAAGAGTTGGGGCAACATCTCGGAAGCCTATTGATGATATTCACGCTTCTCACCTATCTCACGGCTCATTACTCAAAAATAGGTTTCAGGATTCAGGACGCTCAAGAAAACTCAGGTAATTAATCATGGAAAAATATCAAAACACGATAAAAATTAATCCTGTTAAAGTCACAATATCCCTACTTATCATCTCGCTGGTCGTCATTCTTTTAAGTTTTTTTGGACAGCGTGAATTCCAAACAGGGAATCCTGTTTCAAAGTTTTTCCTTGAGATGTACAAGGCTGAGTTTTATATCAACAAAGGGGAAAACGTATCAACCTATTGGAATATGTTTCTCCTGATTATTATGTCGGCCTTGGCAACCGCGATTGCAGTTGTAAAGCAGGCTACAAAAGCCGCTTACAGGTCTGAATGGTGGATATTGAGTGTTCTCTTTTTATTTTTTGCCATAGACGAGTTATCCACCATCCATCAGAGACTGATCAAATTGCTTATAGAAATGCCCACTATGCTGGATTGGCAAAATTATAAGTGGCTATACGTTGTCGCTGGGATTCTTGTCATTGCCCTGCTTGTATTTTTAGTCAGATTTTACATTCACCTGGATAATAAAAACAAGGTTCTCTTCCCCATCTCTTTAGTGTTATATATTTTCGGAGAGTATCGGGGATTGTTATTTGGTGGATTCTATGCCGAACTACACAATCCACAACATCCCATGTATCTCTTAATCACTCACGCCGAGGAGTTTATTGAATACACAGGGATTATTCTTATGATTTATATGCTTTTCGGTTATTTTTCAACCCATATCTCTGAAATAGAATTTCTGACGCAAGAACCTGAGAAAAAATAAAAAAGAGGACTGCTAGAAAGCAGTCCTCTTTTTTATCATTTTCAACTTTTACATAGTAGCTGAGGCTTGACTTTGAATTCGAGCTTCAAGTCGTTTCACTCTACCGCTGAATTTATCATCGTTTTTCATTTTTTCCTGAATTTTATCGATGGCATACATCACCGTAGAGTGGTCACGACCACCGAGGACTTCTCCAATTTGAGGGAGAGAGGCATCAGTTAGATGTCGGAGCAAATACATGGCGACTTGTCTGGGTTCAGCATTTTTCTGAGAGCGATTTGGGCCAATGAGCGCATCGACACTAATCTCGCCTTCTTCAGCCACGATTTTGAGAATCTTCTCTGGAGAGATGTTCATCTTTTGGGGCAATAAATCAGCCAGAGCTACTTCGACCAAGCTTGGAGTCAAGGATGAACCGCTTAAGTCAGCAAAGGCAATAATACGATTAAGCGCACCTTCCAACTCACGGATGTTGGACTGTACCCGCTTGGCAATACTCTCAAGAATCTCATCAGAGATGTGGCGACCTGTGCGCTCTGCTTTCGAGCGGAGAATGGCCAAACGAGTCTCAAGATCAGGGGCCTGGATATCAGCAGTTAAGCCCCATTCAAAACGGGAGCGCAAACGTTCTTCAAGGGTAATGAGAGATTTGGGAGGACGGTCAGACGAGACAATGATTTGCTTGTCTTGTCCATGCAGGGTGTTGAAAGTATGGAAGAATTCCTCTTGCGTGGATTCCTTGCCTGCAATGAATTGAATATCATCAATCAACAGAACATCTGCTGAGCGATATTTCTCGCGGAAAGCTTGTGTGGTGTGGGTACGAATGGCGGTAATCATGTCATTCGTGAATTCTTCAGAAGAGACGTATAAAATATTCAAGCCACGGGCGTGACATGCATTCCCAATAGCGTGTAATAAGTGCGTTTTTCCAAGACCTACTCCCCCATAGAGAAAAAGCGGATTGTAGGCACGGGCTGGTTTTTCTGCCACTGCTTGGCAAGCAGCATGAGCAAGCCTGTTCCCAGAGCCAACCACATAAGTATCAAAGGTATAGCGTGGATTTAGTGTTACGTGCCTTGCTTTTGGCGCAGGCGGGGTGATTTCAATCGGTTCAGAGGCAGGTTCGAGGTCAGTGGTGGAGGCGTTGTCATCCAATTGATTGACCACGAAGTTAACAGCAACATTTGAGTTAAGAATCCCAATCAAGAGGCGATTCACTGTGCTTGCAAGGCGACTCTCGAGCCAGTCGCGAGCATAGGCGTTGCGAACGGCTACGGTAAGAGCGCCGTTTTCATAGCCTACGGGTTGCGTGTCGCGTACCCAGGTATCGAAGGATGCGCGAGGCATTTCCATTTGTAATTGTGCAAGGACAGATTGCCAAGCTTGATCAGCGTTCATAATTGCTCCCTTTTTGGGATATAGGGTGTATTAAACTAACCCGCCTTCTTTTGCAATGTGCGGCTTAGTTAACTTTTTAATTATTTTCTTGTAAATCATCGTACAAGGGATTGGATGCGACTTGCATACATCCTTTTTTAATTTCAGCGTGAATGTATTCTAGCACACACTTTAAAGATAACAAGGCGCTAGACCTACGTGAAGTTAAAAAGATTGGTTTTTTTAAGGTTGGTGAATGTTAAAGAATTGTTATTGAATGAAGAGAAAAATTTTATTTTTCTAGAACAGGCGTTTCAGCCAAGAACACCTGTTTAAGCATGCCCACCCCCCATATATGGGTATGAAAGCACATTTTTGGCTTTCATGGTCATATCATCCTTAAAGAAACCTGTGGATAACTTTTTTGATTCTACAAAAATGAGACTCAAGTTTCCGTGATTCGTTTTTTATTGTACAGGATTCAATCGCTTCGTTGTCGAACTTGACGTGGAACCCACACAAGAATCGTTGTTCCTTCACCCACACTTGATGAAAGATCGATATCACCACCCACTGCATGCACACGAGTCTGCATGTTGGCAAGGCCGTGACCGATGGAAGTCTTCATATTATCAAGGTCAAAGCCTTTTCCATCATCACGAATCTCCATTAATGCACGTTCATCCGTGGTCCACAAGGCAACTTGAACATTTTTTGCCTTTGCATGCTTGGCTGCATTCGCCAATGCCTCCTGACATATATGAAAGAGGACTGCACTATGTGAATGTGGAAGCTCTTTGAGGTCTGACTCAGGCTCAGTTAGGTTGACTTCAGAGAAAGTATTGGCACGATATTCTGCAATCAAGCGTTTAATGCCACTCATCAAGCCGTCATTGCCCAGTTGACGAGGTCGAAGATCAAGAATATAGGTGCGGATATCGCGAATTGCTTGATTTAAACCTGCAATGGAATGTTGAATGCGCTCTTTCGCAAGCTTCGGGTCTTCATCTAATGTATGTTGAGCGCCTTCCAGTGCAAGACCCACTCCATAAATGGATTGAATAATGCCATCATGCAAGTCCATGCCGATGCGATCGCGTTCTTCTAATACGGCAAGTCGGCGCGCATCTGCATGCAGACGTGCATTTTCAATAGCAAGACCTGCCCAAGTACCGACAGCACCCAGTAATTCAAGGTTTCTTTCATCAAATGGGTCTGTTCCACGAGTAGATACACTCATGACACCCATCAAGTTCTCGCCTGAAATCAAAGGTATACAGGCTACTTGTTGAAAACCAGCTTGAACCACAGCATCTCGCAAGAAATTTGTATCTTTATTGAGGTGAGTTCCCACCATAGGTTTGAGAGTCTTTGCAACAATCCCTGGATAGCCCTCTCCTACGCGGAAAATATTGCGATTCCAAAACGCTTCAGCGGCTTGACCTCGGTGTAAGACCATACGCAAGGTCTCTTTATCCTCTTCCAAGAGGAAAATTTCACCTGCTTCCACTCTCATGTAGTTCATCACAAGCCCAAGGGTATGATTCAGAATCTCGTCGAGTTGCAGGCTGGAGGTTAAGGTGGATGCGATGCCGTTGAGCAGTTTCATATCCACATTACGGCGCGTCAAGGTAAAGTCACGCTCACGCATTTGTTCGACAAGTTTGGCATTTTGAATCGCTGCTGCTGCATACGCTGCCAACATCTGGATGATCATTTCATCATCTTCGTCAAATGCAGGCGCACCTATTTTATTTGTGAGATAAATTTGACCAAATTGATGCTCCCCTGCCCGAATGGGGACCCCCAAAAAAGGAGTCATTGCGGGATGGTGCTCCGGGAATCCAACAGATTTGGGATGATCTTTAATCACAGGAATTCGCAAGTTTTGATCGGTATTCATAAGTTCGCCGAGCAAACCACGGCCAACAGGAGGATGTGCAATCTTCTTTATTTCGTTATCGCTCAACCCAACGGAGATAAAGTTGGAAAGCTTGCCTTGATCGTCCAAAACACCCAAAGCAGCATATTGAGCCCCCGCTTGTTCACAAGCCAGGGTAGCAATCTGTTCCAAAAGGTGCTCCAAGGAAACATCTTTGACCAACTCAAGGCTGGCGCGATGCAGGGCAAACAGGCGTTCCTGTAATTGTTCACGGGTTAACAACATAGATGCAATATTATACACAGTCTGTCGCAAATTGCATCTTCAAGAATGCTCAATTTGTGCCCTCAGGCATATATAATGAGCTTGTTTCTTTTTGATAGAATTTGAAAGAAGACCCAAACTACACTTGGACCATTCAATGACCAATTCCCGCATTTCTGGATTTTATAACCTGACCATCGAGGAGCGCCGCAAAAAACTAGCGGAAGCTGTATCATCCCCTTCGGGGGCGCATCAGACTCCCGAGGATCTGCTCCCGTTTTCTACGGGCGGACTCACCGCTGAAACAGCCGACCACATGATTGAAAATGTAATCGGCATGTATTCTCTGCCGATTGGCATTGGGCTGAACTTCATGGTCAACGGGCGGGATGTGTTGGTGCCTTTCGTAGTGGAAGAACCGTCGATTGTGGCGGGCGTTTCCTTTATGGCCAAGTTGGCGCGGGCTGGCGGCGGATTTACCGCCACCGCCACCGAATCCTTGATGATTGGTCAAATGCAGTTGATTAACGTGGTCAACATGGATGAAGCGCGGCTCAAGCTGTACGAGCACAAAGCCGAGTTGTTGGAAAATGCCGATCGGACGGATTCCACCCTCCGTAAGATGGGAGGCGGTGCCAAAGATTTGGAAATCCGTTTGATTGAAGACTCCCCCATTGGCCCGTTCCTCGTTGTGCACCTCATCTATGATGTGAAAGATGCGATGGGCGCGAATGCGGTCAATACCGCTTGTGAAAGACTTGCACCACAAATCGAAGCCATCACTGGTGGAAAAGTACATTTGCGCATTTTGTCGAATTTGTCAGATCGAAGAATGGCGCGCGCGAGATGCACAATCCCTGTCAACGAGTTGACGGTGGGATTTGAAACCTTCAAAGGTGAGACCGTGCGCGATGGAATTATCGCCGCCTACGCCTTTGCCGCCAGTGACCCGTATCGTGCCGCGACTCATAACAAAGGCATCATGAATGGCGTGGATGCGGTGGTGCTCGCCACGGGCAACGATTGGCGCGCCATTGAAGCGGGCGCGCATGCCTACGCCGCACGCAATGGAAGATATACCTCACTCACCACTTGGGGCAAAGATGCGAACGGCAATTTGGTCGGGACAATTGAAATCCCGATGGCGGTGGGCATCGTGGGCGGTGCGACCAAAGTCCACCCCGCCGCACAAGCCGCCGTGAAGTTGATGGGAATCACCACTGCCGCTGAATTGGCTGAGATTATCGCCTGCGTGGGCTTGGCTCAAAACATGGCCGCCCTGCGTGCCCTCGCCACCGAAGGCATTCAACGCGGACATATGTCACTGCATGCAAGGCAAATCGCATTGGCGGCTGGCGCCACGGGCGAATTGATTGAGAAAGTCGCTACGCAAATGGTGGCGGAGAAGGCTATACGAGTTACAAGAGCGGAAGAAATTTTGTTGGAAATGAAGAACGGTTAACCACGAAGGGCACAAAGGAAAACCTATGGATATCTGGGATGTACGCGCCTTTGTTTATCAGCATTTTGCGGATACGACTCGCGCGCCCAGCATAGAAGAAGCAGCACGGAACTTTAACATCAGCAATGAAGAAGCTGGCGAGATATATAAAGAATTAAACAATCGCCATGCCTTCTTTCTCGAACCAGAATCATTGACCATCCGTATGGCAAATCCGTTCTCTGAGATTCCAACAGACTTTATCGTCCACGCGAATGGGAAGACCTATTTTGCCAACTGTGCGTGGGATATGCTCGGAATCCCCGCCGCTTTGCATTGTGACGCCGTGATTGATGCGGTATTCACAGAAAGCAATAAAACGGTTCAATTGGAAATTCGAGATGGAAAGGTAACAAATAGCGAATACCTTGTCCACTTCCCATTGCCATTCGCCCGCTGGTATGATGACTTGGTATTTACCTGAGCGACCATGCTGCTCTTCCAGTCGGAAGCATGGGTTCGGAAATGGTGTCAGAGAAACAACTTGGAACGCGGAGAAATTCTCACCATCGCTCAGGTTTGGGAACTTTCCAAGATTTGGTATGGCAATCGAATGTCTGTAGATTTTCATGGACGAAGTATGGAACAGGTTGCCGAGGTTTTTAGGCAAGCAGAATTAATATCAACTTTCTGGATATAAAGATGAAAAGTAGAACATATATGGAAATTGATAACAAGTTGCTAAAACAACTCATGAAAATTGAACCATCAACGTTTTTGAATATGGAATACCGTCCATGCAAAGTTTATATGAAAAACGGAAATATTATTAGAAATGCCTATATCTGTGAAGCAGAAATGTATTTAAAAACATGGGGTGTTTGGCCAGAAGATGATAAAGAGAAAAGTTTTATATCAATCCAAGATGTATCAGACATCGAAGAAAGTGAACTTAGAATTCCCGCCAGGCTGGCCAATAAAATGTATAAGGCAGGCGAGTCGGGTATGGGTTATTGCATTTTTACGCTGGTATTAAAGGATGGAAGAAAACTACCCTGTCTAACAGGGAATGCCGTAGATTTCGTAGATTTCCCTCTAGAAGTTAATCCTGACATGATTGCTGATCTTTTGCCGCATCAAGGCAGGGAGCTTTTCCAAAAAAGTAATAGCGGATTTTATACGCAAGGCGCAAAATATTACTGGTGCTTATACTCAAATCCAAAAAATAACGAAAAATAAAGAAGGTCAAATGACAACTCCTCAACATCCACACTCCCCCACCCTCCTCAACCCGAACAAGCCCGTCGGCATTGTCGGCTATGGTGCGTACGTGCCGCGCTATCGTCTGCCCGCGAAGGAAGTTGCGCGCGTATGGACCGGCAAAACCAGTGGCATGCCCATTAAAGAGAAAGCCGTGCCTGGGCTTGATGAAGATGTGATTACCATGTCGATTGAAGCGGCGCGCAACGCCATGCTCCGCGCACAAATTGACCCCACTGAATTGCGAGCAGTTTGGGTCGGGTCTGAGTCGCATCCGTATGCGGTCAAACCAACTTCAACCTTAGTAGCTGAAGCGATTGGTGCAGTCCCAAACACGCAAGCCGCAGATTGGGAATTCGCCTGCAAAGCCGGCACTGAAGCCCTCGTCGCTGCGATGGGATTGGTTGGCTCGGGCATGGGACATTACGCCATGGCCATCGGTATGGACACCGCCCAAGGCAAACCCGGCGACGCGCTTGAATATACCGCGGGCGCGGGTGGCGGCGCATACATCCTCGGCCCTGCTGAAGAATCTATGGCCATCATCAACGCCTCGTATTCTTATGTCACTGACACACCTGACTTCTGGCGACGTGAATATCAAAAGTATCCTGAACATGGAATGCGCTTTACTGGTGAGCCTGCTTACTTCAAACATGTCAGTGAAGCCGCTACACATTTGATGGAAGCCTCTGGCACCACCGCCAAAGATTACAAATGGGCAGTCTTTCATCAACCCAATACAAAATTTCCACAACGTGTGGCTGGTCAACTTGGATTTTCAATGGAACAAATTGAACCAGGCTTGCTCGTGCCTGTGATTGGAAATACCTACGCAGGCGCAGCCATGATCGGCTTGACTGCGACTCTCGATATCGCTCAACCCGGTGACAGAATCCTCGTCGTCTCTTTCGGCTCTGGAGCTGGCTCAGACGCCTTCGACATCACCATCACTGACAAAGCACCTGCCCGACAAGGGTTGGCGATGAAGACCCGTGAATACATCGCTCGCCGAAGTGAAATTGATTACGCAACCTATGTCCGCTATCGCGGCAAATTGGCATTGAAGTAACCCTTCGCTGGTTGAGTAGTCCTGAGCCGTTCTTGCGAAGGACATATCGAAACCAGCAATATAAAGTAACCATACTATTCAAGATGTGGTCTCGATACATTCCTCACCTTCGTTCGGAATTACTCGACCACCATAAGGAACTCTATGGCATTCTTCGACCTACCTCTCAATGAACTCAAGACCTACAAACCGACTCGTGAAGAACCAAAAGACTTCGACGCCTTTTGGAAATCTACATTGGATGATGCGCGTGCCTTTCCGCTTGATGCAAAATTTGAAAAAGTGGACTACGGCCTCGTCGCACAAGAGACCTACGATGTCACCTTCAATGGCTTTGGTGGACAACCCATCAAAGGCTGGTTGATTCTGCCGGTAAGGGCGCTTCGCGAAGCGCCCTTACCGTGCGTGGTTGAATACATTGGCTACGGTGGTGGACGTAACTTTGCCATTGACTGGTTACTCTGGTCCAGCGCAGGCTATGCTCACTTTGTCATGGATACTCGCGGACAAGGTAGCAACTGGTCTAAGGGCGATACCCCTGATTTGTACGCTGAAGGTGGCAACTCTCATTATCCTGGCAGCATGACTCAAGGTGTTCTTGACCCCAAACATTATTTCTATCGCCGCGTATTTACAGATGCAGTCCGTGCCATCGAAGCAGCACGCAGTCATCCCGAAGTGGATGCGGCTCGCATCGCAACCACAGGCGGCTCCCAAGGGGGAGGCATCACCATCGCTGCAGCAGGCCTCGTCCCTGATGTAGTCGCTGCCATGCCTGATGTGCCGTTCCTTTGTCACTATCGCCGCGCCACTGAAATTGTAGATAGCTATCCATACAAAGAAATCGCGGAGTATTGTCACACCCACCGCGATAAAGTGGAAACTGTTTTCAACACCCTTTCCTATTTTGATGGAGTCAACCTTGGCGCAAGAGCCAAAGCAAAGACTCTATTCTCCGTCGGCCTGATGGATCAGGTCTGCCCGCCCTCAACCGTGTATGCGGCCTTCAATCACTGGGGCGGCGAAAAAGATATCAAGATCTATACCTACAACGGCCACGAAGGCGGTGGCAGTTATCAGACTCTTGAGAAGTTGAAGTTTTTGAAGAATATTTGGAAATAGAAAATACAATCTCTTTTTTTGAAAAAACGGTTTTTATGAAAGAACTTGTCAACGAATGCGTCAACTTAATTATTAAAGATAATGTAGATGAAGTTACAAAAGCGCTTCGAGACACTTACTTTTGGTATATAAAAAAGGAATTTTCCACACAAGAAAAATATAAAGATGCGTTAGATAAGTTTTTAGAATGTGCGTCACGAACTCTAATGGCTGAGCACTACAAGAGAGTAACTATCTCCGAAGACGAGATATCAAAATTACATTTTCGAAACTCATCACAAATCGCAAAGCTGATTCAGGAGATGATGGCTGGGTTAGAAAAAATAGATGGAATAATTTTCCTAGGCGAATTGAATGGTGCATATGTTTTATCGGTCCCAGAGCCATTGTTTCGGGTTGCTCGGATTTATTTAGGACTACATGAGACAGCATACTCTCCAGCTATTGATGATAATCTGCCAATGTCAGACGAAATGATCTTGTATGCATGGAGTTACGACTGGTTTTATTCATGGCTTGGGTATTAAGAAAATATCAAACGAGGAAAAATGACAGAAGTTGTTATCGCAGGAATTGGACAAACAGAAGTTGGTGAGCATTGGGATATTGGCTTGCGTGAACTCGCCTTTGCCGCCATTCAAGATGCAATCAAAGATGCAGGTGGATTGAAACCGCAAGCCTTATTTGTTGGAAATATGCTCGCCCCCAATCTTTCACGTCAGGCACATGTCGGTGCTTTGTTGACAGATTACGCCGGGCTGGGTGGCATTGAAGCCGTCACCGTCGAAGCCGCAGGTGCATCAGGCGGAGCCGCGCTTCGTCAGGGCTATCTTGCGATTGCAAGCGGCTTGGTCGATGTGGCGTTGGTGGTCGGCGTGGAAAAATTCACTGACAAAATCGGCGCTGAAGTCGATGAGGCTTTATCAACAACTTCCGATTCTGATTACGAGGCTATCCAAGGGATGACCTCCACCGCACAAGCAGCTTTATTGATGAAGCGCTACATGCATGAGAACAACGTCCCCGCCAATGGGTTTGCAGGGTTCGCGTTAACTGCCCATGCCAACGGTGTCGCCAATAAAAACGCGATGTTCCGCAAAGCCATTAAAGCCGAGAGCTACGCCAAAGCAGAAATGGTCAGTGACCCAATCAACATGTTTGATATGGCTCCCAATGCAGATGGCGCTGCCGCGCTCGTTCTCACCCGCCGTGACCTGCTTCCGTCCGATTTCAAGAATCCACTCGTGAAGGTTGCTGGCTCAGCCGCCTCATCAGATACGCTGGCATTACACGACCGAAAAGATATGCTGTATTTTGACACCGCACAACTCTCAGCAGGCAAAGCCATGAAACAAGCTGGTGTGGTCTTGGATCATATTAACTTCTTTGAGTATCACGATGCATTCAGCATCTTCGCTGCCTTACAGTTGGAAGCGGTTGGCTTTGCCATCAAAGGCAAAGGCTGGAAACTCGCTGAAGATGGGTCCATCGGATTGAAGGGCAAAATCCCTTGCGCAACCATGGGTGGCATGAAAGCTCGCGGATTCCCCGGTGGGGCTGCCGGGGTATATCAAGCCGTCGAAGCGACGATTCAATTACGAGGTCAGGCCGAAGCGAATCAAATTGCCGGGGCAAAGACTGCGCTCATCCAGTCCCTCGGTGGGCCGGGGTCTACTGCAATCAGTCACGTTCTACAGGCGATATAAAAGAGAGGCTCGGCGTTGCCGAGCCTCTCTTTTATTGAAGAACATTTTGTTTGAGCCATTCAGTTAATTTGGAGAAATAAAGCACGCGTGGCGCGTAGGGAATCTCTGCAAAATAACCATGTTCTGTTTCGTTAAGATTATGGTCACCATGAGGAAGAATCTCATATGAAAAATTTTTCTTACCGGAATCGATCAATGTTTGCAAATTCTCTGCACTGACTTTGAAAGGCACATTTTTATCCACACTACCCCACAGCCAAAGTCCGGGCTTTGTGATTTTAGTAAGGACAGGAATGGGATTAACACCGCTTGGTTCCATCTCGCGTAAAGATTGGTCAAGTTTTTCGGCATCATATGTTGTTGCTGAATCGCCATCATTTGTAATAGAACTATAGCGATCTTCTTGAGCAAACGAAAGTACCGGGCCTGATTGAATCACAAAGAAATCCACTTGTTCAGATTCAGCAACTGCAACAGGAATGACCCACCCCGCCTGACTTCCTCCAATCAAACCTATTTTCGTCGAATCAATCTCAGGACGAGTAGATAAATAATCTGCACCAGCAACTGCATCCGAAGCAATTAAATTGATATTGGCTTCGTCTGGGCCTTCACGATAAATGCCCTCCGAATCACCCACGCCACGTTTGTCATAAGTTAATAATGCAATACCCTGACTAATCATATAGTGAGCTAATACTTGTTGACCAAAGCCATCTTTCACGCCTGGTTCTGACCCATGCAACATCATGAAAGCAGGATGTGGCTTAGCTGTTTCAGGCGAAGTGAGCAGGCCCGCCATCACGGCTCCATCGGCGCTGGTAAATGTCACATCTTCTGTTGAATAATTTATACGAACAGCAATTTGTCCGGGAGTGGAAGCTGGGGTAATTCCATCGAGATCATCCCACCATGTCAAACCAGTAGCATTGCCGTGTTCGTCAGTGACAAATTGAATTCGTCCAGATAATGGCGCCCCCACCACTCGCAGAGCACCTACTGCGAAAGTAAAATCATCTAACGGATACAGACCACGCGAATTTCCATTGGAAAAATCTGTCATAGTCAGGCCGTTATGAAAAAATTGCAAGCCATTTGATTCGAAACTAGGGCCAAGAATAATACTCAGCGTACGTCCGGATTCGAATCTATACACGCCGCCATACTTTGCCAGCGTGGAAGTATCGACAGAGGCAATGGGGATGAATTTTATCGGAAGGGTTTCACCATCCCACTTCAATTCGCCTGTTAATATTCCTGTAGACAGGGAACCTGTGAATTCAATATCCTTGAACGGATCAGCCCACTTACCTTTTGCAGAGAATCGAATTACCTCTGCTTCCTGTGTAAGAGTCAAAGGCAAGATATTCGTTCGAGGTTCAATATTCAACGTAGGATTTGATTCATCGAAGTTCAACACGACAGATTGGGTTGTACCATCTGCCAATGTCAGACCGCCGAGCCATTCCCCTGTCAGTGAAGAACGGGTGGAAAAATAAGCTGGTGTAGGATTTAATGCGGGAGGTGGAGCAGGAGTAGCGCAGGCTGTGAGTAAAATGAACAGAAATGTAATATAGAAGGAGGTACGCATATCGCAGTATATGCTTCTATACTATATTCCTCACCATACTAGAGAAGGGTATTCAGATAAATAAAGTCTGGTCCTCTGGGAGAGCCTATGATTTAAGTTGGTTTCGTAAATACGGAAGGGTCAACGCAGAGAAAAATGCGCCAAGGCCAAATAAAATTGATGGAACCAACCAACGAGCATTAACAAGAAAAGCTTGATACAAAAGAATACTTTGAATACGAATCTTGGTTACGATAATGGGTGGGAAAGCTTGTATGGCGAAGAACAGAGCACCTATACTTAATGCAATCACAAGGCTTAACACAAAATCATTCCATGTGAAGAGGGATGGACGAACCTCTTTTTGAATGCGCATCATCACGCTGGCGGTCATGTCACGTGGCAAGGGTGCCAATGGGATTTCACGCAGAGTTTGTTCCATTAAATTATTTTGTTGCTCAGGAGTTAAAGGGTTGTCCATGTGGGCTCCTCATAGGATTCAAGTGCAAGGCGTAGCCGCTCCTTGGCACGGAATAAGCCAGTTTTGACAGTGCCAAGCGGCAGATTAAGGGTTGAGGCGATCTCATCATAAGAGAGTTCATCCTGATAGCGCATGGTGATGAGCAAACGATAGTGCTCATCGAGATCATTCATGGCATGGGTTAAGTATTCACGCAGTTCCTGCGATTCCAAGTGACGTACGGGGTTATCAAAAGCCATGTCAGTTTCAGGGATATTTTCCATCACATCATCCCCAAGGTCAGTTAGAGAACGGCGCAGATTGGGCAAACGGTTATAGCAAAGGTTGGTAACAATTCGATACAACCAGGTGCGAAATTGCGATTGCCCCTTGAAGTTTGGCAGAGCGGCCCATGCGCGCACAAAGGCCTCCTGTGCAAGGTCAAAGGCTTCATTCTCGTCCTTCAAGATGCGAAAGGCAAGGTTATAAACATATTGTTGGTGTTCGTTCACCAGCATGGCAAAAGCATCTTGATTGCCTTTTTGTGCACGTTGAACGAGGACGGCTTCGGTTTCTGGCATGGTTTCTAATGGGTTAGACAGAAAAAACAGGAAAAAGTTTCAAATTCAAAGCTGAAGATATAAGCTGAAACTTTTTTGACATTTGCCTGTCAAACGTAGTGAGAACACTATAAACAAGGAGAACGAAAATGAAAAGACCTGTTGTTATTACTCTTTTGGTGGTCGCACTCGTGCTGGTGTGCGCAGGAATCGGTTCGGTGATTTACTTTGCCAACGGTTTCCAAACCAATAATCCATTCGACAAAAATAATATCTCGTCCGTATTGGAAGAAAGCAAAACCCTAAAGGTTGATGCAGAAAAACCTGTCACCTTGAAAATCGCTGACGATGCGGGCGGTGTCACAGTCACTGGCGGTGATGTGAAAACCGTGCAGGTGAAAGCCATCAAAACCGCATACGACTCAACCCAAGCTCGCGCTGATGCCGAAGTGAAAGGGATTCAATTTACCGTGGAGCAGAATGGCAATGCGATCACAATTAAGTATGAACTGCCCAAGTCCATGAATTTCAGCAATCATATCAACACCGTGGATTTCATTGTTACCGTTCCAACTGGCGTCGTCGTAAACATAAACAGCAGCTCAGGCGAAGTCCATGTTGTTGGCACCAAGGGCAATGTCGATATCAAGAATAGCTTTGGTGACGTGACCCTTGAGAATATTGAAGGTGCCTTAACTGTTCACACAAACAGCGGCAAGGTGACTGCAACGTCCATTGTGGCAGGTACGGAAAATATTGACCTGAGTTCAGATTTTGGTGAAGTCATCTTGAAAAAAGCTGGCGGCAAGGATATTTCCCTCGACTCAAATAGTGGCAACATCACAATGAGTGAAGTCCGTGCCACGGGCGAGTTCACTGTAAATACAGATTTCGGCAACACGAAATTTGAGAACGGCTCGGCTGATGCGCTGCATCTTGAAACCAATAGCGGCAAAGTATCGCTCACCAAGTTGAACATTAGCAAACTTCTTTTCGTAAAGAATGACTTTGGCGATATTGAGCTGGACCAAGCCATGGCAGGTTCCTATGACATGCACACGAACAGCGGTGACATCACCGTGGACGGCGCAAAAAACAAACTGAAAGCCGACACAGATTTTGGCAACATCACCATTAACAATGCCCAATCTGTCACCTTGACCCTTGAGACGAACAGCGGCACCGTGGAATTCAGCGGCTCATTGGGTGTGGGGCCACACATGGTCAAATCCGATTTTGGCGCCATCGATCTCAGCCTGCCCACCGATGCAAAACTGACCGTGGACCTCAAAACCGATTTTGGAAAGATCAAATCAGAGTTGCCCGTCACAGTCATCTTGACTGACGGCGCTAGATCAGACGGCGATCAGGTCGTTGGGGATATCAACGGCGGCGGCGAACAACTTACAGTCCAAGCCAACAGCGGCAACATAACCATCCACGCCGAGAAGTAGAAATTCAAGTGACAGTCACCTTTATGGTGACTGTCACTTTTTTAATATGCTATCATCGGCAGGAAAGGAATCTTTATGGACACCCTTATTCTCTGCCTTGGCGTCATCGCCACCCTTGTTATTATTTTTGGTTTTCTTGCCTTCCTGCGCTACATGAATTACAAGGAAACCATTGCCCTCGCAGAAAAAGGTTTAACCCGTTCTGAATTTAAATCCAATAAAAGCGGATTGCTACGCTGGGGAATTGCCATCGCCGCACTTGGACTGGTCCTTTCCCTTGGACTGTACCCACTAGGCTTTTCTTCCAGTGAACAATACCCGCTTCATCTCGGACCCTGGATGTTGGGTGGCTTCGTTCCGCTTTTTCTTGGCCTGAGCTTAATCCTCCTGCATTATTTGACCGAAAAAGACTAAATTACAAAATTCCTATCTTTTTAACCCTGAGAGTCTTTGAGAGTCGGCTTGAATACAATTAGCCTTGTAGAAAGGAATTGTTATCATGGAAATCCCAAGACATTGGCGTCTCAAAAAACAACGGTACGGACTAGTCGGTGAGGTATGCCCTCACTGTGATTATAAGATCTTCCCCCCTCGCGATGTATGCCCCAACTGCGGCGATGAAGCTAAAGATACTTTTACTTTCAGCGGCAAAGGTGAAGTATATTCCTATACCACCGTATATGAAGCTCCAGCTGGTTATGATGCAAATGCCCCTTACACAGTGGCAATCGTAAAACTCGATGAAGGTCCCATGGTCACTGCCCAGTTGACCGATGTAGACAACTCCGAAGTACAAATCGGCATGCCCGTGGAAATGGTCACC
>JAXLVT010000042.1:0-24726 GCA_046328925.1 Anaerolineales bacterium
CCAGCCAAAATCATAAACTGGAACAATGCATGGATGTTCCAAAGCCGCAATCAATTCTGCTTCTTGCTGAAAAAAATCACGATACACATCATCGATTACACGGCTATACATGAGCACTTTTACAACCACCTTACGCTGCATGTATGGGTCAAGCGCAAGAAAAATCAGTCCCATGCCACCCTGAGCAATTTCGTTTTCAATTTTATAGCGGCCAATTGTAGTTACAGTCATCTTTCCTCGGGCGTCAATAAGATAGGGGCTAGTATAGGACAATTTGTGCGAGTTGGCAACTTTTTATTCCCAATCAATTTTTTGACGTCCAGAAAAACCCGCATCCAGCTCGTGCCAAAACTGGATATCACCCTCACCATATTTCCAACACAGATAGATTTCCCTGCCATCATGCAAAGCAACGAAATCAATTAACCCAATTGTCAAATCTTTCACTTCAACGCCCATATCCTGAATTTGATGAAGGAGCGCATCCAAGTGGTCAAACTCTACCAGCAGTCTGCTTAATTCTGGGTTTCCACCATTCCCAGCAGATTTTTGAACCAAGGCCCACAATTCTGGTTGCCGAGCGCGGACTTTTGCACCGATATCCATCATCTCTTTGAGCATCGGGCGGACAATTTCAAGGGCTTCATTTGCTTCTGTAACTGTGTAATATTTTGGCATGGCGAGAGTATACACCAAAGAAAGAGACGACTAAAGTTAGCCGTCTCTTTACTACTCAAGCAGCGATTGCGGTATAGCCTTTTTTCTTAACTGCAGAAACAATCTGCTCATCCGTCAGCTTTGACTCATCAAATTCAATCACCATTTCCAGTTTGTGATAACTGGCATTGATCTCTTTCACGCCGTCGAGGCTATCTTCGAGAGATTCAAGTTTCATGGCGCAGTTTGAACAAGTCATATCTGGGATTTTGAAAGTCTTTTTAAGCATATCATTTTCCTTATTCAAAAATAATCACGCCTGTATACATGCCCATCGAACAAGTAAAAGGCATTTTTGTGCCAGCCTTCTGTGGCGGCAAATTGACCTGTACGGTGCCAGTGTCAGGCAAAAGTTGATAGACATTCAGTGAAGGAATGACAAAGTCACGAGCACAGGAATAGGTTTGATTTGTAATCAGATTTAGTTGAAGCGCTTTATTCGCTGGGGCTTTAAGCGTAGTCGGAAAATAACCGTCATTTTGTACATTCAGGGTAATTTCGCCATCTGTCGCAACAGGCTGTGGGACAGATTCCGCAGCTGCAGTTTCGCTTTTAGACGGGAGCAAGCCACGGGTCAGATTCTGAAACGAAAATGGAGAACCAATTAAGTTAAGTCCGCTGTTGACAGTCACGAGTCCCAAAATCAAAACAACGATGGCAACAAATCGCATGAAGAATTTTTCAAGGCGCGATCCAAGTTCGGTGGTCAAATAGGCAATGATAAAGAAGACTGGGCTTGTGCCAAGGGTAAACGCAAACATTAATCCCGCACCCATTGCCATACTACCTGTTCCCAACGCTGTCGCCATCATCGCCTGGGTTACCCCACATGGGATAAAAATGGTCAAGGCTCCAAGGAATAGTGGAGTAAATGTATCAGTACCCTTGGCAGTTCTGCGAATGTAACGTGTAATAAACTTGGGCGGTTCAATCGAAAAATATCGAAAAATTGGGTGGACATTGAACATGCGCAATCCATTTCCAATCATGAACAGACCAATCAAAATCATCAAGATGGCGCGAGACATTGGACTTATGGCAAAGTAAGAACCTAACCATCCAAGGAATGCTCCCAACAAGGTGTAAACTACAATCTTTGCAACAAGAAATAGAAAAATGGGAAAAGCACTATTGGTTCTTACAATTTGTTGTTTTGCTTTTTTGCCATGCGAGACTTGGTCAGCATAATCCTGCTCGATCTGATGAGCAAGAGAACTAGCCAACAAGCCACCTTGTACAGCCAGACAGCTCAATCCACCAGTGGTGATTCCTGTTATGAAAGCCACCATCAGCTGACCCAAGGTACTTGAATCACCTGAAAACCTACTTGTTCCAGATTGAAATAACACCAGCGAGATTGCAATGGCAATAAAGACAACTCCGAGTGTAATGACGATAACAGGGTCGAGTGATTTGTTTTGTTGCTGTTTTTTCATTTGACCTCAATCAATAAAATCATTGGGATGCAAAAAAATTGCATCCCAATTTTTGATTTGTTTAGCGTTTTCCGCCGTCCCAAACTACGAAAGGCATATTAATAACAACACCTGGCTGCTCAATCGTGAGTTCACCAATCTTTGCCGCATCTAAAACTTCGGATGCAGATTTTAATTCACGAGCTTTGTTGGCATCAGTCCACGTAATCAAATTCAAGCGGCGCAATGGAGTGTATCCATCTGTGCCTGCTGGGTTATCAAAAACATCAGGCTGAAATCCAAAAGGGCCTGACCCTACAACTCCGTTGGTAAAAACATAGACATTCGCTAACGCTTCATCTGGCACATTTACCAACGATGGAACCAGAATAACTGGAGACTTCATCATATTAGTTAATTTTTCAGCCACACCAGCATCTGATGCCTCTGTGTGAATAAAATAAATTTCTTTACCCTCAGCATAGGCTTTGCCAGCGGATAACTCAGCCTTGGGCATTTCAGATGCCTTCGGCGCACACGCAGTCAGCGTAATGAAGAACAGAGTAAAAACTGATAATACAATCTTTTTCATATTAAGAGATTCCTTGACTTCAAAAGACCTTTTCAGGCCTCTTCCTCTGAGTTAGGATGTTCTACTTCACCAGCCATGAAAGCATCAGGAGATTTCAAAAAAGCTTTCATGCAAGAAACATTACAAAAATAAACTATTTCGCCTTGATATTCAGAGCTTGGGTACACAGATGGATTCTGCAAAGTGCCACCACAAGCTGACTTTTTCAAACCAAGATCACTATTTTGAACTACATTCATAAAATTGATTCTCAATACAGGGATATGTCTGCAAGAGTTACTTTTAGATTTTCACACTTCTCAAACGCAGACTATTTGTCACCACAAAGACACTACTAAACGCCATCGCACCAGCGGCCAGCATTGGATTCAAATATCCAAGAGCAGCTGCGGGAATTAAGATTACATTGTAGATAAAGGCCCAAAACAAATTTTGTTTAATAGTGGAAAGTGTTCTGCGAGAAAGATGAATGGCGCGAGCCACTCCGCGCAAATCGCCACTCATTAAAGTTACTGGAGCGGCAGCCATCGCCACATCGGTGCCAGTACCAATTGCAAGACCTACATCTGCTTGCGCAAGTGCAGGCGCATCGTTAACACCATCCCCAACCATAGCAACAACCTTCGAGAGTTGACCCTCTACGCCAGTTTGCAACTTCTTCACTTCAGCAGATTTTCCTTCAGGTAAAACTTCTGCCAAAACTGTATCCACTCCAACCTGCTTTGCAATAGCGTCTGCGGTTTTTTGGTTGTCACCTGTAATCATTGCAACCTTCAGGCCCATTTTGTGCAAATCAGCAATCGCGTCTTTCGAACTATCTTTAATCGTATCTGCCACCGCGATGATTCCTGCGGCTTCATTATCAATCGCAACCAACATCGCTGTCTTTGCTTCAGATTGCAAACGTGACACTTCACTTTCGAGATTTCCCAATTGGATTCCACGTGCGGCAAACATTCTCATGTTCCCAACAATGAGGCTTCTTCCTTCGACCTCTGCCTGCACGCCATGCCCAGCTTCTGCCTTAAATCCAGCAGGATCCACTAACTTCAAACCACGAGTCGTCGCCTCTGCCCAAATCGATTCACCTAATGGATGCTCACTTCCTTTTTCCACTGACGCAGCAAGGCGAAGTAAATCATCAGCCTTCCATTTATCACTGACCAGAATATCGTCGTAGTTACAGAAGGTTGACCTTTTGTAATGGTGCCTGTCTTGTCCAAGACCACAACAGATACATTTCCAGCGCGCTCCAAAGCTTCACTATTGCGGAAAAGGATTCCAACTTCTGCGCCTTTCCCCGTGCCTACCATAATCGCAGTAGGAGTAGCCAATCCCATAGCACAGGGGCAGGCAATCACTAACACAGCCACCATATAAATCAATGCTCGCGTAAAGTTGTTGATATCAGAGTTAATCGGCAATGTGGGGCCGAAGAAATACCAACCAGCAAAGGTCAACAGGGCGATGCTAATTACAATTGGAACAAAAACGGCCGAAACTTGATCTGCCATTTTCTGGATAGGCGCCTTACTACCTTGAGCATCTTCCACCAGTTTCACAATTTGCGCCAATGCCGTTTCCTTGCCAACTTTCGTCGCTTCAAACTTTAAAAGACCTAATTTATTCAAAGTGGCGCCAATGACAGCATCACCAGGTTTCTTCTCCACTGGAAGAGACTCGCCTGTCAGCATGGATTCATCGATGGCACTCCGTCCCTCTACCACCACCCCATCCACAGCAATCTTCTCGCCAGGTTTGGCTAGAATCATATCTCCAACTTGAACATCATCAATCGAGATTTCAGCCTCCACCCCGTCGCGAATGACTCGAGCAGTCTTGGCGCGCAATCCCATCAATTTCTTAATCGCTTCTGAAGTACGGCCTTTTGCACGTGCCTCTAGAAATTTTCCAAGCTTAATCAAGGTGATGATTACTGCGGCTGTTTCATAGTAAACATGTCCCATCAACCAGCCAAATGTAATCGGCAGTGAATAGAAGAAAGCAGCTGATGATCCCATCACAATGAGAACATCCATATTCGCAGATTTATTGCGTAGCGCTTTGAAAGCACCGACATAATATTGCCAACCGACATAAAACTGAACAGGCAATGCCAAAGTCAACATCAACCAACCAAACCAGGGTTGTGCTTCCAACATCCCATCCATGGCGTTTCCTGTATAGAAGAAAGAAGGCAACAAGCCAAAATCCTTCCCCATCGAAAGCAGGAAAAGTGGAACTGTAAAGACCAACCCAATTATCAGCAAGCGACGTTGTTCATTGATTTCATGTTCACGTGCCATGGCTTCAGCATCTTCAGCTTGACCACCAAGTTCCATTGCCTCAAACCCAGCCGAAGAAACAGCACGGCGTAATTCTGCCTGTGTAATAATGGTGGGCACATATTTCACACGAGCTTTTTCGGTTGTGAAAGTGACCTGTGCTTCCAACACACCTTCTAACTTAGTGAGTGCCTTTTCCAAACGGCGCGCATCATTATCATCAGAAAGTCTCTTAATCACCAAATCGGCTTCGCCGGTAGCAACCCCATACCCAGCACGATTGACACGTGCAATCACATCACCAAGAACCAGTTTGGCAGAATCAAAATCTACAGTAGCACGCTCAGAGGAAAGGTTGACGACCGCACTCTGCACGCCATCTAACTTTTTTAAATTGCGTTCTACCGTAGCCACACAATTGGCACAAGTCATGCCTGTAATCGGTAAGGTTAATTGCTTTGTATTACTCATATTCACCTGCCAAAAAAGGTCAGGCTATGCGCCTGACCCAAATCACTATAGTGTAATCAACCCCTCGGCTGGATAATTAATCTCGGCCAGCAAGGCTTTGATGACTTGCTCATTTGCAGGAGCATCAAATGTAATTTCTACCTTCTTGGTAGATTCATCTGCTTTGACAGACTGAACGCCTACCAATTCGCCAACTTCACTTTCAATAGTGTGTGTACAATGTCCGCAAGAAATTGCTGGGACGGTATAAGTAACTGTGGTCATGGTTAATTTCTCCTTGGTCTTATAGTTTTATATAGTTACGGTTATCTCGAAATGCCCTCAAAGAACGATTGGGCAAGCTCAAGCACCGAAATTCACTAAACTTTTGTAGACATCTCAAATACTTCTGTAATCTCTTTCAAAACCCGTTCACGTTCTTTCTTATCATTGCCTTGAATGGCAGTAATCACACAGGAATTTAAATGGTCTTCAAGGATTCTTGAACTAACCTTATTCAAAGCCGCCTCAACTGCCTGAATCTGACGGATGACATCAATACAATAAGCATCTTCTTCCACCATGCGGATCACGCCACGCAAATGGCCTTCCACTGTCTTCAATCTTCGAATTGTGCTATCGTTTTCCATGAGTACCTCTACACTTCAGATAAGGCTGTTCTGACATCTCTTACCCCCCCCCAGGGGGGTTGGGGCTAGCAAAATATACTCCACACCGCAACTCCGCGTCAAGTTGACAAATGTCATCTTTTTAGGGAGTAAAATAACAAAATGAAAATTTCATTTAAAGATCTACAGCAAGTTATCGTTTTTGAGCACGCTACAGATGATGATTTGCAATTGATTCTGGAAAATGGCGTCAACCGTTCGATAGAGACAGATGGATTTTTCTTTTTTCAAGGTGATCCAGCTGACTACTTTTATATCCTCACCAGCGGACAAGCCAAGTTAATGCAATCAAACCCCAGCGGCCAACAAGTTAACTTGCGGACAATTTATCCCTGGCAGATGTTCGGTGCTTTGGGGGCAATTCGTGCAAACGCAACCTACCCTGCCAGTGCACAAGCCCATGAAGACAGCACAGCTCTTGCCATAAAAAGCGAATTCATCCTTAACATGATGCAAACTCGTCCTTATCTATCTACTGGCTTGATGAACCTTATGACCACTTACATACAAGAAATGCAATCGCGATACAGAGAATTGGCAACGGAGCGCGTAGAGCAAAGAGTCGCAAATGCGTTACTGCGTCTCGCTGGGCAATCAGGCCAAAGAGTAGGCAAAGAAGCGGAAATTGAATTGTCGTTTTCCCGTCAGGATGTTGCTGAAATGACAGGGACTACACTTTTCACGATTAGTCGCCTACTCAGCGAATGGGAAAGAAAAGGCCTGATTGAAACAGGCAGGGAACGCATCAAAATCTTAAAGCCGCACAGCCTGGTTCAAATAGCAGAAGGTATCGAAAAATAAGAACGGGATGGATTAATCCGTCCCGTTCTTATTTGCGCTAGCGCAAAGACAAGTGTAGGGAAAACCGATATTCTAAGCACACCATGAACCAATATTTGGCAACCACTGAAATCACTGTAGCCGATTTACTGAAGTCCACGCCGCTGACAGCAGGCTTTTTTATCAAACTGCACACAGCCTGTGTTGGATGCTATTTAACGCGCTTCTGTACTTTGCAAGATGTGGTGAATACTTATCAAATCGACGAAGAATTTTTCTTTGAGGAGATTGCCAAATACACCAGTCCAAATCTTAAAATGGAGCCTAAGAAATGAAAAAAACACCTATTCTATTCGTCTTGATTAGCTTGATTGCCATTGTTATTGTTGCTTGCGGAAAATCTCAATCCGCTGACAACAAAACCTATTCGGAAGCAGAAATAAAGTCTGCTTTCGAAAAAGGCGCCTGTGGAACCTGCCATACCATCTCAGGAATACCCAATGCCTCTGGAGTAATTGCTCCCAATCTTTCAGACATTAAGATGATGGCAGAAGAACAAATAAAAAGTTCTGGCTATACTGGCAAAGCAACCAATGCACATGAATTTATTAAAGAAGCAATTCTCGATCCAAATATCTTTGTCGCACCGACCTGCCCCACAGGCCCGTGTACAGCCAATGTAATGCCTGCCACTTTAAAAGATACACTAAGCAATGATGAAGTCAACGCCATCGTGCAGTATCTTGAAAACTTGCCAGAAGGCGCATTTGGTAATGCAGCCGCTCCCGCATCCACAATGGCTCCTACAAGTGGCACAGACATTGTACGTGACCCAACGGATCTCCCTGCACCTTTGGAAATCCGCGAACCAACTACTGTTCGCATTGACCTCGAAGCAGTTGAAGTTGAAGGTCAACTGGCTGATGGAACCACATACACATACTGGACTTTCAACGGAGCAGTCCCTGGACCATTCTTCCGTGTGCGAGTTGGTGACACCATCGAAGTTCATATGAAGAACAACACTACCAGCACCATGAATCACTCTGTTGATTTCCACGCAGTGACAGGTCCCGGTGGCGGCGCAGTCATGTCACAAACACAGCCTGGGCAAGAATCCGTATTCACAGCTCAAGCATTGAATCCTGGCCTCTTCGTTTATCACTGTGCAACTCCAATGGTTGCTCAACACATCTCAAACGGAATGTATGGTCTTATTCTGGTTGAGCCCGAAGGCGGCTTGCCTCCAGTAGACAAAGAATTTTATGTGATGCAAGGTGAACTTTACACTAGCGGAGCATTCGGTGAACAAGGTCATCAAGCATCTGATACTACCAAATTGTTAAATGAGAATCCTGAATACTTTGTTTATAATGGCGCAGTCGGTGCCCTCACAGATCAAAAACCATTGAATGCCAAAGTTGGAGAAACTGTTCGCATCTTCTTCGGTGTAGGTGGACCCAACTTTACATCATCCTTCCATGTCATTGGCGAAATCTTTGACAGAGTCTACGATCAAGCTTCTCTCACTGCGGCCCCATTAACCAATGTTCAAACCACCCTTGTCCCTCCCGGTGGAGCAACCATGGTTGAGTTTCATCTCGAAATCCCTGGCCGTTACATTCTTGTGGATCATGCACTCTCTCGTCTACAACGCGGATTGGCAGGATACCTACTTGTCGACGGAGACCCCAACCCAGCCATTTACAATGGTACACCCAGCGCAGGCAGCGGACATTAGATAAACAAAAGCCCCGTTCAAATTGAACGGGGCTTTTCCATTATAATTTTGGGATGAAAAAAACAACGCTTCTTTCTCTAACCCCTATCCTGCTCCTGTTTCTATTTGCAGGATGCTCCCCGAAAATTCCAACCCCCAGTCCTGACGAAGTGATTCGTCAATCGGTTGCCGCCACCATTGCCGCTATTCCAATTCCAACACAAGCGCCACTCCCAACTCCATATCCATCCCCCACACCATTTAGCTTGGCAGGCCTTTTCTGCGAATATCAGTTTTGCATAGGGCACCCCACTGATATATCTTTTTTCGATATCAGCGCCCAGCAGAATCCAACTACCCCTAGCACCTACAATCAAGGGGTATTAGCAGCATTTAATGCAAATCTCTTCCTCCAAGTCATGTGGCAAACTTCTCCCGGCACCTCAAACCCACAGTTTTTACTTGATCTAATGATTGATGACGCCAAAGATGCAGCTCAAGGAAATAAAGATATCAAGCTAGTTCGCAATATGAACGTGGTATATACATCAATTTCCACAACAGCCAGTCCATTTCTCCCCTTTGGCGGAGCAGGCGCATGGACCTGCGGCGACCGCGTCTTTGCATGGAAAATCTATACGCCCGATGCCGCCTCTGCAAACACACTATTTGAAGAAGCTCTGAAACGTTTCACCTGTGGACAATAAGGCAATAAAAATGAAGCATGTGATTAATCCTTGGCGGGTTTTGATTAAAGGAATAGGACTTTATTTCGTTTTTGAAATAATTCTTGCTTTTTCCAATCTCAATCCAGGATTTATTAGTATTTATAAACTACCATTCTTAAGTCGTGAACGTTTCCCATTTAGCACCGCCCCTCATTCTCAAGACAGTGCTTTGGATGTAGGCATTATTGACACGATTTTCGAAGCACACATAATTTCTCGTCCAAAAAGTGAAAATGAATATAGATTAATTATTCTAGGAGATTCTGCTGTTTGGGGAGATCCGCTGCCGTCAGATGAAACACTTGCAAGTCAAATCAACAAATTAAACTTAACATGCAACAATAAAAATATAGTTGCCTACAATCTTGGGTACCCGCTTCCATCTGCAATTAAAGACATAATGATTCTGGACAAAGCGAAGCAATACAATCCCGATCAAATTCTATGGGAAGTTACACTACAAACACTTCTTACCAAGCAAGTAGACGAACATCCCATTTTGGGGCTTAATCCCACCTCCCTTGAAGGATTAAACTTAAGTTATCATATTTTGAGAGGCAAACCAAAGACCCTTTCATTAGATGAAAGACTTCGAGAAAAGAATATTGCACTCTACCGATCTCTTCGCTTTCAAACGTATGGGATAATTCAATTTATTACTGGGATAGATCAAATTCAGGAAGAGAACTCAAGCTTCGACAGAACCTTAAGTAGTGACTTAACATATCAAGAAATCCAACCTCCCACACTGGATGCCAAAGAAATCAATTTTCAGCTAATAAAAATTTTTGAGGTTGTTGCCGGCGATACACCTGTAACACTTATAAACGAGCCTATCTTACAAATCAAAGATGTACCCAACAGTGATATTCGATACAATGCTTACTATCCCCGCTGGGTATATGATCAGTACAGAAATTATCTTTCACAAGCGACAGAAGAAAATCACTGGAGCTATCTGGATTACTGGGATAAATTCTCAGTTGAGTATTTTGCAAATACACCTCTACATTTAAATCGTCATGGAGAAAAGCTATTAGCACAAATGCTTTCACAAACTATTCTAAAAAACTGTCATTAAAGAAGAATCGCCCAAGAGTTTATTCTTGGGCGATTCTTTTATTTATTTTTTTACTTAATTTCAGTCCACACTTCGTCATATTTCGAAACAAAACCACCGATATCCTTTACATCAAAACCCTTCGCAAAAATATCAGCAGGGGTATTGGTAATCGGAGATTCAATATACGCCTTGTAAATTTCAGGCTGATTTTCTTTAGCATAATCCAAAGCGGCTTTATTAGGAATAGTATAAGGATAATCCTGCAAAGTAAGCCAAAAGACATCTCCCTGCAACATGTAATTGAGCCAGGCATAGGCGAGGTCAGGATGCGGTGCATCAGTTGGCAAACCAAGACCGTCATAAAAATTAATGGTCCCCTCTTTTGGGAACACATAAGTCATGGCAGGATTCTCACGATAAGCAAGAAATGCTTCGCCATTCCAAACCACGCCAAGATCCACATCCCCAGCCAGTAAAGGAGTCTTTGGGCTATCGCTATCATAAACGCGGATATTTGGTTTCAACTCCAAAAGTTTCTGCTTTGCCGCCTCAAGTTGGGCTTCATCTGTTGAATTGACATCGTACCCCAAAACCAATAAGGCAGCACCAATCATGACGCGTGGGTCATCTACAGCAACAATGCGACCCTTATACTCGGGATTCCATAAATCTGCCCAAGATGTAGGTGGAGTTTTTACTGTATCGCTGTTATACACAATAGCATCGGTTCCCATTTGATACGGAACAATGAAATCAGTAGTATTTCCAAAAGTCTTCAAAAGGGGCTGGTCAAGATTCTTAAGGTTTGGAAGCTTTGATTTATCTAATTTTTGTAATACTCCCGTACGAATCAAAACTTCAACCATGTAATCGCTTGGGTGAACCAAATCGTAGGCATTGGTCCCTTTACCAGCGGCTAATTTTTCCTGTAATTCTTCATTGGAAGAAAATGTACCTACATTCACATCAACTCCATACACCAGTCCAAAACAATCGATAATATCTTGCGGGACATACTCGGTCCATGTGAATAGGTTTAATTGTTTACTGGTTACCTCAAGGCGCGGGCTGGGCGCTGGGCATTCAAAGCCATTGGAAGTCACATAATGTTCTGGTGTCGCATTTGTGGCATTCCCACAAGCCGACAAAAATAAAGCAACCAAAATCAAAAGTGAGACCAAACGGCGTTTGTTGTGCCAATCGTTCATTTCATTTACCTCCGAAAGAATAGAATAGTAGGGCTACGACCTTTACAGTCGTGAATCCAAAATTTACAAACCTGCCCTTTTCGCTTCGTTCCAAAATGCATCCATCTCTTCCAATGTCATATCAGACAGGTTTCGGCCTTGCTTTTTTGCACCTTGCTCAATAAACGCGAATCGTTTCTTGAATTTCAGGTTGGTACCCCGTAAAACAGATTCTGCATCAACATGTTTCCAACGTGCCAAATTAACCAATACAAAAAACAAATCTCCAATTTCAGCAGCTAATTCAAAATCAGTTTCAGCTCTCTTAATTTCTTCAATTTCCTCTTTGACCTTGTCGAGCACATCTTCAATGACAGGCCAGTCGAATCCCACTCGCGCAGCCCGGTCTTGATATTCTTGAGCTTGTATCAAAGCTGGCAAAGCGGCAGGCACACCATCCAGCATACCTTTATCTTCTTTTTTCTTTCCTCGTTCTTTTTCCTTTAACTTCTCCCAGTTTTGTAAAACGCCATCCACCCCATCCACTTTGACATCTCCAAATACATGCGGGTGACGACGAACAATCTTATCGTACACACCCTTCAGTACTTGAGTCGCTGAAAACTCTCCATCTTGATAGGCAATTTGAGAATTCAACATCACCTGTAACAACAAATCACCAAATTCTTCCTGCATTGATTCAACATCATTCGTATCCATTGCAGAAAGTGTTTCATACGTTTCTTCAAGCAAATGAGTTCTCAAGGTTTGGTGAGTTTGCTCTTTATCCCAAGGACAACCATCGGGCGCACGTAAATGCGACACAATCTCAGCAAAAGATTCAAAGGAAGTCCCCACTCCTAAAGAAGGAACATAAAGACAAAAGTTTGAAGAAAAGTTTCCATTTCCAAATTCGCTTAATCTTTCTTCTTTCTTTATTCCCTCATGTACGGCAATCACTTGATGCTCACCGTTATATACAGCCAGTAATACTGTTTTCACCTGTAAAGCAAGTTCTTGTGAAGTAATTCCAACGATCAATGTATCGACATCAGGAGGCGTTGGTGGGAAATGCTTGGAAGTAAATTCCTGAGCATCAAGCAGAGTCAACTTTGAGGGCGGCGTGAGGCGCAATGTGTCAAAGGTAGAAGTAACGAGGGAGAAGTCCATGTTCGATATCCTTTAAAGCAAAACGTAATGCGTGAAAGTTTATCACGCATTACGTTCCAATGACTACAAACTGATAGCGAATTAACGCTTGGTGTATGTAGGAGCCTTGCGGGCTTTCTTGAGGCCTGGTTTTTTGCGTTCCTTGACGCGAGCATCTCGGGTGAGCAACCCCTTCTTGCGAAGAGGAGATGTGAAATCACCATTGATGAGGACAAGGGCGCGGGCGACACCAAGGCGCACAGCTTCGGTCTGTCCAGTGGTACCACCACCGTTTACCACGACAGTGACATCATACTTGCTGGCATCCTGTCCGGTGGCGCCAAACGGGCGGAGAATATCATCAAGATCACCAAGGCGTGGAAAATAAACCTTGCCTTCTTTTTCGTTGACGATAAATTTTCCACTTCCGCTGGTTAAGCGGACGCGGGCGGTGCTTTCCTTGCGGCGGCCAATGCCTTCGTAATATTGAGCCATAATCACTTACCTCTTATTTCAAAACTTGCGGGTTTTGCACAGCGTGTGGATGTTCAGGGCCTGCATAAATCTTCAGGCGCTTGAGCACGGCACGTCCCATGCGGTTGTGAGGCAACATGCCCCAAACAGCATCGCGCAAGGCGCGGTCAGGGTACTGCAACAATTGATCGCGCAGAGAAATATATTTCAAACCGCCAGGATAACCAGAGTGATGGTTATAAATCTTGGTGGTCAGTTTCGAACTTGTCTTTGTACCGGTGACTGTCACGCGTTCAGCGTTTACAACCACCACAAAGTCGCCCATTTCCACACCAGGTGTGAAAGAGGGTTTGTGTTTGCCAAGCAAAACGTGCGCAATGCGCGTGGCCAAACGGCCAAGGTTTTGTCCTTCAGCATCCACGAGAAGCCAATCGCGCTGTATTTCAGCGGCTTTCGGATAGTACGTCTTCTGTTGCACTTTCGTCTCTCCGTTTCTTAATTAATTCAGTGTGATCCATATTTTACTTCGACCAGTGTCAAGCCATGTGCGGGAGCCAATCCAGAGAGAAGCGTCTTTTGCTTGGATAAAGCATTTTGAACATCTTCCACCGAACATCTTCCCTGCGCAACTGACACTTGTACGAATACCATTCTTCTTACCATGCGATATAAAAACGCATCTGCCTGGACTTCGAACTGCCACTCACCATCAGGCATCTTCTTCCACCCGGTCTTTGTCACCGTTCGGACCGTCGTCCCTTTTGGGGTTGTTGGAGAACCGAAGGCGGCAAAATCATGTGTGCCGAGAAAAAGATTTGCCGTTTGATTGAGAACATTTTCATCCATTGCGGGCCAAACTCTCCAGGATAACTTTTCGCGTAACGGGTCGCGAATGGGTTCACTAAAGAGCCTGTAACAATATCGCCGCGCAATGGCATCAAAGCGAGGATGGAATTCCGCAGAAACTTTGGTCAGGCTTTGTATCGCAATATCAGGTGGAAGGTCAGCATTGAGGGCACGAAGCAATTGCTCATCTCCGTGTGTCCATTCCATATCAAACGCTGCCACCTGCCCCGTTGCATGAACTCCGGTATCTGTCCTTCCAGCCATGATGACTGATGTTTCAGACCATCCCAACTTACGAAGGGATTTTTCGAATTCACCTTGAACGGTGCGAATCTCTACCTGCCGCTGACTTCCTTGAAAACCAGTGCCGTCATAGGCAAGGATCACTTGGTAACGTGCCATATAGCTATCAGCTTTCAGGTATTACTTGCAGCTGAATGCCAGATGTTTCTTCTTATTCTTCCACTAACTCAAGGACAACCATTTCAGCAGAATCGCCGAGGCGGGGTCCAAGTTTCAGTACACGAGTATAACCGCCGGGGCGGGTTGCGAAGCGAGGGGCAATGTCGTCAAACAAACGTTTGATCAACTGATTGTCACCCAGCTTGGAAATGGCCAAACGACGTGCATTGAGCTTGTCTGTATCTGAACCATTTGCGCTGTTACGAGCAAGAGTAATCAGTTTTTCAGCTTCGCCACGGATTGCTGCGGCTTTTGCCTTGGTGGTCTGAATACGCTCGTGCGTAAACAATTGTTTGATAAGGTTGCGCCTCAACGCGATACGCGCGCTTTTGGTGCGTCCCAGTTTATAACCTGCTACCGAATGTCGCATCTCTAACTCTCCGCTGAATTATCTTTCATGAAGCCTTTTTCGCGCATCTTGTCGCGAAGCTCATCAAGAGACTTCTCGCCAAAATTTCGAATGGACATGACCGCGGTCTCGCCTTTTTCAAGCAAGTCGAGAACATCACCTACCGTGGTGATACCTGTGCGCTTCAAGGAATTGAAGACACGCACGGAAAGATCCAAAGCTTCGACTGGCGTTTCGGCCAGTTCACTGCTCAAACGGCTTCCAGAGGTTTCGCGTTCCACAGCCACAGCCAACATTTCTTCGTTGATACCAGCAACATAGCGCAAGTGATCAATGAGGGTACGGGCGGAAGAGCTTAGGGCGCGTTCCGGTGAAATAGTTCCGTCTGTCCAGATTTCCAAAATTAATTTGTCATAGGCAGTGCTCTGACCCACGCGGGCTGAGGCAACTTCCCAATTGACACGTTTCACAGGGCTGTAAATGGCATCCACTGGAAGTTCACCAATGGGCATATGTCCTGCACGTTCATTGGCCGGGGAATATCCGCGGCCGCGTTCTACCATGAATTCGATATCGAGCTTGGTCTTGGCTCCATCCACGGTAAACAGATACAGGTCAGGGTTGACAATCTCAATTTCAGCTGGGGTAATAATATCAGCTGCAGTGACTGTTCCTTCACCACGCACTTCAAGATGCATTCTGGCGCTATCCACGCCGTCCATCTTGATGCGAATCTGTTTGATTTGTAAAGTGACCTGAATTACATCTTCACGCACACCGGGGATGTCGCTAAATTCATGCAAGACATCCGCAACGCGGACAGAGGTAATCGCCGAACCCTCAAGAGAGGAAAGCAATACGCGGCGCAAGGCATTGCCAAGCGTCACACCATAGCCACGCTCCAGCGGGCTGATTGTGAATTTGCCGTAGTTGCGAGCTTCTGCTTCGCGTTCGATCTTCGGCATGACCATGTTCGTTATGATACCCGTCACGGTTCACACTCCCTTTCAAAAATGCACCCAGGTCAGGACCAGAGTTCTGATCCCGACCCGATGCGTATCTGGAGAACTAACGTCTGGAATAGTATTCGACGATCAACTGTTCGTCGAGGCTTCCGTCAATTTCGGCACGTTCTGGCATACGAGCAACTGAACCGCTCATCTGCTTCACATCACGGCTGAGCCAGGATGGAGCATTGCGCTTTTCAATCACACCGTCAAGACCCTTGAAGTAGTTCAACTTCACAGAACCTTCACGAACCACGATCTGATCGCCTTCGCTAAGGAGCATGGAAGGAACATCAGTGCGGCGGCCGTTTACAGTAAAGTGACCATGTGTCACCAATAAACGGGCTTGAGAACGGCTCGATGCAAAACCGAGACGATACACAACGTTATCAAGGCGGGACTCAAGAATCTGAAGCAAGTTCAAACCAGTGAGACCACGGCGGGTCAAAGCTGTATCGTAATAGCGGCGGAACTGACGTTCCAACACACCATAAATACGACGGGCTTTTTGTTTTGCACGTAACTGACGTGCAAAGTCTGAGGCGCGGCCTGTTCCCATTCCTTTGCCACCACCACGGCCAGCGGTTCGACCATGCTGACCAGGGGCAAAGCTGCGCTTTTCAAAAGAGCATTTGGGGGTGTAACAGCGTTCACCTTTTAGAAAAAGCTTTTCGCCTTCGCGGCGGCAAAGCTTACATACTGGGCTTAATGTTTTTGCCATATTATAAAAACCTCACCTACTACACGCGTCGCTTCTTGGGAGGACGACAACCGTTATGCGGCACGGGGGTGATATCCGCAATGGAACGGACTCTTAATCCCATGGATTGCACAGCACGAATTGCATTTTCGCGACCTGGACCAGGACCTTTTACGAACAAATCCACTTCCTGAATACCTAATTGCTGGGCAGCTTTGATAGCTTGTTCTGCAGCGAGGCGGGCAGCAAAAGGAGTGCTCTTGCGAGATCCCTTGAAACCAGCAGAGCCAGCAGAGCCCCAAGCAACAGTGTTGCCTTCGGTATCAGTCACAGTCACAATTGTGTTATTGAAAGAAGCGAAAATATGCACCTGTCCGCTAGACAGGGTGCGCTTCCCTTTTTTGGCGCCAGCGGCGCGGCGGGTAGAACGAACACTCTGAGCCATTTTTTATCTATACCTTTCGGACAGGATTACTTCTTAGCGCCCTTTTTGCGGCCACGACCTGCAACGGTCTTCTTGCCGCCCTTACGGGTGCGAGCATTGGTCTTGGTACGCTGACCACGTACCGGCAAATTGCGGCGGTGGCGCAAACCACGGTAAGAACCGATTTCGATCAAGCGCTTGATGTTCATTTGAACTTCACGGCGCAAATCGCCTTCGACCTTATAGTGCTTGGAAATATATTCGCGAATTGCAGCAACTTCTGCTTCGCTTAAGTCTTTAATACGTGTATCAGGATTGATTTTGGTTTCAGCCAAAATCTCCTGAGAGCGAGTCAGGCCAACGCCAAAAAGATACGTTAGGCCAACTTCGACCCGTTTGTTGCGGGGCAGGTCAACGCCTTCAATTCTTGCCATAGGTCACTACCCTTGTCTCTGTTTATGTTTTGGATTTTCGCAAATAATGAAAACGCGGCCTTTGCGTCGAACAATACGACACTTGGCGCAACGCTTGCGAATGGATGGCGAAACTTTCATGAAATCAGTCTCCTTACTACAATTCTCTTCAAGGCCAAACGCCTGATTATACTTACACTCTTGCAATTCGTCTACGTTTATACGGTCGCCTGCTGTGGCTGTAGAACAGTCAGGATGAGGGGGTCTCCTTCGGTGACAGCCACTGTATGTTCAAAATGTGCTGTCAAAGATCCATCAGCAGAGACAACCGTCCACTTATCTGGCAGGACGCGGGTTTCGTACGTCCCAATAAGAACCATTGGCTCAAGCGCAATGGTCACCCCAGGTCGAAGAAGCAAACCGCTTCCTGGCGTACCGATATTTGGTACCTGCGGTCCTTCATGCATCTTCTTCCCGACACCGTGCCCGGTATATTCACGGGTAACTTGCAAACCACGGCTTTCTACATAATTCTGTATCGCAGAGGAAACATCACCTGTGCGATTGCCGCTGCGCATTTTTTCAATGCCTGCGTACAACGCGCCTTCAGTGACCTCCAGCAAATTTGTTGCTATGGGAGAAATCTCCCCCACTCCAGCAGTGAATGCCGAGTCAGCAACAAACCCTTCATAGATTGTTCCACAGTCTATCGAAACAATATCCCCTGCCTTTAGCTTACGCTTTGGGTGTGGGATCCCATGCACCATTTCATCATTAATTGAAACTGTGATTGAGGCGGGATATGGCGGGTTTCCATATCCTTTAAAGGGCGATACACATCCGTATGACTTGAGCACTTCCTCAGCAGCCGCGTTGAGGTCCGCTGTCGTCATACCTGGTTGTAAAAGTTCTCGTACTCTCGCCAGCACTGTTGCATTGATGTGACCCGCGTCACGCATAATCTTAATTTGTGCGGGTGTCTTTATATTAACCTGGCGTTCCCAACTCATTTCATACCTACTTTTCAGCAGAGAACCATCCTCTGCACTTTCAACTATTTCTTCAAGGCAGTGAGCAAAATATCTGTCACTTTTTCAACTGCCTGCATACCATCGACCTGAATTAACTTGCCAGCCTTGCGGTAGTATTCCACAAGTGGCATGGTCTGATCAAAATAAACTCGAATACGTTTTGCCACTGTCTCCGCTTTATCATCATCACGTTGATAAAGTTCAGATCCATCCAAATCACATAAGCCAGCTTGCTTTGGCGGACTATATACCTGATGATAAATATGTCCGTGAGCACGACATGTCCAACGTCCACTAATGCGTTGGACCAAAACAGCCTCGGAAGCAGTAATGTATGGAACGAGATCCACTCGGCTTTTAAAATCAACCAGCATTACTTCAAGTGCATCTGCCTGTGCCGGGGTGCGGGGAAATCCGTCGAGGATGGCACCAGCTTCACAGTCTGGACGAAGGAGGCGATCGCGTATCATGCTAATCGTCACATCGTCAGGAACAAGTTCACCTTTATCCATAAAGGATTTGGCAAGCTTTCCGAGTTCTGTTTGATTTTTAAGGTTCTCGCGAAATAAATCTCCAGAAGAAACATGCGCGAGCTTGGTAGTTTTCGACAACAACTCAGCTTGCGTTCCTTTACCGGCACCGGGAGGGCCGAGCAAAACGATAAAGGTCGCCATAAAATGGTCTCCTCTTAGCGAACTAACAACGAGTCCTGATATCCATGAAGCTTAAGTTCAGCATCAATGTTCATAAAGGTGTCACGAACCACACCTACAACAATCAACAAGCCTGAAGAAGAGACTAGGAATAAGCCAGCTTGTGAAGTGGATTGCAAATTGAATACTCCCAGCAGGAGATTCAATAGGAATGGCATGATAGCTACAATCCCCAAGAACAAAGCACCAGGTAACGTAATACGTCTCTGTACGGTGCTTAAATATTTTTGGGTAGGAGCCCCGGTGTGAACACCAGGAACTGAAGCGCCTACTTTCTTTAAGTTGTCACCATAATTCTGTTGGTCGAACAAAACAGATGTATAGAAGAAAGTAAAGACAACTACCATAAAGAAGTACAAGGTCCAATAACCCCAGTTATGAGTTCCTGTGCCACCAAAGAAACTAGTCATAGAAGTGGCAAAACTTTTTAGACCTTCGCTGTCGGGATACCATTGTGTCAAAAAGCCAGCAACTACTGCAGGGAACTGCAAAATTGCACTAGCGAAAATCAACGGGATCATGCCAGAAAGGTTGACCATCAAAGGCAAGGTTCCTTTCACAGGCATGGACATGCGACTGCCCATGCGACGACCAGGGTACATGACTGGCACATTTCGACGGCCTTGTTGAACATACACAATTGCGATGATCGTCAATACAATCACGATGAGTGTAAAGAGTAACATATATACAACAGTGCTTGGATCTGCAAACATGGAATACAAGTTACTTGGTAATTGAGATACGATACCTGCAAAAATGACGAGGGAAAGCCCCTGTCCGCGAATACCATATTCAGAAATCAACTCACCCAACCAAATGGCAAACATAGTACCTGCAGTCATAGCAATCAAGATAGTTGTAGATTGCAACCAAAGGTCTTGTGTAAATCCAAATTCAATTACTTTTTTACCAATTCCACTAGCAGTTAATGTCAGATTATTAAACAAACCAATCTGACCAATCGCGGAAAGTGCAGCCATTGGTACGGCAAGATAATAGGTCCACTTTTCCTGCCAACGGCGAGCTTCACGCGGGTCTTCTTCCATCCTACGCTGTAACGCAGGAATAATTGGAATTAACAACTGCAAAATAATCTGAGCTGTGATGTATGGATATACACCCATTGAGAGCAAAGAAAAATGGGCAATTGTCCCACCAGACAACAAGTTCAGAAAACCGACAAAGGTTCCGCCACCACCGGACTGGAAAAATGCTTCAAGAACAGCACGATCTGCTCCAGGAACCGGCACATTTGCAGCAAGACGGAAAATTGCTAAAAGCACAAGAGTGATAATCAACTTACGACGAATATCCTCTGATTTCCATACACGTGAAAGACTTGTAAAAAACGTTTTCATGGTGGTTTATCTGTATGCTCTAGTTAATCAAATCAACAGAGCCGCCAGCCTTTTCAATCTTGGCTTTGGCACCTGCGCTGACACGATGTACGCTAATCTTCAGCGCAACTTTGATTTCACCACGACCAAGCACAACCACGGGGTTTTGAGGGTCGCGAAGAAGATGAGCTTTTTCAAGAGCTTCCGGAGTAACAACTTCGTTGGCTTTGAAGGCATCGGATAATTGATCAAGATTCACTTCATTGAAAGTGACTTGATGTGGTGGGGTAAATCCTTCACCACGCATGAACGGCAAGCGACGGAAGAAAGGCAGGTTACCGCCCTGTCGATAAAGGTGACCACCTTCACCGGAGCGAGACCCTGCACCCTTGGTACCGCGGCCAGCAGTTTTACCCTGTCCAGCGGAAATACCACGTCCAACACGTTTGCGGTTCTTTTTAGAACCTTCATTAGGTTTAAGATCGTGAAGTTTCATATTCAACCTACTCTTCGATCTTGAGCAAATGGATGATTTTGTTCAACATTCCGCGCAAAGCGGGAGTGTCCTTATGCTCAACAGTTTGATGTAAGCGGTGTAACCCAAGTGCTTTGACTGTGGCTTTTTGGTTCTTGGTATATCCAATAGAACTTCGAACCAAAGTCACACGCAGGGTCTTACCGGTTGTTTCTTTCTTAGGCATGTTGCTTCCTCCGTTCCCAGAATGGCAACAATTCTTCGGGGCGTTTGCCGCGACGAGCTGCTTCCAAAGCAGGAGAGCGAAGTCCGTCAAGAGCGTCAAAAGTTGCCATCACCACATTCAGTACGTTTGCACTGCCCATGGATTTGGTGAGAATATCACGCACACCAGCTACTTCAAGTACAGCACGCACGCCACCTGCGGCGATAACGCCGGTACCAGGAGATGCGGGCTTGAGGAAAACTTTAGCTCGGCGGTGGTTCCTAAAGATTCATGAGGAATAGTTGTTCCTGCGAGGTTCACTGTTCTCAAATCTTTACGAGCACGCTCAGAGGCCTTGCGCATCGCATCGGGTACAGCATTGGCTTTGCCAACACCCATTCCGATGGTGCCCTTCTTATCGCCAACAACTACGGTCACGCGGAAACGGAAGCGACGACCACCCTTCACTACTTTTGCTACGCGAGCAATTTCGATCACGCGCTCTTCGTAAGCGTCCTGCGACTCATATTGTTGTCCAGTAAATGCTTGTTCTGCCATATCTTTCTCCGTGTATCACAACACTATTAGAATTGCAGGCCGCCTTCGCGCGCACCATCGGCCAAAGCCTTAATACGCCCGACGTAACGGAAGCCACCACGATCGAACACGACTGAAGAAATCCCTTTCGACTTGGCGCGTTCAGCAACAGCTTTGCCAACTGCCTTTGCCTGCTCGGTCTTCTTCATACCCTTCATTTGTTCACGTAAATCTTTATCCACTGTGGATGCAGATACAAGGGTATTTCCATCAATATCGTCAATTACCTGAGCATAAATCCCAGTAAGACTCTTGAAAACATTCAAACGCGGGCGCTGATCGGTGCCAAAAACGTGTTTACGAACACGCAAATGACGACGCTCGCGAGAGAGAGAACGACTCTTTTTAGCCATGGATTACTTGGCTCCTTTCCCGGCCTTACCAGCCTTGCGACGAATACGTTCACCTAGGTAACGAATGCCTTTGCCATGATATGGCTCTGGCGGACGTACCTTGCGAATGTTAGCAGCAATCTGACCGACCAATTCTTTATCGAAACCCAACACCTTAATCTGGCGGGTCTTCGTATCGACTTCAAATGAAACACCCGCAGGTGGTTCAATCTTCACAGGATGTGAATATCCAACAAACAAGGCAACGTTCTTTCCTTCCATCTCAGCGCGATATCCAACGCCTTCAACTTCAAGAATAACTTCAAAACCCTTGCTTACGCCGTGCATCATGTTTGCGAGTACGGCGCGAGTTGTGCCATGCAAAGCACGTTCTGCTGGGTCTTCGGATTTGCGAGTAATTTCCAACTGATTATTCTCCATCTTGATACCAATCAAGCTTGAGAACACGCGTTGTAATTCGCCCTTCGGACCTTTTACACGAACACTGGAACCATTGACATCCACCTGCACACCGCCGGGGATATCTACTGGTAAACGACCAATTCTAGACACAGTAAACCTCCTACCAGACCTTGCAGATGATCTCGCCGCCCACGCCCAACTGTCGGGCACGTGCGCCGGTCATAACACCCTTGGGCGTAGAAAGAATGGCAACGCCAATTCCAGAAAGCACCCAGGGAATGTCAGTTTTCTTGGTGTAAATACGGCGACCGGGAGTGCTAACGCGCTCTAATCCGGAAAGAACCGCACGGCGTTCGCGACGATCACCTACATACTTGATCTTCACACGTAGGACTTTCTGTCCTTCGCGATCACCGTCCACCACTTCGAAACCTTCAAGAAAGCCTTCATCCTTAAGGATTTTAGCGATCTCTACTTTAATCTTTGAGTTGGGCATTCCAACCTGTGCATGGCCAGCCATGACAGCATTACGAATGCGGGTCAACATATCAGCAATTGGATCATTAATAGACATGATCTACCTCCGGCCTACCACGACGACTTCACGACGCCGGGGATTTTGCCCGTCAACGCCAGTTCACGGAAGCAAATGCGGCACAAACCAAAACGACGAATGTAGCCGCGCGCGCGTCCACAACGCTGACAACGATTCCGTACCTGTACAGCATAACGGCGTCGCAGTTCACGATATTGCATACATTTCTTTGCCATAATTACGCATCCTTCTTATTGCTAAACGGCATTCCGAGCAATTGCAATAATGCGCGAGCCTGATCATCATTTTGGGCAGAGGTCACAATTGTGATCTCCATACCGCGCAATTTATCAATTTTGTCATATTCGATCTCAGGGAAAACCAATTGGTCTTTAAGACCCAAAGTGTAATTCCCACGACCATCAAAAGCATTCGCCGAAACGCCGCGGAAATCGCGAACGCGGGGCAACGCAATGTTCAACAAACGATCAAGGAAAGACCACATTCGGTCACCGCGCAAAGTTACCTTTGCACCGATTAAACGACCTTCACGAAGTTTGAAGTTCGCGATGGCTTTCTTTGCCTTTGTCTGTACCGGCTTCTGACCAGTAATGGTGGCAAGGTCACCCGTTGCAGCTTCGAGAGCTTTGGGGTTATCCATTGCTTCACCGAGACCAATGTTCAAAACAACTTTTTCAATACGCGGAACCTGCATCACATTCTTGAAGCCGAATGATTTAAACAAGGCCGGAGCCACTTCCTTTGTATAACGTTCATGCATTCTGTTCATCTTATTCGCTCCACAGCCTAATCAATCGTGGCTTGACATTGCTTACAAACACGATGGGCACCATCACTATCGCGTTGGATACCAACACGAGTAGGTTCACCGCATTTCGGGCAAACAAGCATCACATTCGAAATATTGATCGGCCCTTCAAACTCAATGCGACCAGCGTTTTGAATGTTGCGGCCACTGGTGTTTTGCGTCTGTTTCTGGTGCTTGGTACGAATATTGATACCCTGCACAACCACACGACGATCATCCAGCAAAACATTGATCACTTCGCCACGCTTGCCGATCTGATCGCGCTTGCCACTAATCAATTCAACTGTATCGCCTTTACGGATCTTAACTTTCATTATCAGCTCCTACAGTACTTCCGGGGCAAGCGACACGATCTTCATATAACCCATGTCACGCAATTCACGTGCCACTGGCCCAAAGATACGAGTGCCCCTCGGGTTTTCACCATCGGCATCCAGGATAACCGCGGCGTTGTCATCAAAGCGAATATAAGAACCATCTTCACGGCGCCATTCTTTTGTACAGCGCACAATAACAGCCTTCACAACTTCGCTCTTCTTCACAGAACCTTGCGGCGCAGCAGACTTCACAGTGGCAACAACAATATTGCCAATTGAGCCGTACTTGCGCTTTGATCCACCTAATACGTGGATTACAAGCAATTCACGGGCGCCGGTGTTATCGGCGACTTTCAATCGAGACTCATGCTGAATCATGGCTTATTCTCCTACGCCCTGATCAGCGGTGCGAGTCTCACGCTTGACAACTGTCTCGACAGCCCAGCGCTTATCACGGGAAATGGGTGCAGTCTCAACAA
>JAXLVT010000043.1:0-22195 GCA_046328925.1 Anaerolineales bacterium
TGAAACAAAAAAGAGCCCAATTAACGTTCTATCATCCGTTGGACAAAGCGCATACCAGATAAAATCTGCGTAAGCCGTTCTTCCGTTAGTGATCCAATATATTCGCCCAATTGGGACTTGTTAACCGTGGCTGCTTGCGAAACAACCACGATGCTTTGCTTGGGCAAATTCGCCTCGCCTGCTTCCAGCAAGACATTTCCTGGCAAGTTAGCCTGCTTTTTATTGGTGGTTAATGCACAGACCATTAAAGTATGGTTGATCGCATCCACTTGAATGACAACATGTGGATGAACGATCTTCGTTTTCAAGTCATTTGCTTCGTCCACAGGTATCCAATAGATATCGCCTAGATTAACTGTCATACTCTTTATTGTACTAGCAGATAAAGGACACATCGAAGTCTGTAATCAATGGAGTAAAATGAATTAAACTTTGAGAAAGAGTCAAAAAATGAACCCAACAATTGCCATTGATCTCACACGTGTTGGCTTGATCTGCGATTTTCTCGCATTTTTTCTGGCCGCTCCTGAAATATTGGGTGAAAATGGAATGCGCAAAGTACAAAAATATTTGCGGATCGTGCTGATAGCACTATCCTTTATCATGTTCATTATCTCTTTATTAGGGGCAGTCTCATTGCTTTTTCTATGGATCTTAATCCCCATGCTTATGATTATTACCTCCGTAGCGTCCCTTGCGTTCCCAGCTGGCAACAGCAGCATATCCACCGAAAAAATTGTTGCCATCTTTTTAATCTTTGGCCTGGCAGGCGCACTCTTATCATGGATGCCTGCAAAACTGATGAAAATAGTGGAGGGTCTAAGTAATGATGGACGGTTTCGGCGTCAATTGCTAAATTTTGGAGTTATTCTATTTGTAGTAGGCGCCGCGGCTCAACTCATTGGGACATTTTGATCAACCAGAGCTTTCATCGTTATATTCTTGCTTGGGAGTTTGGCTCAAAATGCGGAAACCATAATCACGCAGGAAGTTGATGGTATTTCCAAGCGTCCAAATCACTAGTAAAAAGTAAACAGAAATCACAACAAAGATCATCTCAAAAATGCTCACAGGCATTGTATAAACCGAATTAACCAGATTAATTACACTTTGAGAATCGCCCCCACCATTCCCTGAAAATGAACCTATAGCAGAGACAGTTATCAACACCAGATTTAACGGAATGACCAGACTTCCCATCATGAGGGTTAGGGTCATAAACAGGGAGGCTGCAATTCCACCCTGAAGCACCAGACCTAGTTCAGCAAAGGGATACTGCACTGAGGCAATTTTCCAATAACGCTTCTTCCAAAAAGCATCTCGGAAAGTCAGAATGCCAATTGCCATGGATAAAGTGGCTGTCCAAAAAAGAATGGATTGTTCTTAAAGGATGGAATATCTACAAAAAGGCGGGCAAGATCACAGTAAACTTGGCTTGCAGAACACCCAAGACGGGCGTTGAATTTCAAATTGTTTCTGAAATGAATGCAAATCACTCCACAATTTCAATTGCCAGAATAAGACCCAGATATATGGTCGCAATGAGCATCATCAATGCCCTGAAACAGGATATTGGGAGCTAATTCTGTATTGTGCCATTCCACTTCAACAATGCCAACAAAAGTGGCAAAGGCAGACATACTAAAATAATTCAGCATAGCCATAAAGATCATAAATGAATTCATAAATGAAAATAATTTTGACCACTGAGTTGAAGATCAGGCATCGGATTCAGCGGCCCAGCCCCGGACGGCGCCTGATCGAACCTGCCAGTACCGATATCCAAAGCCCGCTACTGCCCACCAAATCGTTAAGTAACCACATAAAGACAAGCTGATGACAAAGACAGCATTCATCTTTTACTTCTACAAAGCCATAGCGAAGATTTCCTTGTTTCAGAATTCCAGAGGCGGGAGAGATGATCAATCCATAGGCAATAAACATGGCAATTCCGCCCGCCGCAGCCCGCCTAAAAATGTCTTCGATTCATCCAAACCACTCCATCTTCCCCGAGCACGCCAATCGCTATCAACACAAACAAGGAAGCGGTCAGACAGAGGTACGTCAGGTCAGTTCGCCCATGATGCGACCAAGCGCTGATGAATCTTCCAGGTAAGAATACATAACAGGGATAATACAGCAACCCATAAAGGATTACTCCGCCAACCAACCCAACAAAGATACCTTTTAATCTCATCTGCGTTTCTCCTGACCAGACTTAACAATAATCTTACAACACGTTTCCCCATCTGACGCAAAAGCAAACAAGGGAAGCCGTTCTTCCTCCGCTCGTAGCGGACAGGCAAGGCTATTATGTTATATTCAAGAGATAATCTCAACAAAAAGGACAATATTCCATGCGCTACAGATTTCGATTTATTATTGATGATGAAGATATTGCAGAATTTGAAACGGACGCAAATCCGCCGAGCATAGGGGACGAAGTAGTGATCGGCCCAAATTTTATTGCTCCAGAAAAAGCGGTCTTGAGCCACAATACCTTTGTGGTTAACAATCTTTTACATGTGTTCAATGAGTCAGACTCCACGCTCGTAGAAATTTCCCTTGAGGTATTGGACTAACACTCTTAGGCCATACGAAACGTTCTGCCGCTCCTATTGAGTATCTCAACAGGAGCGGCAGAGCGCCTGCACAAACTTAATCAACCTTTGACGACAACGACATTCCTGGCAAGGGTCTTAAATCTTTCCCCGTTTGGCTGTACTACCGTAATGGACACATGACCTGTTTTTCCAGTCTTGATATCACGGATCGTGCCAGATTTCCCTGCATGAACGCCACCAATTACTTTGCATTTCGCCCCATCAACAATATCCGCTTGTGTCTTTTCTTTCATAAGATCTCCATTTCTGTGTACTTATAAATAACTAGGCTTGTTCTTCTAATATCCTCTTCAATATTCCAGGGGTTACATTCCAATAAAAAGCCAAATGTTTGTATATGATCTCTGTGGGGAAATTACTGACCGTTACATGCAGGGCCGTCTGCTCTTCTGTAGGTGACAGCTTAAACTCAATGATGGAATAGCTTTCAGGTCGGTCAGGCAGTTTTGATAGCGAACTTAAATGACTGTACCGAAGGATATTCTCAAACTCAAATTGTAAGACTATCCCTCTATTCTCGAAATTCACACCCGATAAATTTCCGCGGATCAGGATTGGGCTCCCAACCTTCCAATCTGTGAGGATGGTAATGTCTGTTTCAGACATCCATTTTTTCATTAAGTCTGGAATCGTTAACGACTCCCAAACTTTAGAAGCTGAAACATTAATATGGACTGTCTTGTTGAAAATGTTGTCGTTTGCCATCCTACTTACCAAGGAAAGAATGTCTTCACTCCCTCATTGGCAAAATATGCCAGGTTGGAGTTGATCAACTCCATAGCAGACCAAACATTATTCCAAAAGAAATTTGAAATCGGCGAATTCGCTGATAAGAGAACAAAAACAATCAAAAAGCCAAATGGCCGCAGGAACCCAGCAAATTCCGCCCATTCACGCGGAAGGAATGGTTCAAGAATACCGAATCCGTCCAAACCAGGGATCGGCAGCAAATTAATAAATAAGGCGATCATTTGCAGCAACGCCAGAAGACCCAACGCAGAAAGAAATTCCGTTGGCGCATTTGGGAAGATGTAATAAAAAGGAATATTGCTAAAAGGCAATCCTAACAGAAGCAGACAAATAAAGTTTGCCAATGGGCCCGCTGCCGAAACAAGGCTACGATATTTCGGCTTCCGCAAAGCATGAATGTTGATATACACTGCGCCGCCAGGAAATGCAATTCCACCCATCAGCAGCATCACCAAAGGAATCACCACACTAATAATAGGGTGAGTATATTTAAGCGGGTTGAGTGTAAGGTATCCCTTATCCTCCACACTTTCATCTCCACCTAAAAATGCGGTAAGCGCATGTCCGAACTCATGCAGGCAAAGCGCAACAAGCCAGCCGCTAATGACAAAAGCAAACATGAACAACTGCGGATTGTTGCCAATATCAAACCACAGAAATCCAGCCATCGTAATCGTAAACACAACCAGACTGACAAAGATCGGGCTGACGCCATTGTGCATGGCTCGCCCCAACACCTTCAACAAATCAAAAAAGGCATCCCCTTCATTGGGTACCACCTTCATGGTCTGCATACTCTCACGCACCTGCTCTGCTGTCACCCCATATTGAGACAGAATTTGCCCAGCCTTACTCTCAGGGCTGCGTAACATACCTAACAGCAAGATCTGCCCATCAATAGCACGAAGCGTACGTTCGTTCATCTCAGCAAGAGATTCGTTTAAAACGGATTCGCTTTCAGCGGATAGATTCAATTCACTGCGCTTCCCACCCGACCCTGCAGCTGGCTGCCCCGCTTCCAGCTTGATCGTAGCGGACACACGCGCTGCAAGATTCTCCACCCTCACCTTAAGAGCCTTCAACACAGCAGACGCCTGTGACTTTGGCATTTGTAATAATGCTAACAACAATGCCAACGAGTCAACAGATGGCTGCCCAGCCTGTTCAGCGATGCGCTTTGCGTTATTTAGTGCGGTTTGTACATTACGAGCGAATGGATAGGATGTAGTAGGCATTGCACGATTATACTCCGCAGAAAAGCGGAGTACCCCTCAGGGCCTGCCTTCCACAAGTTAATAATCCACGCGAGAAATTTTCTCCACAACTTCCCAAAGTTTTTGTCGCACAATATCATTCATCACCGCAGGCGACCATGCCGCCTCTTTGCAATTCGTGTCGAAGTATTTGCCTGTCATGCCTTCCACCTCTTTTGACGTTGCGAGATACACCGACGAGCGAGAAGCCTTTGCTGCCGATTTGCCGCCGTCATCGCGCGTCATGAATTTGTAGACAGGAAATATCCAACGCATGGCACGCGGGAACATTTCGGGCGTGACGCTGCGGGTCATGGAAGTGCTGGCTTGCCCGGGGTAGCAAACGTTGATCGTTACATCTTTTTCGCGCTGGGAAAACTCGTACATCAACGCCATCATCGCCAGTTTGGTTTGCGAGTAGGTGTTCAAGCCATCAAACGATTTTTCCGATTGCAAATTGTCCATGTCGAGCGCGGCGGGCACATCACCGCCCATCAAGGTGATGACGCGCGGCGAATCGCTTTTCTTCAACGAATCCATCAGTAAATGAGTTAATAAAAACGGCGCAACCACATTCATCGCAAAATCGGATTCGATGCCGTCTTCGGTCAATTCATATTTGGATGACGCCAGCCCTGCATTATTAATGAGGATGTCGAGCCGCTCAAACCTCGCCTTGAATTGGTCGGCTAAAGCATGAACATTTTTCTGCGCCGAAAGATCTGCCAGCAGGAAATCCACGCGCTCATTTCCGCTTTCAGCTTTGAGTTTCACCGCCGCCCCCTGCGCTGACTTTTGACTCCGCCCTGTGACGATAACCTGCGCGCCCATTTTTGCAAGAGTCAGCGCAGTTTGGAATCCGATCCCGCTTGTCGCACCTGTGATAAGAACGATCTTGTCTTTCATTCTTTTTCCTTCTTGCCCAATAAAGTTGGCACAACAAAGGCGAACGGGAAAACCACCATAATGGTCAATGTGATCGGAACCCACACAAACGCCAGCGCCACCGAACCAAGGTTGATATATAACGCCATTCTGTCACGTTTCATCCGTGCCTGCTTTTCTTCGGCGGTCATGGTGTTGGGTGCGAGGTCGGTATCTACGTAGGCGTACTTCCACAGCGCGTTGATCGTGAGCGAAGAGAGCGCCATGTTGAGCGGATACAACGCCACCACATACGGATTCATCATGTAGTCACCGATGAAGGCTGTGATGAACGGAAATAGGCAGGAGAAAAATAGCAACGCTGTGTTCAGCCATAGCAGTTTGGTATCCACTTTATGGACGTGGTGAATGATGGCATGATGGTTGATCCAGAAGATGGCGATGATGAAGAAACTGAAGAGGAAGGCGAAGAATTTGGGCGCAAGTTGAATCATCCCTGCGCTGAAGGCGGCGAAGGAAGAATTCTCCAATTCAGGGACGTGCAGTTCGAGCACAAGGATGGTCAGGATAATGGCGAACATGCCATCACTAAAGGCTTCGAGGCGGGTTTTGGTCATGGGGTTCTCCAAAAAATTTAAAACACAAAGGACACGAAGTACTCAAAGTAAAAATCTCTTGGCTTCCTTCGTGACCTTTGTGCCCATCGTGTTTAATTAAGTTCTTGCCAACGTAATCGCATGTTCGGGGCAGGCTTTGACGCACAGCCCGCAGGCGCGGCATTGTTCGGGGTGGATGAGCAACGCCTGCTGCCAGCCATGCGCTGTCCCTTTGAGTCTGCCGATGAAAGTCAGACCAACTCTCAGGTCAGTGGGAAGCGTATCCACTTTGAAAATGGAGTACGGGCAGGCGGGCACGCAATCCGCTTTGCCTTCGCATTTGTTGCGGTCAATGACAGGGATAAAGACACCAGGGTCTTGTCGGCAGGTGGAGGGATCGGGCATTGAGTTTCTACTCGGCGATCTCAAAGAATTGGGAACAGATCTTCTTGCTGCTGAGAACAACCAACGCGATGAGGTCAATCACGGCTGGAGCGAGAAGCGAAATGATGAGACTTACTTTGTCGCGTTCAGGTCGCCAAACATGGCGGGAGCCACCGTCAACCAGCCTGCTACGGCTCCATCAATATGGTCAAGGATGGAGATGGAAAGATAGAGAAAACCATATACCCAGGAGGCAAGGTTTCTTTGCTTCCAGATGGCGAAGATAAAGTAGAACGAAAGAATCGCGGTGACCGTATCGAGAATGGCGGGGAACATCCACGCTTCGTTCGCCTTGCCGTTTAAGATGTCCAGCATCAACGGGACGGCAATAAAGCGCGCAATTTGAATCGTGCTCCAGATGGTGAGAAAAATAAAAGCTGCTCTAACCGATTTTTCGAGTGAAGTGTTTTTCATGGTATTGCTCCTTTGGCAAAATAGAAGACAGTCACCTTTACATGTGACTGTCTTTTTGAATGAGGTGATCTACGCCGTGTGGCTTTGTCCGCGAATGACACGGAATAGCGTAATGATGCAAGCGATTTCAAGCACGATCACAATACCAATAAACCCAAGCATACTTGTACCGCCAGTGACAACTGAAACGATCCCATCCTGAATTTCTGTGGCAAGGCGCATGATGAAGGCCAGCGCCAACGACTCAGGACGGTTGCTCAAAATTGCCAGCACAAGAACCAGCACCATAGCTGCGGCGCGGGATGCCGTGCTAAAGTACCCATATTGCAGGGCGGGCGTGCTCAAATCTGCAGAAGGGAAAATCATGGACGGGTTGGTATAACATGCAAACGCGAAGAATAGCCCTGGCAATACCAACAACCATGCAATCACTTTGACCCAGACGGGGATGGCGGGATATTTCATTAATAAGTTCCCCAGTTATGCAGAAAGTTGCTTGATGGCAGTCGCCCAATCTTCAAGGTGATGAACTTCCACCACCTGTCCATTTTCAACGGTATGAATATCAATCGTCATGGTCTTAAAGGATTTGCTGCCGTCGGTTTGGACTCCCATGAAGTTTCCATTCGGCGTACCAGAAGCGAGGCTGCGGACGACGACTTTGTTACCTTCCGCCGCCATCTCTTGAATTTCCCATTTCAGGTCGGGGACAAGTTGCCAGAAAAATTGAATTTGCCCGATGAGTTGCGCCTTGCTCTTGACCTCCACTGAACCTTTGGATTGGAAGTTATCGGCAAGGAGTTGCCCCATCTTCTCCGCGACGTTGGTGCTGGTGTTGACTGTCAGGCAGTCAGTGTAGAAGGGACGGACAATTTCTTTTGCGTCAGACATGGTATTTTCTCCTCTGATTTGTGATAGAATTTACGTGATTGAGCACACATTATATGTGCGTGCGCACGCAACTGTCAAGAGTAAAACGTGGAGAAAATATGTCAAAATACTTTAATGAGTGCGAACAATTTGCCTGGGGTGGATTTTTGGGAACGTACGCCAAAATGAACCGCATTATCGAAGAGGATTTGCAGACGCATTCCCAACTCACCCACGTAGAGTTCGAAGTCTTATTGCGCCTCTCGTGGAATAATACACACCGAATGCGGATTCAAGATCTGGCGTCGGAAAGCATCCTCACCCGCAGCGGAGTCAGCCGTGTGGTGGAGAGGCTGGAGAAAGCGGGCTTGGTCACACGTGAAGAAGCGCCCGAAGATAGGCGCGGCGCGTATGCAGTGCTCACCAAAGAAGGCGCCGAACGCTTTCGTATTGCTTCAGAAAAACATAGTGAGTGCGTTCGTAAGACTTTTCTCAATAAATTCAGTGAAGATGAACTAAAGGTAATGGCGGACTTTTGGCACAGGATCGAGGAAAGCCCAGAATAACCCACTGGTAATAGCGTGTCAAAGTTATTGAGCCACAAGGATGCAAAATCCTTGTGGCGTTGTTTTTTATATTCCCACTTTGAAAAGCTTCATAGATATAGATGCTATTCGCCCCTCGTTGAATACCAATTCAATGCTCACAATTTGCAAGGGGCATTTGCTATGCATTGTCTCTCCATAGCAAAATACCTTGCCAGATGCTTATAATCGTACCAAGTAAGAGTGCCAGTCCTTCGAGGTCTGGGAGGAGGTAAACAAACAGGGACGAGACTCCTGCCAGAAAATAGAATCCAATTAACAGGCGCGGAAAGAGGCGGGACGTCCAACTTGCGGAGCCAAGCAGCACATACATCCATCCTAGAAAATGAAACCCAACTGCAGTCATGCCTGCTACAAGCGTTGTCCAAATCATGAGCACGGTTGTGGAGTCTTGTAAATTCAGTTCGGGATGCGACAAATGATAGTGACGATTCGAGGAGCGGATAAATGCAACCGCTGCCAACCCCAAGGCGGAAAGGAGAGCTGCTGCGAAGGAAAGGCCCATGCGGCGAGTGGCGCGCTTGCCGATGCGCTCACGAAGCACGTAGGTCGTCGTGAGCAACCCAGCAGAGAGGAGCGGCCCGTAGAGGAAATCTGCGAGGTCATAGGTAATGATACCGAGGGTGGTGTGTATGTTTCCTGTTAGGTAGATCAGCGGTGCAACAAGAAATGAGATTGCCAGTAAAAAGGATGCAAGCCCGCCCCATTTGTTGATGGTCATGGTCTTTACCTCCAAGGCGTAGGAGACTTTTTTGATTCTATGTTTGTTTACCGCCCATGAAAAATATTATAAACAGAAATTGATGGAGAGACAGTGATTTCAACCGTCTCTTTTTTGAATCAAAATTCCGACTCTATAAGTCACATTCGCACCATACAAATATACCAGTGACACAAATATCTTTTTCTATAAAATATAAAAATCATGGGCGCATCAACACCAAAAACTGAGGGAATTTCAGCAAGCGCAAACTCAAGACTGAATTTATCTTGTATCAAACAATAACATCAGGAAACTATGACATCCAACTTCAACAAAGCTACTCAAAAACGCCCAGTGATGGTGACCTTGTTTGTGGTCATCGTTGCTCTCTCTGCTGTGCCGCAAGGGTTAGAATTTTCCGCTCCGATCTTGAAATCATCATTGGCAAGCGCAGTGCAGTTGATAATCATTGCAATGATCTGCCCATTGGTGATCGGTATTTATGGTGTGACGGCCTGGGGGTTATGGAAATTAAAGAATTGGTCGCGGCACGCATTGATCGGGCTTATCGTTGTCAACTTTATTCTCCAGCTTGTAGGAAAAAGCATGGGAGATCTCCTTGCGCAATCTCCGACGGTAGGCGCTTTTGCAATCCTTTTAGGTTTCATTCTGCGTGCATACGTTGTGTATTGGTTTTTGGATAACGGTCAGTATTTTAATGACGGGGACGATTATCTACAGACCTATAAAGAAGAAAACATAGAATTTGCCAATATGGCAGAACAAGAAGACAATGATGAGTTAGAGGATGCAGAAGATATCGCCACCGATGCAACCGATAAAAACAGCCAAATGATGCGTGCTATTATTCTCGCTTCTTTGGCAGGGGTCGGCGTTATTGTCATAGGAGTTGCCATCGCGTTGTTTATGTATATTCCGCGGCAGACAACTACCAGCACAAGAATTGAGCCGCCCGCTGTTAGCGCGGTTACCCCCAGGCCCAGTAAGACTCCTTTAAGTGCGCGCAGTTTCGCATCCGTCAAGTTGACCTTTAACACACAGGCAGAAAATTCAGGTATTCAGTACCCAGAAGAAGTTGTGGCAGATGGGCGGGGAAACATTTACCTTGATGGTCAGATGAACAAGACGATTTATAAGTTTGACCCAAAGGGAAAGAATGTTGTTAAGTTGGATCTAACCTCAGATTCCCAGACTAACTATGTTGGGGGCAGAAGTCGTTGACACCGACCACTTTTTTTATGTAATGTGCGGCGATACGATCCTTCAATATACCCTGAATAATTTCAAGCTCAATACAGCATTTGACGGCAGCGCATTTTCGCCGAAGATCATTTACAGGGCTGGCCCTCTACCCTGATGGGACATTGCTTATCCTTGCGGACGGCGATTCTGCAGAGATAAAAGATGTGGTGATCCATCTCGACCCGAAAGATGGCAGCATTCTCCAACGCTTTGACAACCCTGTCAGCAACATTCTCAAGCGTTCTGCCATGACTGTCCAACTACACCCCGCAGTGGACAGCCATGGAAATATCTATATCCTATACGGGGATGATGGTACGACGTATAAGTTCAATGCGGAGGGAAATTATCTATTACAGTTCAAGAACGAACATGCTGAGACGGGAATTATTGGTGACATTATGCACCCACAACTAAGTTACCCTGCCAACCTGATCGCAATTGATGCCGCAGATAGAATCTTTACCGTTGACTCTACCAATTTGGCACAGTTTGATACAAACGGCAATTTTCTTGGGCAGATCTCTACGAAGTTCATCGGCACAGTAAAGGATATATACATCTACAATGAAGATGAACTTTACCTGCTTGGAGCGAACACTCAAACTTCGACCGATGAGATTAACAAGGTTTTCAAAGTGAAGTTGTATTGGCAATAAACTTAGTAACAAGCAGGCCTCCCCGTGCCCGATAGGGTAGAGGGATTTATACAGACAGTCACCTTTGAGCAGCACGCTGTGGATAAAGGTGACTGTCTATTTATTTGATTTGAAATATTCACTCATACCCAATAACATAAATGCCCTTGTCACGAGAGTGAAGAAGGCAACGTAAAGGATAAGCAATGGAACTTCACCGATAAGATGCCGAATATCGCCGTTCACCCATCCCAATACCGTATAGGCGCTGCTGAGAAGAAAATAATAAACTATCAAATACCCAACGAGTGCTGTAAGCCCTAGCACAAAGGAGGTCAGGGCCTGACGGCGTATGCCAACACTGCTCCTTTTGGATTTGAAATTCTGACGTTGACCAAAGATCCAGAGAACGAGAAAGAGACTGACGAGAGTGGTCAGCGTTGTGAAGAGACCAGGCGAAAACCAAACTAACACTCCCTGCTGATAATCAAAAGTCTTAAGGGGAATGAGGCGTAAAAGCAGATTAGAAAGTGGAAATAGCACCGAGATGCCAGCAAGGATTCCCCACAAATTTTGAAGGAAGGCAAGGAAATCTTTGAACTCTTTGAGAAAACTTGAGCCTTGATTTTTCTTATCCATGTTAACATCCTTTCATTTCAAAACATTGTACGTCATTTCAGGCCAAATACCTAATGGCATGCACCATCGCCCTCGTAGGGGAAATCTGCGAGGGCATAGGTAATGATGCGAGGGTGGTGTGTATTTTTCCTGTTAGGTAGATCAGCGGGGCAATAAGAAATGAGCTTACAATAACTAAAATAGACAGTCACCTTTGCGTAGCACCCTGTGGGTAGATGAAAAATTAACCTTATCTATTAGCTTTTCCGTTAAGCTCTTATCTATCACATTATCTGATTGTGCTTTTCACGAAAGAGCAATATGTTTAAACCTATGGTAATGGCGAGAGCACCAAAGCTAGCTATATACACTGCTTCTGGTTGGTAATTGTATAGAAACCCTGCTGCAAGTGGAGCAACGATGACTGCCAGAGCATTCCCTGTCTCAACTAGTCCATATGCCAATCCGGTATCTCCGACTTTGACCAATGAGCGTGAAAAAGCGAGTGCCATAGAATGGTACAGTTGGTATCCACCAACAAAAAGGTAGCCCGCGAAATAAGCCATCACGCTTTGCCCCCGCCACATCAAAAGAGCAAAACCAGCGACAAGTAGTTGTCCAATGAACATTCCAGTTGATACTTGTAGATTCCCAAGGGAGAACATAATGATGGCTGTACCAATACTTGCAATTGTTCCCATTATTCCGATTTGTTGAATCGAAATGTGATGAACATTCTGGAGATAAAGGGAGGTAAGTTGCTGTGGAACACTGATAGCGATAATCGTAAAGAAAACGACTGCCAGTAATCCAAAGAACCGAGGATTTGCGATTGGGCTGACAAGATGAATGGATGCCTCTTGATGCTCTACTACTAATACATGTCTGGTAAAGGACATTACGAGCGTAGATGCCAGGAAAAGTCCAGCGGAGTACCAAAATACGATGGCTAGTCCAGCTGTGTTTGCGATCCAACCGCCTAACATAGGTCCGACAATCGCACCTGCCTGAAATGCAGCAGCACGGAACGTAACCGCGCGCTGCACACTCCAACTACCACGGGAACTGGTGATATAGCTGTTGAGAGGGGCGCTGATTAATGAAGTAAATCCATAAGCCAATAACCCAGCGACAAAAAAAGGCAGGCTGTGAGCCACGGCCATAACAATTGCAGAGATGATTCCTAATAGCAGGGATGCAAAAATTAAGGGTCGTGTTCCAAAACGATCAGAAAAATACCCAGCTGACACCTGCACAACTGCCATTGTTACCCCGATCAGACTGAGTACAACTCCGATTTGGACTGCATTTGTGTTCCACCTTTGAAGAGACAATGGGAGGAAGAAGATAAACAAACCTTCACCCAGTCCCCAAATGAACGTGGAGATAGAAACAATAGCTAGGTTACGGGAAATGCCCAGGGATATTTTTGCGTCAAGCCGATTCATGAGTCTTCATTTCTTATTGTTTTTGATTAAAACGTTACGTGTTTTTCTTGAAATTTTTACCCGTCTTTGCACGGGTCGTGCTAACGGCATGCACCATCGTCCTCGTAGAGGATTCTGCGCTGGAGCAGGGACGGCAAGTCCGTCTTGGGAAAAATGATAAGGTGTAGAAAACTGCTTGAGATTGCCGCACGCCCTGAGGGCAGTCCCCAGCGCCTGTCCTCGGGTTCGTCCGAGGGTCAGGTACATTATCCCAGATTCATCGGGACGCTTTGTTAGCCCGTTTTGTGGGGAGAATCCCATTAATGGCAAGTGTACCTTCCGCCAATCCACTCCATTTTAAGTTGGTATATTCCTTCCTGAAGATACTCAAGGTGGACATAATAACCACCTCTGAAGGAATCACGCTCGGCGCTTTCTTTATAGTATATGGCTTGTTTATAGTATATGTCAGCATTCCAGTCTGAATGTTCTTCAAGGAGCCAACCTTGTTCTTGTAAATTTTGGTTGTAATAATTGAACACATTAATTGGCTGAGCGTTGACTGAATATTTTGTATCAATGATGACAAGTGGTCCTGTAACAAGGCACGTCTCGTTTTTTTCTATGTATACATCATATGAAAGTGTGTTTGAGTTCGGAAAAGGCGGAAACGAGTTAAGACTTGTTTCTAGTTCATTTTTTATTTTTTCTTCTCGCCACACCATTGGAAGAAACGCTATTTTGACAATCCCAAAGATTATTACAGCTACAAAGAGTGTGCCGAGGAAAATAGAAGTCAATATACTGCCGCTCCAGACAAAACATCCGTTACGTTTTCTACGTGACATTATTTTCTCCCTATGAATTTTCAGGGCGGACTAACGGCATGCGCCATCGTCCTCGTGAGGCTGAATTTCAGGAATGTCAAACTGTTGGCTGCCAGATACCTTTGACATACGTAGCTTCTGATTCGCCTGGCCAGGGTGGCATGGTGATGCAAATGAACTTCAATTCTTCGTCTGAGACATTTCGGTATTGGAACGCTGTTCCAACTGGAATTTCGATAGAGGTGCCTGGGACAAGAACAGTGACGCTGTTCTCTTTTCCATCATCTCGCCAAATCTCACCGTGCCCCTCCAGTACATACCAAAATTCACTTACTGTTGCATGGACAGTGGCTCTATTAATTTGGTGTGGAGGGACTGTACTATGGATCATGCCACCCATTTTGCCATCCATGAGAATGCGAACGTCTGCGCCTGCTGGCGATTTCTTATCAGGTTTCTCTGGGAGCATTGTTGTCTTCACAGTTCTCTCCTCAAATTACATCTACTTCTCTTTTTTAAGACGTTCAAAGCATAAGGATAAACAAACCCCAAGCACGCCCTGAGGGCAGTCCCCAGAGTCAGGTGCATTATCCCAGATCTATCGGGACACTTTGTTAGCCTGCACTATTGCGTAGAAGTTGAAACTCTGCGAACAGTTTCAACTATTTGGCGAATCGCATCGACCACTAAACTTGGTTGGTCAATTTGTATTCCATGACCGCTTTTTTCAGCAATAATCATTTCGCTATTTGACGATAGGTTTGCTAATTCCGCTTGCAGTTCCTGCCAAACTATTTCAGCCTGTTTTCCTTGTTCGGCAGGCATACTGGCAAATAAATCAGGGATACCATGCCGTATAACCGTTAGCGGAATGTTTCCTAATGAACCAGTTACGCTTAATTGCTTATCACTCTCAGCGCTTGCGGCTAATTCATCAAGATTGCTTTGAAAATACTTGGGCTGGAATCCAACTTCAAGATATGTAGTTCGTATTTCTGGAGGTAATTTCAATACGATTGGAGGCGCGGCTTTTTCTCCCATTAATTTACCCAGAAAATTTAACACACCTGTGCGTGATGCGAATAGCATGAACTGATACATCCCCTTTCCAGTCGTCTCCAATTTTTTCCACGCAGGCGGCATTTTTGAGTTGATGGCTTCGTGTCTTGCATCAAGCAAAATAATACCAGCCACTTCTTCTGGATATTTTTTGGCAAAAAGTCGGGCAGTGTGACCGCCAAAAGATGCGCCAACTAAGATGTATGGTTTTTTAATTTCCGCCTTTGTCAATAAAGTATGTAATTCCGTAACAATTTGTTCGCTGGTACGAGGCTTTGATCCTGCATCACTCCAACCAAACCCTGCGCGGTCATAAGAACAAGCAGTGGTGAATTTTGCTACTTCGCTTTGAACTAAATTCCAATCCAATGACCAACTTGCACCGCCAGCTTCAAATATGACTGAAGGGCTCCCTTCGCCAGTGCAATAGATATGTAACTGATGGCTACCTATGTTTACCAATTTGCCGATTGGAGGATGGGGATTTTTACTCATAATAATCGTCTCCTTAGAATAGTTATAATTTTGCACGGACAAGGGACTGTACCATGGATCATGCCATCCATTTTGCCATCCATGAGGATGCGAACGGCTGCGCCTGCTGGCGATTTCTTATCGGGTTTCTCTGGAAGCATTGTTGTCTTCACAGTTCTCTCCTCAAATATTATGCTTTTGATCTGTTTTTCAATCCTGTAATTCTGATAATGACTTTACCCATTTTTCAGCGTCTTCTATTGTGCGAAAAATATGGCTAATTTCGTCCATCCAAAAATGAGGGTGACTTTGCCATGCTGATTTTTGGAAAAGTTCGAAATCTCCATCACTGTATTTAAGTAATGCAAGAAGCGTTTTCGTATCTGAGACACCTTCTCTATTTTTCTTAAGGTCAAGAATAAACTCAAAGACTTGTTTCTGGGTATAGACATCTGAAAACAAACTTTGAACAGCTTGCAAAACAATTGTTTCTATTTCGGGAATAGCTTTGATAGGCGAAATTACATCTTTGCTGGTCTTTTTTTTAAAGAAATTCATTGATAACCTCTGCATCTTTCGGGACGCTTTGTTGGAAGGCGTTCATAGCTGACAATAATACAATGAGACTTCGCCATCAGGATATTGGACCGTCTTGATGAACTTCCAGCCTAAACTCTTCAATATGCCTGCCGCTTTCACAGTTGTTGCAGAGATCGCCGAATATCCTTGTTCATGGGCTAATTTCATGCCTGCCCGAACTAATTCTGTGCCAATGCCATGACCTCTATAAGATTCCATAACATATAGGCCTCCTAATTCAGGTTGGATCTCTTGCAATATTTCATTTTCACCCTTCCGCAAGATAATCGTGCCAACAAGCTTATTGGACTCAAAAGCAACAAGCCGAGAGGGGATGCTGTCACGAGAAACATCCTCAAGAAAATCTCGTGTCATTTCCTCGTCCGACATGTCCGCATAATAATCAGGCCATTGATCGCGAAACCATTTTACTAATGCAGGAATAGTATCCAGATGATCTGCAAGGAAGCCAATTGTGACCATATTTTTCACTTATCATTTTTTGTTATTCATTGATTTCAAAAGTATACCCAACGACTTGGGCGACTTCTTCTGGTTTTAGGGACAGATAAAGAGCGTTTGCAGCTGAGTTCTCTGCTTCTGCACCAAGCCAGACTTCTTCACAGCCTTTCTCACGGGCAATATCAATTAGCTTTCGCATTATTGCCTTTCCAACGCCTTTCAACCGCTGATCCGAACAAACGTCAATTTCGTCTATGTATAACCATAGCTCTTTTCCGTAGGGTTTTATTTCTATACGGGCGGATGCAATTCCCAGCAATGTTGGCGGGTTGGAAGAAACGTCATGGCATGCAACAAATAGGGTGTCCTGACGTTCCAAGTAAGTGGAAAGTGACTCAACGTCATACGGTGACATTTCATTCGCATCGTCCCATGAGGCGTTATTTATTTCATTGACGATTTTATGTAAGTTATCTGAAAGAGTAATGATGTTTATATCTATCATGTCTAAAATGTCCACAATAAAAATGCGGGTTGAAGGGGTCGCCCATAAAGCAGGGATTCTATCCCTCTGCGATTGAGGTTGTCAATCTTGGCGTATGGAATCATAACATCCTGAACAACATAGACGCTGTGGTTAATTTTATTTGGGATACATTGAACTGCCAACGCAAAAATCTACCCCCACCCGTCCCACTCGCATTCGCTCGGGTACGCGTTCCCTTGCGTAGCGAGTGGCAGGTGCCGTAAGCGGAGGGAGGAAAGCATATATAGCAATTATAATTAAATATAAAAAGGTTGGATTACAAAAAATAGTTAATATCGGAGGGAACAATGACCAATCTTACTGACAAAACTTTGCTTGAAGTTTACAAAGCTACTCTTGGTGAGGAACAATTTTTCACCACTCTCTTTGAAAACCGCCTTTCCTTCTATTCAGGTTTACTATCAACAATAATGACTGCTGTGGTGCTTGGAATTTTTTATTCACAAACCTCAACTGAGTATATTGCCCTATTGTTTGGTCCAATTGTGCTTATATTCATATCCATGAGTGGAATCAACGCAGCCAAGCGGGGAACCACAAGGGTTTACAAAGTATTGGCTGTTCGGGCGAAATTGGAACAGGCGTTAGGATTAACAAAGCCACAAAAATACAGACTGTCTGACAAGGACATTTATTGGAATTCAGAGCCAATCGCTGACGTTGATCATATTTCTATTCGAAAATCCTACAAGAATTCAAGTGATTTTTCAAGTGGCGGGGTAAACAATAAAGGAAATTTACTTCACCAGACCATCAGGTTCTATAATTTTTTCATCTTGTTGGGAGTCATTGGCGAAGGATTTATTGGCTTCAAATTGTTTCAATTGATACAGTAAATTTTCTAAAAGGAATTTTTCCACATAGACTCACTGTAACTAAAAAGACAGTCTCTTCGCTACTGTGGTCAAAGCAAAAACCACCCCCACCCGTCCTCCCCCAAATACGACGGTACTTCTGTCGTATTTGGGGGAGGTGCCGTAGGCGGAGGGGGTTTAAACAGACAGTCCCTTGAAGCTGACTGTCTATTGCTTTTCCTGTGTAGGATTTGAGCCTAGAACCTAGCGGTATTTGAGGCAATCCTAGCAGGGTATGTCTTTAGCTCAACGGCATGCGTCATCGTCCTCGTAGAGGATACCTGCGCTGGGAAGGGCTAAGGCGTAGGAAACTGCTTGAGATGTGCGCAGACTTCCCAGCGTCAGATGCATTATCCCGATGCTTTTCGGGACTCTTTGTTAGGCGCATTATGGCACAAGGTCGACTGTAAACATCCAAGGACCTTTATACGTGTAGTTGTTTTCTTCAAGGTATTTATAATAGGCTTGCCTTGGGTTTAGACCAGGATACAGTTGGGGAAGTTGAAGATATATGTCTTTATTTAAATAAGGCGTTAGATTTTCAAGTTGAGGAATCGTGAGGATGAAAGAAGTTGGATTTTTGTCGCCAATCGGAAATAGCATCTTGATGCAACGCCCGTCTTTGATGGGCGGCACCCAATAAGGCTCACTGCCTGCTCTTCTATCTCCTGATGTTTGTGAATTGAACAACTCGCTAGAATAGATCAGATGAGATTCCTGCCCGCCCATTTTGAGCGTGGACTGATTCCCGATGACCCAAGGCGCATAGATAATGGGCGGAAAACAAAGATAAATTTGTGTAAAGGCTGGTGTTGTTGTTACACTGTCTAATAGCATTTCCAAGTTGTTGGCTATAACTTTTTGTTTTGGATAAAATCTTGTTTCGGGGTATATCGGCAAATCAAAATCAAATTTGAATTGGGCGAGAATATTTTCATACTCAGGCGCATTGTTTAAGTCAAAAGTAAATTGCCCTTTAACGTGATTTCCAGTAAGGAGGGTAGTGGGTATAAACTCAAATTGATAAAATTCAGGGTCAACGTTAAAGCCCTCTCCTCCACTCGCGTTTAATAAATTTCCATATTCATCATAAAGATTAGGGCTTCCAACGCGGTCGAAGAAATGCTCATCGCCAAAAGTCGCATTTCCGCCAGTAATGCGCACCAAAAAAATAACATGTGACACATCAGCGTAAGCAGCCTCAATTGCGGCTGTGTATCCGTTTACGGTATGCGGGGGGATGGCTATATTTAATTGCTGCTCGGCTGCCGTTGGAATGGGCGATGTTACGGTTGGTGTGAAGGCGGTTTCCGTTGATAGAGGCAGGATGTTATTCGCTGTTGCAACTGATTGATCGATTGGCGTTGACATGTAACCAACATTATTCTTTGTATACAGATGAATAATGATCATTGTCAAAAGTAGAACTGCTACAAATAAACCTCCAATAACATAATACGTTTTTTTCATGGTGCTTCTCCGTGAAATGGGTTTGAGCCCATTTTCTACGGAATCAAGAGACTTATCTACTGTGGATATTACCTGATAGCCACCTGTGGGTTTCCGCAGGTGATTATCAGTAAACTTCAAAATGGCTTCTGTACGAGAATTTACACCTAATTTTGTGTAAATATTACTTAGGTGAAACTCCACAGTCCTGTTAGAAATTCCGAGTCCAAGAGCGATTTGCTTATTACTTTTTCCTTGTATCAAAAGTTTGATGACATCATTTTCTCGTTCAGTTAATCGATTGTTTTCAAAATACATTTTTACCATTCTTGATATAGTTATTTAGCACCCAACGGCTTGCGTTACCTGTGCTGGGGCGGGGACGGCGAAGCCGTCCAACTGGAAAAAGACAAGGCGTATAAAACTGCTGGGGCTGCCGCACGCCCTGCGGACAGAGCAATAGGACACATTGTACTGCCAAAGCAAAAATCTACCCCCACCCGTCCTCCCCTTGCGTAGCATCCTGTGGACAAATACGACGGTACTTCTGTCGTATTTGGGGGACGCGTGCCCGATAGGGTAGGTGCCGTAGGCGGAGGGGTTTAAATAGACAGTCACCTTTAAGGTGACTGTCTATTGCTTTTCCTGTGTAGGATTTGAACCTAGAGCCTAGCGGTATTTGAGTCAATCCTACAGGGTGTATTTTTAGATTAACGGCTGGCATTAACTGCAAGTGGGCGAGACGCAAACAATGCTCGAAAACGGAATTCTATTGAAACTTTGAAAACTGCTCGAATACGTGCAGACTCCCACTTGTAGTGACGCACGCTGTGTTGGGCATATTCTACACATAAATAAGACTCCTAATAAATTGATCTTCCCAGTCTTAAGTTTTCCCATGTATTGCCTGTTGAAGTAACCAGATTCCTCCATCTAAATCAATCATAAGAACAATAAATTCCTTTGATGGGTTATATCCTCGAATAATTTGCATTGCGGCAGCATGATATTTGGCGTCACGTTCAAAGTAGGTGTTTATGGTAGAAGATGGTTCGTATTTGATGGGAATGCCATTAGAGAAATGTGCGGCAAATTCGGACAAATTTAGAACCACAATACCTCGGCCTTTATTGCTAAATTCCGATGCCACATATTCAGCAATAGCAGAAACATTCTTGATTATTAATTGGATTGCTAAAACCTTAATAACATATCTGCCAATGATGAGAATTGTCTTTGCGGCAAGCGTATCATCAGGAATCATTACTGGCTTGGTTATGCTTAGGCTTGAATTGTAATTTTCATCCGAGTGAGCAGCCTCTTTATCAGCCACAGAACGAATAAACTCTCTAATGGTTATCGTTTTGTTAAACAATTTCTGTTGTAGCCACGTCTCCAAAGCGAGCGAGGGAGCTGACTCGTCAAAAAGTTCACTCAATCCACCGCCACCTTTTCCATTGAGTTGTATTCGACCAGGAATATATAGTGTTGTTTGTTCGTCGATATTTTCTTGTCTCCCTAATAATGGATGAAGGTGTAGATCGCGAAAGAGCCGCTTAATTAAAGAAATATCTTTTCCTCGTTGCGTATCACAAAGCAACTTTCTGAGTTCTACTGCTACTGGGAGATAAGCAGATTTAACACCAGAGTGATATGCTTTCATATTCGTTTCGATGACTGCCAAAGACGCATCTAAGTCATGCAATGATTTGTTGTTCATCATTAAATTACCTTGAAGTTAGCATCGCCTAACGGTCTGCGTTACCCGCAGGTGAGCGAGAGGAGACAACGCTGCTTTGACGGAACTGGCTTGAAAACGCGGCGACTCCCACCCGTCAGGTGCACGCGGTGTTGGGCAGGTCGGCATATTTTGAATAAAAGTTACTTTGAGACCCATACCTTAACGTCATCAAACTGAGCAATAGTACTAGGCCCCGCGCTGATGTGTACTTCACCTTTAACAAAACGAGAATCGTTAGAGGTGCCAACGCTGACTGTATTTAGATAAGATTGAATATTTCCGCCTTTTGCTTTGAGCTCGACTTCATACCATATATTTTTGTTGAACTCATAGGTCGTTCCACCATAGTTAAGTGGTATCCAATGTTGGTCTGGGCCAAAATAATAAAGACTGACTTGTCTTTGAAATGCATGTAACGCAAGAACATAACCACCAACTCGAGATATTTCCCGAAAGCTTAGCAGAGCTATTCCAGAACCAGTATCGCTTGAAAGATCATAGTCGAGCAGACGTACACGAAATTGAATTATGCCATCAGAAAACTCTCTGGGGCCGAATACGCTGTGAGACCAAACAGCTGCAGGGTTATTAACTTCAAATACCATGTTTCCTGTGCCATCATCCACTACCTCCCAACTCCAGTCGTTACCATCACCACCGGTTGTAAAGCCATTAGCAATCCCATCTTCAAAGTTTTCATCGACGACTAAATCCCCCTGTTGATTAAATCTTGCTTCTTGTGTTGCTAGCGCAATAGCTGTACTTTGAAGTTCACTAATCTGATTTGCTACAAGAGTTGAATCTGGGCCAGACTCTAACCCACTAGCCTGCAACGTTGCTACTCTTCTTTGCACGTCGAGTTGCGCTTGAAGTAGCGCAAGCTGTGTTGCCTGTGCGGAATCTTGAGAATTAGATGCTTCCTTGCTTTGCCGCAGTTGAAGTAAGGCAACAATAAGAGTGATTATTGCCACGGCCCCTACGAATTCCCCGATCGATCTCCACGTTATTTGAAGTCTTTTGTCCATGGAATACTCCTACGCATCTAATTATTCTATAACAATTGACTGCCCAACTAAGGTTTATACAGCGCACTGTATACGCCCCCTGTACGGG
>JAXLVT010000044.1:0-21434 GCA_046328925.1 Anaerolineales bacterium
TGTGCCGACAAAAACTCGTTGACATTAAATGTCACTTCGGAAACTCCTGAAATTGTTTTGCAAGTAGGCGAACCTAAAGATTTACTCACCCCAGCTTTCAAGATTGATGAAGAAGAATTGTTAGTAATAACTCATCGCGAGAGCCCTTTGCAAAATATGAACTTGGAAGAAGTACAGGCATTGTTTGCGGGGCAAGGTGACCCGTCCATGCAGGTGTGGGTGTATGCTTCAGATGAGGATGTTCAAGTGTTGTTTGAGCAGGCTGTGATGAATGGAAGAAGCGTATCCTCTTTGGCAAAACTGGCTGTTAGCGCACAACAAATGTCAGATCAGTTAAATGCAGATTCGCATTCCGTCGGCATTCTTCCCCGACATTGGAAAGCGGGCAGCACTCGCGATATTTATTCTATTGGAACATATCCCGTTCTTGCTATAACACGATCCATTCCACAAGGGGCAGTACAGACCTTAATCACCTGTTTGCAAGGGAACTGAAAACCATTTGCAAGCCAGCCTTTTGCTACAAATTGCACAATAGCGGTAAAATCAAGGGGATTAATTATGTCTATTCCAATTATTGAATTACAAAACGTAAATAAGACCTATTCCACAGCCGCAGGCGATTTTGTTGCATTGAAAGATGTAAATCTCAAAATAGAAGCAGGGGAGTTTGTTGGTGTTGTGGGAAAATCTGGCGCAGGGAAATCCACATTGCTCAATATGATCAATGGCGTTGACCAGTTAAGTAGCGGTGAAGTATTTGTTCACACCGATGGCGCGGCTCTTTCCATTCATCAAATGAATGAAGACGAACGAGCTCTTTGGCGTGGAAGAAATATGGGCGTGGTATATCAATCTTTTCAACTACTTCCCATGTTGACTTTGATTGAAAACATCATGTTGCCCATGGATCTTTCTGATGATTTCAATCCGCGCAAGTCAAAAGAGCGCGCTCTTGAATTGTTGGAGCTTGTTGAGTTGGCAGAACATGCTAATAAATTGCCTGCCTTTATTTCTGGTGGTCAACAACAACGTGTTGCCATTGCTCGCGCGCTTGCCAATGATCCTCCCATCCTTGTGGCAGATGAACCCACGGGTAGTTTAGACTCAATTACTGCGGATCATATTTTCGATGTCTTCAGTCATTTGGTGACTGATCAAGGAAAAACGATTGTAATGGTGACGCATGATATGGGCCTTGCCAGTCGCTTTACCCGCAGTTTGACCATTGCTGATGGAGAATTGCTTTCACTTGAAAAAGTAGATGCGGGACCGAAATTTGATAAAACCATGATTCGAGGGCGAAAATGAAAACTGCGCTTCGCTCCTCCCGTAAAGCTGAACTTGTCCGAGATATGGAATCTCACCCTGATGCTATGATTGAACTACGTGGCGTGATTAAGCGATTCTCCAACGCCGCAGGTGTCTTCACCGTTCTTAAGGGTGTAGACCTCACCATTAACCGTGGAGAGTTTGTTTCCATTGTTGGTAAATCGGGTAGTGGAAAATCCACACTATTAAACATGGTCACAGGAATTGACCATCCCACCGAAGGCCAGGTAGTGGTCAACGGCTCTGATATATACACTGGTATTACTGAAAGTCAGCGCTCTAATTGGCGCGGAAAAAATTTAGGAATTGTCTTCCAATTCTTTCAATTGCTTCCCATGTTGACTTTGTTAGAGAACGTTATGCTTCCCATGGACTATGTGGATATGTACGATTTTGATGAACGTCCACAACGTGCCATGGAATTATTGACCATGGTGGGGTTGGAGAAATTTGCCAATAAGCTTCCAGTCCTTGTCTCCACGGGTCAACAACAATTGGCGGCGATTGCTCGTGCCATGGCTTGTGACCCTCCCTTATTGGTGGCAGACGAACCGACTGGTAACTTGGATACTCGTTCTGCCGATACCATCATTCAACTTTTTGAAAAGTTTATTTCACAGGGAAAAACCGTTGTGATGGTGACGCATGACCCATCGCTGACTTCACGGACTCATCGAAATATTATTATTTCAGATGGCGAGTTAATTGATGAAGCAGTTTCAAAATCCCTGCCGCAGTTGCGTCATCGACACATGCTTGAGTTTACAAAGATTTCTGAGAAACGGTTTTATCAACCAGGGGAAAGTATTATTTCTCGGAATGAAGCTGTAAATCATTTCTTTATGATTAAACGTGGAGAAGTAGATGTTGTTTTACAAAACAACGATAACAAAGAGACTGTGTTGTCTCGCCTGGGTGTAGGTGAATTCTTTGGCGAGATTGAGTTAATGAGTGGTGGAAAATCCATTGCCAACGTTCGGGCTGGAGACAAACCTGTGGAAGTATTGGTTTTGCCTCGTGCCGATTTTGAACGGGTGATGAATGAATCCCCAATCACGGCTGAGGCTGTGAAGCAGATTGTCCAAAAGCGCTTGGAAGCGCAAAAAATTGCCGATAAGAGAGTTTCAGAGTAAATTCTGTATAAGCAGGGCACTGTTACCTTATGACCGCATCCGATCCCCGCAAACTTCCCCAGATTCTTTATCTAGCAGAGAGCACTGAAGCCCGTTCGCTTGTCAGGCGTTTGCTTTCTCAGAATTATGTTGTGTTGGAAGCCAGCGATCCATTAGATGGGTTGCAACTTGCGGAAGAGACTGAGCCCAATTTAATTCTTTTAGATAACAACCTTCCTCACATGACTGCGAGTGAAGCGGCGACACGATTGAAGAAAATGTTGCCAAGTACGCCCATTGTCATTGTGTCTGCTGACCTTTCTGCAGGAGCTCGTGAGCGTGCCTTGGCGGCTGGTGCCGTGGGGTTTATTCCCAAACCTATCGACGATACATTTGAGGAACTTGTTGGCGAATATTTAAACGGGAAGATTGAGATTCTCGAAGATGCTGAAAAACATTTGCAAGCCTATCAGCAGGAACTGGTGGAAAGGCTTGAGGGGAATATTCGCCAAGTCAAGTGTCACGGTCGAGCGGAATAAATATCTGCTCCAGCAAAATCAACGCATGTTTACCATGTTGGAACGCAGACACCGCCTGCTTGAGACCGCTGCACGTGCTGGCCAAATGGTAACTTCCATTTTGGACATGGATGATTTGCTGAAATACACGGTCAATATTATTTGTAGTGAATTCAACTTTTATTATTCGGGTATCTTTTTAATTTCAGAGGACGAGAGGTGGGCAATTTTGCGTGCTGGATATGCAGCCGCTGGGGCGAAAATGCTTGCTCAAAACTATAAACTTCCCATTGATGAAAAATCAATGATTGGAACTTCCATTATTCAGCAAAAGGCGCAAATTGCGTTGGATGCAGTTGGTATGGAGTCACGCTTCAAGAATCCATTTTTGCCAAATACTCGCTCCGAGATGGCTTTGCCACTCATTGTCAAATCGCGAGCATTGGGTGCTCTAACAGTGCAAAGTGATGAGTTGAATGCATTTACGGAAGAAGATATTACCTCTTTACAGGCAATGGCCGATCAGGTTGCGATTGCGCTCAATAACGCTCAACTGATGCTCAAGTTGGAAAGCGCCAACTCAGAAATTCTGCGCACCAAGACCTTTGAAGCGATTGCCACGGCAACAGGGGAAGCAATTCACTGGGTGGGGAACAAAGCGGCACCGATTCCTGGGAGTGTCAAACGGGTTCGCGAAGATGTGACTTATTTGGCGGCTTTGCTTGAGTTGATTCAAGAATCAGAGTTGGAAAATGAATCTTTACGTGCTGCCGTGGAAACGGTCAAGGAAGAAGCGGCCTTAAAAGGCATTGACCTGAAAGCAGTTCTCTCAGAAATGTCTGCTATGAAGCCGAATCGTTTGCAAGCATTAGTCAGCGTAGAATCCATGCTTGAAGATTTGGATATTGCTGAAAATAGTGCAGTCACGATTCTCAGTATCAAGGAAGGCTTGATTGGCCCTGCTCGCCAACGAAAGGATTCTGCAGTTTCCTTGAGCGATATGATTACAGATACTGTGTCAAATATGGGCTTGCCAAACGGAGTTGTAGAGATGAAGTGGCTGCCAGATATGCCACTCGCTCATGTAGATGCACGTCAAGTGGAACAGGTCTTTAATAACTTAATCAAAAATGCATGGGAGGCTCTGACTGGAACTCCTGAACCGAAGATTTATGTCACAGGTTCACGAGATAGTGATCCGAATTTTGTGTTGGTTACTGTAAGAGATAATGGTCCTGGAATCCCACCTGAAATTCAGGAAAAGATTTGGGTTTCGTTCTTTACCACCAAGGGCGGCAGCGGCGGCACAGGGCTGGGCCTTTCGGCTGTGATGCAGATTGTGGATCAGCATGGTGGAAAGATTTGGCTTGAAAGTGAAGCAGGGCAAGGCGCTACATTTTTTGTGCGATTGCCTGCTGAGAAAAAATAATTTTTGGAGGATGCATGACTACGGTTCTTTTAGTTGATGATGAAAAGTTGATTCTTCGAAGTTTGGAAAAGACTTTGTTGCGCGCAGGCTTTGATGTGATTACGGCTTCAGATTGCCAAAGTGGAAGTGAAACGTTTTCGAAGAATTTAGGTACGGTCAATATTGCTGTACTTGATTTAAATATGCCAAGTTTTGATGGTACCCCCAAGACCGGGGCAGGGCTTGATTTGTTGGATGATTTGAAGAAACAGAAAGCCGACCTGCCCGTTGTGATTTTGACTGCTTATGATGAAGTCAATAAAGCCAAAGATGCTGTCTCACGTGGTGCAAGCGCCTTCTTTGTGAAGGGACGTGAACAAGGTTTGGTGGAATTGGTGCAAAAGATACTTGGTTCTTAATAAACATAAAAAGAGGACTTTATGACAAACGATATTCAAAGGCATACTACTTTATTAAAGGCTGCGGCTCGTGCGGCAAAAAATATCACCACAATTCTGGATCCACAGGAGTTGTTTGACCGCACGGTCGATATTATCTGTGATGAATTTGGTTTTTATTATGCAGGCGTATTTTTGCTGGATGAGCAGAAAATGTACGCTGTCTTGAAGTCAGGTCGTGGCGAAGCTGGACGTGCCATGTTGCGTGCTGGACATAAACTGGCCGTAGGTGGAAATTCCATGATTGGAGCTTCCATTGCCAACAAACAGGGCCGCATCGCTCTGGACGTTGGAGCAGAAGCTGTTTTCTTTGAGAATCCCCACCTGCCCAAGACTCGCTCCGAAATGGCGCTGCCCCTGATCGTTGGGGAAGATGTCATTGGGGCATTGACAGTTCAATCGACGGAAGAAGCGGCTTTTCATGATGATGATATTGCCGCCTTGCAGACGATGGCTGATCAACTTGCTATTGCTATTCAAAATTCCAATTTGCATCGCCAAGCCGAACGCCGTTCTCGTTTGTTGAAAGCCGCCAACCGAGTTGGCAAAGAAGTGACCTCTATTCTTGATGTTGAAAAATTACTTCCTCAAACCGTCAACATTATTTGTGAAGCCTATGGCTTGTATTACGCGGGTATCTTCTTGGTTGACGCTGCCAATGAATATGCTGTTCTTCGTGCAGGATATGGCAAAGCAGGCAAAGCCATGGTCACCGATGGGCATAAGCTGAAGATTGGCACTGAATCAATGATTGGTGCTTGTATCGCCATGGGAGAAGCACGCATTGCTTTGGATGTTGGTGAAGAACGAGTTCACTTTAAGAATCCACACTTGCCACATACTCGTTCCGAAATGGCGCTTCCCCTTATTTATGCAGGAAAAGCGTTGGGCGCAGTGACCATTCAAAGCTCGGAAGAACGCGCCTTTAGTGAAGATGACATCACTACTTTGTTGACCATGGCTGAGCATTTGGCTGTTGCTATCAATAATGCTCACTTGATTGATCAGCTTAAGGATGCTCATAACGAAATTCTGCGAAACAAAGTCTTTGAAGCCCTTACTACCGCATCGACAGAAGCCATTCATTGGATTGGAAACAAGACGCTTCCGATTTCTCTAACAGTTGCAAGACTGCGCGAGGAGATTGCAGACGGCAATGTGGATGTTGAATCTCTCAAAGAAGATTTGGATATGATTTCTGAGAGCGCCACTCAAATTATTCAAGTCAAAGAGCAATTGATTGGTGCAGTTCGTGAAATGAAACCACGGCCTGTCTTGTTGTCTGACGTTCTTCAAACTGCAGTTCAGCAACGCGAAATTTCCGCAAAGTTGTTGAATGTAAATATTGACCCTTCTGTTTCATATGTCATTGCAGATAGCACCCAACTAACCCGCGCTTTGGGAAATGTTTTGCAAAATGCTGTAGAAGCTGGAGCGAAATCGGTGAAGGTCAATGTTCGTCCCACCGAAGAACGCGGCATGTTGGAAATTGAAATAGAAGATGACGGCATGGGCATGAGCAATGAAGTGATGCAAAAGGTGTGGTCTCCATTCTTTACCACACGTGGCATTTCTCATCATGGTTTGGGGCTTCCCGCCGCCATGCATGTTGTTTCTCAGTCACAAGGTCGCATCACCTTAGTAAGTGATGCAGGTAAAGGCACGTCGGTTGTTATGTATATGCCGAGTGGTCATGTAACCGTCGAAGAAATTCAATCGGGCACTGTCAAAAACATATTGTTGATTGATGACAATGATGATTGGGCGAATCTCTTTGCAGAATTGCTCAAAGGCACCAAAGTAAAACTGACTCAATCGACAGACTTGAAGAAGTTTGCTCCTGCTGACTTAATCCTCGTGGATGAACACATCGCATCCGTCCCGTTGACCGAGGTGTTGTCTGCTCTTTCAAAAGCAGGTCTGACATCGAAGACAGTTGTCTTAACTTCAGCCATTAATCCAGAACGCGTTACTCAGTTCTTGCGAGACGGTGTAAAAGATGTGACTGTAAAGCCATACTCTGGCAGTGAAATTAGTGAATTGTTAAAGTAGGAAAGAAAGTGAATCCCATGCAGGAGAATTCTCCTGCATGGGACCAAGGTAAATATGCGACCCAGATGGCGTAAGGTTTTTCATGATTTATGGGATAACAAGGCCCGTACCTTGTTGGTGGTTCTATCGATTGCAGTAGGTGTATTTTCGATTGGTGTGATTGCAGGGGCGTATCAGATTATTTCCAATGATATGAGTATTTCCTATGCGGCCAACAACCCTGCAAATGTTGAATATCGCATGGCGAATTTTAATAGCGATGTCCTTTCTTCGATTCGAAATTCAAGAGGTATAAAAGACGCAGAAGGTAGACGAGTAGTCAACTACCGAGTGCGTACCAGCGGTAGTGATCAGTGGGTGACTTTGGATTTGGTTGCGTTTGAAGACTTCAAGAAGAACAAAGTTAATTTGCTAGTACCTGTTGCTGGTGCGACAGAAGCGCAAAAAGATGAAATTCTTTTGGAGAAAGATGCATTAAAGAAATTAGACATCTCCATAGGTGAATCTCTAACTTTTGAACTAGCCGATGGCACAACAAAATCTTTAAAAGTTGTCGGTATCGTACAAGATGCCAGTACAGGTGCTGGAGATTTTCTGGCTCCGCCTTTTGCTTATACAACGATGAAGACATTGCAGACATTGCGACAACCTGAATTATTCAATCGAGCTTATGTCACAGTATCAAGTGGTGGGGATAATCTTTCGCAAATCCGTGAAGTGGGCGGAAATCTGAAAGACAAACTCATCAAAAATGATACTCCAGTAGTGCGTACTCGCTTTTCAGAGACACATAAACATCCGCTGGCCGATACGGTGAATGCTGTGTTGGGTATCTTAATGGCGCTTGGAATTTTGATTGTATTGCTTTCAAGTTCCTTAATCGCAAATACATTAAATGCTTTATTGAATCAGCATTTACGTCATATTGGTGTAATTAAATTAGTAGGTGGCAGAAACCGACAGGTCTTCGTCATGTATCTAACTTTGATTATGGCCTTTGGTGTGCTTGCTTTGCTGATTGCGATTCCTTTAGGCGGGCAAGGAGCTTACGGTCTAGCGCAATTTATTGCAGGAGAAATGCATTTCAATTTACTCGGTTATCGTATTGTCCCGATGGCATTGATGGTGCAAATCGCTGTTGGCTTATTGGTTCCGTTAATAGCAGGTCTCGTTCCAGTTGTGAATGGTTCGCGCATCACTGTTCTACGTGCTCTCAGTGGAGATTTAGCTGGCGACGAAAATAAACCGCAAAAGGGACAGCCTGACCGTCTTCCATGGTTTGACTGGGCATTGATTCGAGTTACACGTATTCTTGCCGCGCGTGGCATTCATATGCCACGCCCGTTTATTATCTCGTTGCGTAATACGTTCCGCAGGCGCGGGCGTTTAATCTTGACTCTTTTTACGCTGACCATGGGCGGAGCGATTTTTATCGCTGTGTTTAATGTGCGTGTGACTTTGCATGATTACATTGACCAGATTGGAAGCTATTTCCGCGCCGATGTAACCCTTGATTTTGATAAAGCGTATCGTATCCATGAAGTGGAGGATTTCGCTTCTCACGTGGATGGCGTTGATCGTGTCGAAGGTTGGCAGTTTATTAATACTGAGTTGCTTTATCCAGATGAAACGGTTGCTGATAATTTAAATATGCTCGCGCCACCTTCAAGTAGTAAATTGGTTAATCCAATTATTGTGTCGGGGCGTTGGATTCAAAAAGAGGATGTACGTAAACTTGCCGTCAGTGAAGCAATTTTGCAGTACTACCCAGATTTAAAGCCAGGAGATTTACTGCCCTTAAAAATTAATGGCCGTGTGGAACATTGGGAAGTGGTCGGGATTTTTAAGTTTGTAGGTCGTGAAGGAATTTTGGCATATACACCATTTGAATATTCGTCACAGGTTTTAAATCTTGCCAATCGCTCATTTTCTTTCCGTGTTGTGACCACACAGCATGACCGTGCCTTCCAAAACTCAATGGCCGAAAAATTGGATCGTTATTTCCGCGACGAGGGATTTAAGGTTAGACAAGCCGAATCAGGCTTGGCCTCACTAGACTCTGCTTCGGAGAGTTTAGACACGCTGGTAGTCTTCTTGCTCATCATGGCGGTGCTGACAGCCATAGTTGGTGCAATGGGACTTACTGGTACGATGGGAATGAACGTGTTGGAGCGCACTCGTGAAATCGGTATTATGCGCGCCATTGGTGCAGATGATCGGGCCGTCATGCGAACTGTCATTGGAGAGGGATTTGTGATTGGCTCAATTTCCTTTACATTGGCAATTATTCTTTCTGTTCCATTTACATATCTGCTCTCTTATATTGTCAGTGTGGCAGTGTTTGAGACGCCTATCAAAGTAGTCTTTACATTCCTTGGATATGCCATTTGGTTTGGATTGGTTTTAATCCTTTCTATAGTGGGTTCCATTCTCCCTGCACGTAACGCCGCCAGCCTCACCATCCGTGAAGTGTTGGCATACGAATAATCAATATCATTCTGTTTTCAAGAGCAGAATAAAAATAAAGAAAAGGTAAACATGAAAAAAGTTATCAATATAATCGTCGTCCTAAGCATAGTCTCATTGTTGTTGGCAGCATGTGGCTCTGCCGCAACCCCAACTCCAACAGCTGTAAACACAACCTCCAATGAAGTGGTGGCAGAAGGTCGCGTGGAGCCTATTCACGGCACAAACCTATCCTTTCAAGCACGCGGAATTGTGGAAGATGTTTTGGTAAAGAATGGAGACACTGTCAAAGAGGGAGATGTTCTCGCGCGCCTCGCAAATGCAGGTGCGGCTGAAGCGCAGGTTGTCCTCGCTCAAAATTCCTATGACCTTCTCCTTCGAAATGAAAGTGGTGACCGTGCCCGTCTCTGGACTGCTTATATGGCTGCACAAACAGCGCGTGGAAAAGCAGAAAAGAAATGGGAAGACCTCAACCTCGATAACATCAAAGATGATATCGAAAGCCGCAAAGCGACTGTTGAAGATCGACAAAAAGATGTAAAAGATGCGCAGGAAGAATTTGATAAATATAAAAATGTCGATGAAAACAATTCCAGCTATAAGAACGCCAAAGACAAACTGGAAAATGCACAGAATGATTTAAATCAGGCTCAGCGAGATTTGGAAGAAAACATCCGCAAGCGTGATGAAGTCCGTGCAGCCTTGGATGCAGCTTTGGCCGTTGAAGCAGAAGCCAAGCACCAATATGAAATTAGTTTGGATGGCCCCAATACAGATCAGTTGACAATTGCCAAAGCCAACCTTGATGCGGCGCAAGATGCGCTTTCCAATTATGTTTTAACAGCTCCGTTTTCTGGCGTGGTTGCAGATGTCAATGTAAAAGTTGGTGAAGAAGTTGGCCCTGAAACTCGCGCTGTGAGTGTTGCAGACACCAGTTCATGGATTGTTGAAACAACTGATGTGACCGAACTGGAAGTAGTTCACCTGAAAATTGGTCAACAAGTTTCCATGGTTCCTGACGCTCTTTCTGATTTAACCTTAACTGGCACCGTCACTGAAATTAGTGATGCTTATACCCAACAAGGTGGAGATATTCTTTACACGGTCCGTATTCATGTGGATAATCCCGATACCCGTTTGCGTTGGGGCATGACCGTTGAAGCAACCTTCCCAGATGTTGGCCAATAGTAGAACATCTGAGTGATTGAATTCGAAGAGCAAACGTGCAATAATGAATTTGCTCCGAGAAAAAGCACAACTAGGAAAACCTAGTGCCGCAAAGTCATGGATCTAAGGCTGAACTGAGCTAAGACCGCCAGACTGCCGACAAAAGCAAAACCGCCAAAAGACGGCGACGCAAAGCTAGAGCGTCTAAAATCAGCGTGAAATGCTGATCAGGACCGACCAGCTTACCGAAAGGCAAAATCAGGAAAACCTGATGGCGCAAAGTCATGGATCTAAAATCACTTTCTTAAGTTGATCAAGACCGCCAGACTACCGAAGAGCAAATCTTTTTTGCAGGGATGACACCTTTATTTGTCATCCCTGCTTGATTTTAAAATGCTTCTTTCTTACGTAGAGTGGGTCGGTGATTTCTTTAGGTATAATCTACCTCATGGCTAAAAATGCTCCCCGTCCCCTTGACCCAGAATCCAAACCCGATGACCGTGTTGATAATGCTCTTCGTCCGCAAAAATTAAACGATTTGATTGGTCAGGATCAGGTGAAGGAAAACCTGTCCATTCTTATCGATGCTGCCCGCGGACGTAGCGAGGCGCTCGATCATGTGTTGTTTTATGGCCCTCCGGGCTTGGGGAAAACTACTCTCGCGCATGTGCTGGGCAATGAAATGGGTGTGAATGTAAAGGTCACAGCTGGGCCTGCCATTGAACGTGCAGGCGATTTGGCTGCCATTCTCACCAATCTGCGAGCAGGTGACGTAATTTTTATTGATGAAATTCATCGTTTAGGGCGTGCAGTTGAAGAAGTTCTATACCCAGCAATGGAAGATTTTGCATTGGATATTGTCATTGGGAAAGGCCCCTCTGCGCGCTCGATTCGTTTGAAATTACCAAAGTTTACAGTGGTGGGAGCAACGACACGCTTGGCATTGGTCACAGCTCCATTGCGTGCCCGTTTTGGTGCAGTGTACCGTTTGGATTACTACGACATTGAAGCGATGAAGAAAATTGTCAGTCGTGCAGCCAGCATGCTTAAAGTTCCTTCTGAAGAATCAGGAATTGAAGAAGTGGCTCGCCGTGCCCGTGGGACCCCACGTATTGCCCTCCGATTGTTGCGACGTGTACGTGACTTTGCTCAAGTTCGTGCAGATGGGACGATTAACCAAAAGGTGGCAAAAGAAGCGCTGGATTTACTTCAGGTTGATCCGCTTGGCTTGGATGATGTCGATCGTCGCGTATTGCGGACAATTATCGAAAAATATAATGGCGGACCTGTTGGCCTGAATACCATTGCTGCATCCATTAGCGAAGAACAAGACACAATCATGGATGTGGTGGAACCATATCTTTTACAGTTAGGTTTTCTTGATCGAACTCCTCAAGGTCGCACGGCTACCAAGTCTGCTTATGAACACTTGGGATATACCTACACAGAGCAGGGACAACAAAGGTTGTTATAGTATTCCTTTATGGAAACCATAGCCCGCTATTTAATGCTTGCTGGAATTGTATTATTCCTCATCGGTGGGGGAATGTATCTGGCTGCGAAATTTGGCATTCCACTTGGAAGATTGCCTGGAGATATTCATATCGAAGGGAAAAATGGAAGCTTTTATTTTCCTGTTGTCAGTTCCATTTTGATTTCAATCCTTCTGTCAATTCTATTAAATGTAGTTGCCCGTTTGTTGAAAAAATAAAATTGAAAACTTCCGATTTCGACTATCACCTCCCTGAAACTTCCATCGCACAGACTCCTGCCGAGCCGCGTGATTCTTCACGACTACTTGTTCTTCATCGTGCTTCAGGAGATGTAGAACACCGCATCTTCCGTGACCTTAGCCTGCTTCTGCAGCCCAACGATCTCCTCATCCTCAATAGGACACGGGTTATCCCTGCCAGAATTTTCGCCAAAAAAGAAACAGGTGGTCGCGTGGAATTACTCCTTCTACGCCGCCGTGATGAATTGACTTGGGAATCTTTGGTGGGTGGTAAAGGATTACGAGTAGGCAAAAAAGTGCGCGTGGAAAATGGCCCTGAAGCAGAGATTCTTGAAATCCTCGAAGGCTCAGAACGGCTCATTAAATTTTCTGAACCCATTGAGCCGTATTTTCCCAAAGTCGGGAATATCCCGTTGCCGCCATACATCCATGAAAAATTAAGTGATCCCGAACGCTATCAAACCGTTTTCTCGAAAGAACTGGGTTCGGCTGCGGCACCTACTGCAGGCTTGCATTTCACTCCACAGCTATTGGAGCAGTTACAAGCCAAAGGGGTGAAGATTGCTTATGTTACTTTGCATGTTGGCTTGGACACCTTTGCTCCCGTCACCGAAGAGAATCCTGAAGAACATAAAATTCACACTGAGTGGTGTGAACTCCCACAAGAAACTGCTGATGTGATTAACCAAACAAAGCAGAACGGCGGGCGTGTGGTTGCAGTCGGAACAACTTCCGTGCGGACATTGGAATCTGCGGGAAGTGCATCTACTGCTCAACTCACATCCTTTATTGGCCCAACGAATATTTATATTCTTCCTGGTTACCAATACAAAGTGGTTGATGCGATGATTACGAACTTCCATTTACCCAAATCCACATTGATTATGTTGGTCAGCGCGTTTGCGGGGCGCGAGAAAATTCTCGAAACATATAACCTTGCCATTCAAGAGGGCTATCGCTTTTATTCTTTCGGCGACGCAATGTTCATCGTTTGAACATGCAAACTTTCTAACAAAATATGTCACAAATTCAACTTGATAAATTAAATAAAGAAATTATTTCTTGTCGCCAATGTCTGCGCCTTGTGGAATGGCGTGAGGAAGTGGCGCGTGTTAAGCGCAAGGCTTATAAAGATGAAGAATATTGGGGCAAACCTGTCCCAGGGTTTGGGGATCCCAATGCGCGTGTGTTGGTCGTTGGGTTGGCTCCAGGCGCGCATGGCTCGAACCGCACAGGCCGTCAATTTACTGGCGACGCATCGGGCGGATTTTTATTCCCAGCCTTGCATCGTGCTGGGTTTGCGAATCAGGCTGAGGCGGAGTCCAGAGGCGATGGGTTACTTCTCAAAGATATGTATATCACCGCGTCAGGTCGTTGTGCGCCTCCTGATAATAAGCCAACTCTCGAAGAATTGAAAAATTGTCAGCCATTTTTGGTGCGGGAATTGGAAATCATCAAGCCCAAAGTGATTGTTTGCCTGGGTCAGATAGCATTTGATAGGGTCGCGCGGATATATTCTGCCCGCCTGAAATTTTCTCATGGCGGAACATTTCAACTTCCCAACGGGATGTATGTGATTGGTTCGTATCATCCCAGCCAGCAAAATACATTGACTGGAAAATTGACAGTGGAAATGTTCGATCAAATTTGGAAAAAGGTGAAATCACTTTTATGAAAATATTTAAGCGCATCCTTCTTGGACTTTTGGCTGTTGTACTCTTAATCAGCGTTGGATTTGTCGTTTGGGCTGAGACTCCTCTCGGCCCTGCACCTGAGGCGTTATCTGCTCTTCAATCAGATTCGCAAGTAACTGTTACAACTGATAAATTCATAACCTTTCAACCCGCCAATGCTCAGCCTTCTACTGGGTTTATCTTCTATCCTGGCGGTCGCGTAGATTATCGTTCTTATGCGGTGCCGCTCCATGAAATCGCCGCGCAGGGATATTTGGTAGTGTTGGTACCTGTCCGTTTGAATCTCGCGTTTTTTGACATCAATGCAGCAGATTCTGTTTTTGCCGAACATCCTGAAATTAAGCATTGGGTGGTCGGTGGACATTCACTTGGTGGGGTCGCTTCTGCTTTATTTGCCAAGCAACACGAAGCGCAATTGGATGGCATTGTGTTTTGGGCGTCTTATCCTGCTGATGATTCTTTAAAGAATAGCCAGCTCAAAATGCTTTCCATTTACGGTACAAAGGATATGGCAGGCATGGGGAAGTTTGATGAAACGAAACCGTTATTGGTCTCTGATGCTCAATATGTGGTTATTGATGGTGGAAATCACGCTCAATTTGGCGATTATGGCCCACAACCAGGTGACAATGCCGCCGAAATTTCTCGTACAGAACAGCAATCTCAAATCGTCAAAGCTACTGTTGATTTTCTAAAGGAGTTGGAAAAGTAGCTTTTTGATTTTATGAGACGCTGGAAAAATTTTTTCATTGTACTTACTGTTTTCGCTTGTTTTTTTGTAACGATTGGCCCATTTCTTGTTCCCGTCCCTCCATTGGATGGTTTGGTTTCGGAAAAAGAATTTGTAGACTCTGATAGCAAGTTCATTGAAGTGAACAATATCAATGTCCATTACAAGGAAGCGGGTACAGGTGAAAAGACCTTTATCTTGTTGCATGGATTTGGTTCTAGCGTGTACTCATGGCGCCAAGTGATAGGCGACTTCGCAAAACTTGGCCGTGTCATTGCGTATGACCGCCCTGCATTTGGCTTGACAGAACGTCCCATGCCTGAAGATTGGAATGAAAACCCATATGGCATGAAAGCCAATATTGAATTGTTGCGCGGCTTGATGGATGCTCTTGGAATTAAGAAGGCGATTTTGGTCGGTAATTCTGCGGGTGGCGGGGTATCAGTTGCTTTTGCTTTGGAATATCCTGAACGGGTAGAGTCTCTTATTTTGGTTGACCCTGGCGTTGGTGGTGGCTATGGTCCGCAATTTCCTGCTTGGGCATTACCACTTATGTGGACTCCGCAAATGAGGCATCTCGGTCCACTAATGATGCGCGATTATCAAGAGTCCCTGCCGAACACAATTCAGCGTGAGTGGTATGATCAAAGCAAGCTAACTGAGGAAATCAAAACCAAGCAATTGGAAATCTTGAAAATCAAGAATTGGGATCGTGCCTTTTACGAGTTGACCTTTGCTCCTGCTTATCCCGAATTACGACCCTTGTTGCCGCAATTAAAAGTGCCTGCAATAATTATTGCAGGGGCAGAAGATCGCCTCATCCGCAGTTGGTATTTTGAAGCCATCTCAAAGGAGATTCCTGCGCCTTTGGTTACACTGCCAAAATGTGGACATGTTCCGCAAGAAGAATGTCCTGAATCGTTTATGAAAGAAGTATTGAAATTTCTACAATGAAACCTGGTCTAATTACCCCTGGAGAGCTTGCTCCTGATTTTGAATTGACAGATGTATATGGAAAGACAGTACGTCTTTCCAGTTTTCGTGGAAGTAAACCTGTTGTCCTGGCTTTTTTACGCGGCTTCATGTGACCATACTGCCGCGCGCAGTTGGCGCGTATGCGCGATCATTATGATGAGTTTGTTTCTCACGGCGCAGAGATTGTTGCTGTTGGCCCAGATGAAATGACATCATTTCAAAGATATTGGTCTAATGAAAATATTCCATTTATTGGATTGCCCGATATCGGTCATATGGTATCTAAACTATATCGTCAGGAAATAAATGTATTTAAACTTGGACGCATGCCTTTAAATTGTGTTGTTGACACAGAAGGAAGAATCCGTTTTGTTCATTATGGCTCTAACATGACTGATATTCCTGATAACGAAACATTTCTTAATGTAATAGACCAACTTAACGAATCATCCAAATAACATGAAACCAGGACAAATTGCTTTTCTCGGCTCAGGCGAGACTTCTCTCGCTGGTGGACGTATTTTTGAAACCCTTGCTCGCCTCATCGCCAACCCTTTACATGTTTCCATACTGGAAACTCCAGCTGGCTTTGAGTTAAATGCCTCGCTGGTTGCTGGGCGTGTGGCAGAGTTCTTTAAAGACTCGCTCTACAAAACTACAAACCAGTGATTGACCTAATTCCAGCCCGTAAACAAGGAACGGAGTTTAGCCCTGATAATCTTGAGATTCTCAAACCTCTTTTGACTTCAAATTTAATCTTTATGGGGCCAGGTAGTCCCACTTATGTTGTACGTCAATTACGAGGTACGCTGGCTTGGGACATTATACGCGCTCGACACCGTCAAGGGGCGATTTTGGTATTTGCGTCTGCTGCCACAATTTCGGTTGGTGCTTGGGCGTTGCCTGTTTATGAAATTTACAAAGTGGGTGAAGATGTCCATTCAAAAAGAGGGGTTAAATCTATTTGCAGATTTTGGCATGGATGTCTCTTTTGTCCCACACTGGAATAATGCCGAAGGTGGTATTGACTTGGATACCAGCCGTTGTTTTATGGGGATGGAGCGTTTTGATCAATGGCGAAAAATGATCCCAGAAAATAATGTAGTGGTTGGGCTTGATGAACACTCTGGAGTAATTGTTGATTTCGAAAAGGGAATCTGTGATGTTCATGGCGTTAGCTCTGTCTCAGTATTAAAAGGAGCAAGTTCACAAATTCATTCCAGTGGAGCAAGTTTTTCCTTAAGTGAGTTGGGTGCCTTGCAACTTCCTGAACCTCTGGAAAGCGGAATTCGCCCAGAAATATGGGAAATGACATTGAGTGCTTCAAAGCCTCAAGAAGAAAAACCATCTGATGAAGTGTTAGCATGGTTGGATTTACGTCAAAGTGCTCGTGAGCAAAAGAATTTTGCCGAGTCAGACCGTTTGCGAGATTTAATTGCAAGTCAAGGCTGGCAGGTCAAAGACAGTAAAGAAGGCCAGAAGCTGACAAAATCATAAACTCATACAGGCTGCGCACAAGGCGCAGCCTGCTGTTTTGTCTGACAAAATGGGATAAAATAACTGCGTAAGATTTCACAAGGAGATTTGAATGCGCGCGGTAGATATCATCATTAAGAAACGGGATAAAGGCGAATTATCGTCGCAGGAAATAGATTTTTTTATTCAGGGATTTGCAAACGGGGATATTCCAGATTATCAAGCATCAGCATTTGCCATGGCCGTTTTATTAAATGGCATGACCCCATTTGAAACTACAGACCTCACCCTTGCCATGGCTCGATCCGGGCAAGTATTAGACCTTTCCGATGTTGTTGATATGGTGGTGGATAAGCATTCGTCTGGCGGTGTTGGAGATAAAACCAGTATTTCTGTCATGCCTATGGTTGCCGCTTGTGGTTTGTCTGTTGGAAAAATGTCTGGGCGTGGTTTGGGATTTAGCGGAGGAACTTTAGATAAACTTGAATCTATCCCTGGCTACCGTGTGAACTTAACAACAGATGAATTCAAACAGCAACTCAAAGAAAAAGGAATCGTCCTCACCGGGCAATCTTTAGATTTGGCTCCTGCAGATGGAAAAATGTATGCGCTTCGTGACGTCACCGGAACTGTTCCTTCCTTGCCTTTGATTGCTTCTTCCATTATGTGTAAGAAAATTGCATCTGGAGCCCAAGCCATAGTACTGGATGTGAAAACAGGATTGGGTGCTTTTATGCAAACCTTGGATGAGGCGCGCGAACTGGCTAATCTCATGGTGGATATTGGTCGATTGGCGGGCCGAAAAACTGTTGCTTTGCTTTCAGATATGAATCAACCACTGGGTAGTGCAGTTGGAAATGCCTTGGAAATGATTGAAGCCATTGAAACAATGCGTGGCGGTGGCCCCGCTGACTTTCGTGAACATTGTTTGCATGTAGCAGCGCATGTGTTGGTGGCGGGACAACGTGCAAAAGATTTGGATGAAGGACGAGCCTTGGCTGAAAAATCCATTGCGGATGGCAGTGCTTTAGATACATTTCGCATCTTGGTTCAAGCTCAAGGTGGAGATACTAGCTACGTGGATGATACTTCTAAATACGCTCGTGCAAAATATGTGGAAGTGGTCAATGCTCCTCGAAACGGATACGTTTCCCAGGTCCATGCGCGAATCGTAGGGGAGGCTTCGGTGGCTTTAGGAGCTGGCCGTGCCAAAAAGTCAGATTCGATTGACCATGCGGTGGGGTTTCTCATCTTGAAAAAAGTAGGGGATCAGGTTCAGCGAGGAGATGCTCTGTTTGAGGTTCGTAAAAATGACCCTGAAGCTGGTTGAGGCGCGTGAGGCGAGGTTTTGTCTGCCTACACATTTAGTGATGAATTTGTATCTGCATTGCCGCTGTTTTTACGAGTAAAATATCGTATAGTCTTGCAAGAATTTTTTAAAATCGAATACTTGACGGAATAGACAATGGCAAAAGTATCTTGCTTACAACCGTGAAAGTGGGGACCTCGTCGATCAATGGAAATGTCGATGAGGTAATTGCTCATTGCCACCACATCTTAAAGACTTTTCCCAAACATCTTGAAACATACCGTTTATTGGGCAAGGCATATTTGGAAGCTCACCGTTATAACGAGGCTGTTGATATTTTCAGCCGCGTTTTGATGTCTGTTCCAAATGATTTTGTTTCGCATGTGGGGATGAGCATTATCAACGATGAACAAAACAAACTTGATAATGCCATTTGGCATATGGAACGTGCTTTTGAAGCTCAACCATCCAACGCTGCAATTCAAGGCGAACTGCAGAGGTTGTATGCCCGTCGTGATGGATTGGAACCTCCAAAGATTCGAATGACGCGCGGAGCGCTTGCTCATATGTATGTGCAGGGTGAGTTGTATCCTCAAGCCATTGCTGAAATCCGTGCAGTGTTGTCTGAGGATGCTCAACGTGCCGATATGCAAGTTCTATTGGCGAAGGCATATTTCAAGGCAGGGCAAAAAGCCGATGCCTCTGATATGTGCACACAGTTATTGAAACGTTATCCTTATTGTTTTGATGCCAACCGTATTATGGTTGAGTTATTACCTGCAACTGCAGGTGCTGCTGAAAGTACACAAGTCTATCGCATGCGCGTGGGCGAACTTGATCCCTATGCTACTTTTGCAAAAGGTTCTGTTTTCCAATCCAATGAAGTGGCAGATGCCGCAATTAATTTGGAACGCTTGGAATATACAGGAAACGAAGTTGCAGTTGGTCAAGATTGGGGAAGCTCGCTCGGAATTGGACTTGGGGCTGGCTCTGCTGCGGCGGGCGTCTTGGCGTCTGGAACATCTTCCGAACAACCTGATTGGCTAACGTCAGGAAGTTTTTCGGATGCAGAACCTTCTTCTAAATCAAACTCTGGTTCATCATCATCCAATGATGAAATTCCAGACTTTTTACGTGCTGCTGGTTGGGGTGAGTCAAATGGCGAAGAACAGCCGACCTCCTTCTTTGATTCTGCAGAACCCGTTGCAGGTGCAAGTGACTTAGCGCCCGCAGATATCCCTGATTGGCTTAAGGGACAAATGCCTTCGGACCCTACGCCTGCAAAATCTGTAGCTCCTCAAGTGGGTTCTATTGAAACTCCTGACTGGTTAAGCGGCCTTGGCGATTCTGGCCCTTCTGAGTTGGATGATTCACAAGAGGAAGCATCCACTCCGATGAATTCAGGAGATGTTCCTGATTGGCTCAGCGGATTAGGCGCTCCTTCTTCAGAACAAAGCCAGCCTGTTCAAAATGATACCCCCGATTGGTTAAGTGGATTGGATAGTTCTCAACCCACTCCGCAAGCCGATGTTCCTGATTGGTTGAGTGGACTAGACTCCAGCGATCATTCAGAGGCCTCTGACTTGCAACCAATCGCCGCTCAAGAATCCAATTCCTCTGATTGGTTAAGTGTCAATGATTTGCCCGCAACCGAAGCCAGTGATGTTCCTGATTGGCTTAGTGGAATTTCATCTGCACAGCCTGTTCAGGATGATTTGGCTCAACCTGCCAATGTCCCTGATTGGTTGAGTGCTCCAAAAGAGGAACCAGTTTCAAATATTGATAATTTGGGAGCATCAGCTCAAGAGCAGGATGATGCGGTGGCTTGGTTAGAGTCGCTTGCGGCCAAGCATGGTGCCAAGCCTGAAGAGTTGGTCACTGATCCTAATAAACGAAGTGAAACTCCTCCCGATTGGGTGCAACAAGCTCAAGCGGTTGGTGAAGCGGAATCTGCGGCTGCTGAAAGTCCCAAGGAATGGTCTGCGGATGCTCAAAACATTGGCGAGCAGTTTTTTGCTGAATTTGAAAACGCCGCTTCGGCTACACCTGCAGTTGATTCTACAGGAATGTGGTTGCGCGATCTCGACGACACAAAAGACGAGCCGTCACTACAACGCGGTGACATCCCTGACTGGTTGAGCGACAATCAGAATGAAAAATCGAGTGAAAGCCAAAGAACAGACTTTCCAAATTGGGAAAGCGGTTTACAAACATCTGATAATCAGGAATTTATTTCTGAAAACTTATCTCAAGAAGATCTCTCCAATTGGTTAAGCAATTTGGATGATGGACATCAAGCAGAAGAACCAGCACCTGTGACTCGAAGAGATGTCCCTGAGTGGCTGGGACAGATTGATGACAAAGAAGAGCAGGATGATGATTGGAAGAATGCGATTGGAATTAATCCAACACAAGAAAAGCAGAACCTGCCAAGTTGGTTAGACGAAGATGATGCGACCAAAGAACCTGCTTCCGCAAAGTCAAGTGCCGATTTGCCTGATTGGTTACATGGAGTAGATGAACAGTCTTCTGCTGACGATGATGACACACCGCCGTGGTTGACACGTGAGGTTTGGGAGTCTGATAATGAAACCATTGCCCCAACTCCCACCGCGCCAACTGACTGGCATCCTATTGTAGAACCTGTGGCAGATGTTTCATCAACGCCAAAGCCTATGGCTGCACGTGAACAACCAAAACAAGTGAAGCCGCAACCTCAGTCAACAACAGCCAAGCCAACTACTGTCGCAAAGCCAGCAGCAGCTAAGAAAAGTGGCGGAAAGTCGTCCGAGCCACAAGGCAGCCCCGTGGTGTTGACCCAAGCCAAGGGTGAGTTAGACCGTGGTGATATCCCAACTGCGTTGGAACACTATGGAAAGCTTATCAAAAAAGGAAAACATCTAGAAGAGACCATTCGCGATTTGACCGAGTCTTTGTATCGTTATCCTGTTGAAGTAGGAATCTGGCAAACCCTGGGTGATGCATACATGCGTGCGAATCGATTG
>JAXLVT010000045.1:0-20700 GCA_046328925.1 Anaerolineales bacterium
TTTTCAAGAAAATATTTATACATTTTCCCTGTTGGTTTAATTGGTTGTGCGTTGGCAGGAACGATTAATGGTCTGGGCTCTATCTTATATTATCTAGCTCTGGCTCGCCTCGATGCAAGTGTTGGACAATTACTGTATTCCCTGTATCCATTTTTTGTTGCTTTATGGCTAATTTTAGATCATCAACCGCCAAGTAAATTGACATTTTTTCGCATCGCACTTGCCACTCTTGCAGTTGTTCTTTTAACTAGCATTCCCAAACAAACAACAAATTATGTTGGCGTGCTCATGATGTTCGGAGCAGCTATTCTTTACGCAATGCACCTTCCTATCAACCAGCGCGTATTGTACGAAGTCCCCGCACCAACCGTAGCCGTATATACCTTGCTAGCCATGAGCATGGTGGTTATTCCCGCATATTTTATTTTTGATGGATCATGGCCTAAAGCGACAGTGCCTTGGTTGCCTGTATTTGGATTAACTTCAGTGACGATGTTTTCCAGGATTGCACTATTTTTAGGGGTAAAAAAAATAGGAGGCATGCAAACAGCACTTTTAGGATTAGCTGAACTACTAATTGCAATTCTATTCAGCCACCTTTGGCTTGGTGAAAGTTTGAGTCTCCTTCAATGGATTGGAGCGATCGCACTTGGCCTGAGCTTGACTCTCGTGATGTTCGAGACTCCTCCTCCCCCCACAAAAGGCGGCAAGTCTGGTTGGCTTTCATGGATTCGTGCCCCTGGCCTGCCCAAAGATATGTTCGGACCTTATGAATAAAAAAGGCCGCTTCTAGAAGCGGCCTTTTTTATTCTATTTATCACCTTCGTACAAATACCCTGTCCCACGGACACTGACTACTTTTTCAGATAGTGACGGGAATTGATCTAATTTATGGCGTAAGCGACTCACCAGAGGGCGCAAAATTTCAGGAGCTTCCCGCTGGGATGTGTCATATCCTTGAACGAGCAAAACTAATTCGCGATGAGAAAAGACTTTTCCTTCGTTCTCCATCAAAATTCGCAACAAACGACCTTCCGCTGGAGTTAAGTGTTCCACTTTGCTCTTATGCTTAATTTGACGACGGGATAAATCAACAGAAGTGCCATCTTTCAAATTAAATACTTCGATTGCATCATCTGGATCAGATACAACGGTCGAAGCTTTTGAGCGTGCAGTGCGTCGGGTCAACCCTTTCTTGACGCTGGCAATAATCTGCGCGGGCGAAGCGGGTTTGAGCAAATAATCATGAATGCGTAAACGCAAGGCTTGAACAGCGCTTTCGGTGGAACCAAAAGCCGTCAACAAAATAACTTCGGTATCCGGCGAAACCTGATTGACCACCTGCACAACCTCAAGACCGTCCATGCCAGGCATGCGCAAATCTACAATCATCAGGTCAACAGGATGGGTACGCACAAACTCAACTGCGGCCTGTCCATTGGGCGCCGAATTGACAATATACCCCTCAAGTTTAAGAATATCCGTTAGAGATTGTCTTGCAACAGGCTCATCGTCGACTACCAGAATATTGGATTTCATCATTGTTCACCTCCAGCAGGTAGAAATATGCGGAAGCAGGCGCCTACACCTTGATCAGGCAGGTATTCCAGCGTGCCTCCGTGTGCAGTAACTATATTGTAACTCACAGTCAGCCCTAAACCAGTCCCCCCATCTTTTGTACTGAAAAAAGGTTCGAAAATATTTTGCTGTTTGTCTTTAGGAATTCCAGGACCATTATCTTGAAAAAGAATTTCAACTCCTTTGCGATATGGGCGAACACGAATATCAAGTTCACCACCTTCAGGCATGGCATCAGCAGCATTCAAAGATAAATTAATAAAGACCTGCTGAATTTGACTCCCGACTGCCATAATCACGGGCAACTTATCAGGCAGGTCAAGAGAGACTTTAAGATTGGACTCGGAGAATTGCTTGTTCATCAAGTTGATGACGTACTTTAGCATTCCAGGTAAATCTATCTTTTCCTGAGAGGTTGCACCTGGTCGATAGAAATCCAACATGCGGCGGGTGGTTAACATTAAGCGTTCAAGTTCGGTTCGGGCAAGATCAAAATATTCCTTGCGCTTCTCTTCGGGTAAATCTTCTCGCCCAGCAAGGTGAAGACAATTCTGCACGGCCTGAAGAGGATTATTCACTTCATGAGCAATAGAGGCGCTTAAGCGTCCTGCAGCAGCCATTTTCTCAGCTTGTAACAGTGCCTTTTGAGATTCTTCCACCTTACGAACATATTCCAATTGTTCTGCATACAAACGAGAATTTTCCAAAGCCACAGCTGCTTGTCTGGCAAGGATTTGAAATAACTCTAAATCTGACTCGCCAAACGGGGAGTCATTCTTATTTCGCCCTGCGTACAAAACCATATGCATATTCGAGCGTAGGATTAGTACCAGTATCGCGGCACCAAGCTCGAGTTCAGCCAGGGGCGCTTTTAAGGACGCATCACCCGGCCCGTTGAGATTGATCAACAATGGAGTTGTCGATTCTTCCGTCCGTTGAAGTAAATCAAACGGATCTGGAAGAACTGAACCCTGAGAAGTAAGCAATTCGAATTTTTTCGTTTCTGGATTTTTTTGGTAGCAAGCAGCATGCGAACAATTCAAATGACCACAGATGGCATTGACAATGAGCGCCAACAATGGCTCGCGCCTTGTTTCCGAAAATAAAGTTTCAGTGACTGAAAACAAAGGTCGTAAAGTTTGAGTACGAACAGCATCACGTTTTTGTTGACTATCAAGAAAAGCCTGTTTGACTGCTTCAATCAATTCACTGCTTTGGCCGAAAGGCTTCAACAACAAACCATCGACACCCTGACGTAATGCGCGAATGGCCGTTTCCACTGTGCCGTGCCCAGTCATAATTAAAACAGCGGCATCAGGTTGCAAGCGTTTGAGATGTTGAATGACTTCAAATCCATCCACTTCGGGCATACGAATATCTACCAACAACAAATCAATATGCTGCTCTTTGAACAATTCAATGGCAGACCGTGGACTGGTTTCGGTTTTAACCTGATATCCAGCACGGGTTAACAGGCGATTGCATAAGAGCGCAATCCCCGGTTCATCATCAACAACGAAAATAAATGGGGCTTCCATGGTTTAGATGGGCAGAAACACGGTAAAAGTGGAACCGTTATTTAATTCACTGGTCACTTCAATGGTACCGCCATGATCTGTGATAATGCCGTATGTTACCGACAATCCCAGACCTGTTCCACCACGATCTCCTTTGGTTGTAAAAAATGGCTCAAAAATGCGACTTTGATTATCAGGGGTGATGCCAGTGCCGCTATCCCGAACAGACATCGTCACCCAATCTCGGTCATCACGCCGTGTTGAGGAAGTGGAGACATTTAACTCTCCACCAGAAGGCATGGCCTGTAAGGCATTGTGAATTAAATTCAGCAAAACCTGTTTCATTTGATTCGGATCAATCGACACCCAAGGCAAGGCATCATCAAGTAACACATGCAACTGAACTTCATTGGTATGAATCAAATGGCGAGTCAATGCAATGACATCGTTGACCACTTCATTCAGGTCTGCGCGGGTACGCATACGCTCACCTTGGCGTGAGAAGTCCAAGAGGCGCCGAACTACATCACTGGCACGCCGAGCTTCGCGCAAAACCATTTCCAGTTCTTCACGATGCTCAGAGCCTACAGGCATTTCTTCAAGAACTAATTCTGAAAAACCTGTTACCGTAGTGAGCGGATTATTTAATTCATGCGCGATACCAGCGGCCATCTCACCCACTGCAGCCAATTTGGCAGCTTGTAACAATCGATTTTCAGCAGAACGCTGTGCTTCCATACGAGCATTTAGCTCAGCTTCAGTTGCACGTAACTGTAAGACCAAGGCCTGTAGTTTTTGATATTGATTGGCAGAAGATACAACCGAAGCCAAGATACCTGCCAGAGATTCCATCGCGATTAAATCATTGTGCGTGAATGAATTTTGTTCACGACTCTCCACATCAATAATACCCAAAATACTTTCCCCTTCTTTGAGAGCGACACAAATTTCAGAACCTGCATCCCAACCTTTGATAGGCTTGTAAAGTTTCTGTTGGGTGGTGTCATTCACCAACATGCTTTGACCGGTCACAGAGACTTGGCCCGTGATTCCATCTTTCTGAATAAAGCCGCCATCGCCCAGAGACTTCTTCACTGGCTCCGCATGCGTACCGCCAATGCCTTGAATGGAAAACTTCTGTTCGTCATCTATCAAAAGAATGGTGGCAAGCTCATACTTGAAGTATTGAGCCAACAGGTCGGCAGTGATTTGTGCCACTTCTTTTTTATTCGTCAACCCGATGACTTGCTGTACCACTTCATGAATCAAACTCAAACTGCGCGCCCTACCTTCGGCCTCTTCACGTAAACGGGTATATTCGATTAACCCAGCCAGATGGCTTGCAATCACGACCATCAAATGTTCATCGTATTGACCAAACGCTTCAACCCGTGGACTTTCAATAATCAACATACCGATGGCTGAGCCACGATACTTGAGTGGAACTACCAAACCAGAACGTGCCCCTTTATTAACTAAATTGAATCCTTCTCGTTGCGCATCTGCAATACGGCGAACCCGTCCATCTTTTAATAAGGCTTGAATCGGATGTCCATCAACAGAAATGCTGATGACATCCATCTTTCCGTCAAAGAGACGGTAATCACGTAAGACGCGCCCGTCACTTGAGCGTAAGAACAATGCAATCAGTTCTGTCCCAAAGGCGCGGGATAACAACCCAAACATGCGCCGTGCAATTTGATCTAGATTTTGGGCAGATGAAACGGTTAGAACGAAATCGTTTAACAAGCCAAGGCGACGCAAATGAGAGGCCATTTCCGAAAATGTCACTACAACTTCAATGGATGGAGACACTCGCGAAGCAAGTTCATTTAATTGTCCCCATTCACCCACGCCAAATTCTTTCTGACGCCACAAAGCAACCACCCCAATTAATCGTTGCCCAATCACCAAAGGGATACAAGCCCAAACATTCGTCCCTGACTTGAGCGCACCATAAGGAAGATTATCCCAATTGGGCTGGTCGCGCACGATTAAGACATGAGACAAAGAACGATTCACTCTTCTGAGAATTGGGTTCGCTTCGATGAGCAGGGACACCCCTTTGGCTTTGGGATCATTCCACTCGGCTTGAATATCTAAAGAGTCACCACGCCGAATTGCAATCCATGCGCCCTGACATTGGATGGCCTGCACGAAAGCGCCCAAGACTTTTTCGATGGCTAAAGGCAAATCGAAGGCCAGACCAGATTGCAGGTCAGGTAAGAACGGTTGGGGTGCAGAGACAGGTTTCCCTCCTAACAAAGAAGCAGTCAACTTCCACAAGCGCTGACCATTTGTAGATAACTCATCAGCTCCCACCAGAACAGAACGTGATGTACCATTCAAAGGAAATGCAAAAAAGCGAGCCGCGCCTAGTTTTATATCTTCAGGTAAGCCATTCGAGCGAACATTTCCCCCGCTCAGAGAACCACACAACCACGCATCCACCGAAGGACGCGCCAAATACTCCATCAAACTGTTTTGCGCGGACTTGTTCAAATGGTACACAGCGCGCAATAACCAAGCTCCGCCGACGCGTTCGGCAATCACTGCCCAGGTCGCATCGGAAAGTTGAACCGCATCCTTGAGTTGGGTTTCAATGCTGGTGTCGGTTTGCATAAGGACGTTGTTATCAAATTATACAGCACACAGCCTCTGAATTGACGATCCATGGGTACCTATTAATTGCAGGATTGTTAAAATTTTGAGCGAACCACTTCCCCACCTCAAGCTGTTCAAAATCATGGGTTTATTTTGATTAAAGGTAAAATAACAGTATGGATGAGATTATTATTATCGGTGGCGGACTGGCCGGCAGTGAAGCTGCTTGGCAAGCCGCACAAAATGGATTCAAGGTACGCTTATACGAAATGCGCCCAAATAACCCCACTGGCGCTCACCTCTCTGGTGATTTGGCTGAGCTGGTATGTTCCAACTCTCTTGGTTCCAATTTACCTGACCGTGCCTCAGGTGTCTTGAAAAATGAACTCCGCCGCATGGGTTCCATGCTGTTGGATTGTGCCGAAGAAGCGGCCCTGCCTGCGGGTGCTGCCTTAGCAGTCGACCGCGAACAATTTGCAAAGCTGGTCACGCAAAAAATTCAGAGCCACCCCAATATCGAAGTGATTCGAGAAGAGGTGAAAGAAATTCCCAACTCGCCCACTATCATTGCCAGCGGACCGTTGACTTCTGAAAACCTAACCAAATCTATTACAGCATTAAGCGGTGAAGATCATTTATTTTTCTTCGACGCCATTGCCCCAATTGTTCATGCAGATTCAATCAACATGAACGTCGCCTTTCGTGCTTCACGGCATGATAAAGGTGATTTGGATGAGGGCGATTACATCAACTGTCCGCTCAATAAGGAAGAGTATTATCAATTCGTCAATGCGCTTCAAACCGCTGAAAGAATTGAATTGCGTTCCTTTGAAGATGCCATCAAAGAAGGCGTGAAAGCGGGTCACTTCTTTGAAGGTTGCTTGCCCGTGGAAGTGATTGCTGGCCGTGGCGAAGATTCACTGGCCTTTGGCCCCATGCGTCCCGTTGGGTTGACCGACCCTCGAACAGGTCGTTGGCCTTATGCTGTGGTTCAATTGCGTCAGGATAACCTCGCGGCCAGCTTATACAACCTAGTTGGTTTTCAAACCAATCTGAAATTTCCAGAACAAAAACGGGTCTTACGCATGATTCCCGGTTTGGAAAATGCTGAGTTTGAACGATACGGTCAAATGCACCGCAACACTTTCATCTCTTCGCCAAAACTTTTACGCCCCACACTGCAACACATCACCCGCGATGATTTATTTTTCGCAGGACAAATCACAGGTGTGGAAGGCTACATGGGAAATATCGCCACTGGTATGCTGGCTGGTATCAATCTTTCACGGCACTTGAAAAACAAAGCACCGTTTACTTTGCCTGAAGAAACCATGCTCGGTGCGCTGTGCCATTACATCACACATGCCAGCCTGAAAGATTTTCAACCCATGAAAGCCAACTTTGGCATTCTTCCCAATTTGTATCTTGGAAAAAGAGTCGGCAAACGTGAGAAAGGCGCGGCATATGCAACTCGCGCAGCGACTGTCCTTGAAACCTATTTAAGTGATCATGCCTAAGAAAACAGTCTTTACGTACTTAATTCTGATTTTGATTTTATTCCTTCTCGTCAGTGGATATTACGCGATTGCATTTCAGACTCAAACAACGGAATCAATCACAACTGGGACGCCCGCTTCACTTCCTACCGAAACGCCTGCTCCTGTTTCCTTTGACAGTGCCCGCGCGTATGCAGATGTACAAACGCAAGTTGATTTCGGGCCGAGAATTCCTGGGTCGGAGGGACATGCCAAAATCGAAGCATGGATGCGTGCTGAGTTAGAGTCTGCTGGTTGGACAGTGGAAATCCAAAACACTTCGCGGATGGGGCATCCGATTCACAACATCATCGCCAAAAGAAATGACCAAGCTCCCGAAATCATTCTCGCCGCGCATTACGATACCCGCATGATTGCAGATCAAGACCTTGACCCTGCGAAACAAACACAACCTGTGCCCGGCGCAAATGACGGAGCTTCTGGCGTGGCAGTGCTTTTGGAACTAGCTCGCACCCTTCCAAAAAATACACAACCTGTCTGGCTGGTGTTCATTGACACAGAAGACAACGGCCGCATTGATGGCTGGGATTGGATTCTCGGTTCGCGTGCCTTTGTGGAGGAAGTACCTGTCAAGCCACGCGCGGTGGTGATTCTGGATATGATTGGGGATGCGAACTTAAACATTAACTATGAAAAGAATTCAGATGTAGCCCTTAGAACTGAGATTTGGAATACGGCTGCGGCACAAGGCCATGGCGATGTATTCATCCCCGCTGAAAAATGGAGCATGATTGATGACCACACTCCATTTTTGGAGGCAGGCATCCCTGCTGTGGATTTGATTGATTTTGATTACCCATATTGGCATACCACTCAAGACACTCCTGATAAAGTGTCACCCCAAAGCTTGTATGCAGTTGGCGATACGCTTTGGCATTGGATCGTGCAACCATAACGCTATGGTAAAAATAACAGAGAGGCTTTACACTTAACCCATGTCGGTTCAAGACTCATTGCAGAAAATACGACCCACATGGGTGGAACGCGTTTCGCGAGACCTGGCACGCGGCGAAGGGGTGCGCGCTGGCTTTGCAGAACAACTGGAGCGCTTCTATACCCTGCTCGACCAAACCGTGATGACGGGTAACATGGCCTGGCTCGACCCTATTCTCTTTGATTGGGGACGCTCCCCTACCGAAACAAATCTTGAAGAGGCCGAGTACAACGTCGCCTTCATTATGAACCGCATCATCGCATTGACCATTGATGTAGTGCGTGAAAACCTCGCAAGCGAAGAAGCCTTGGAAGTGCTGGCAGCCATCACCCCAGTCTTCACTCACAGCTTGACCGTGGTGGTGAGATATGAAATGGAAACGCGCGTGGCACATATCTCCAATGAATTGGGCAAAGTGCAGGATAAACTGCACGAGCTGGATCGCAGTAAATCCAATTTTATTTCAGTAGCAGCACACGAACTCAAAACCCCATTGACCTTGATTGAAGGCTACACTTCCATGATGGCCGATGTAGTTGACAACAGTTCCAAAGATGAACAAATCAGCGGATTGATTAAAGGGGTCAATACTGGAATTGGCAGATTGCGACACATCGTCGATGATATGATTGATGTCTCTCTCATCGATAATAATTTGCTCACGCTTAACTTCCAGCCGATGTGGATTAATCATTTGCTGGGATTGTTGAAAAATGAATCAAAGAAGGTCATCAGTGAGCGTAAACAGAATTTGATTATTCATGAATTCGAAGGCAGTGACTTGATGATTTACGGCGATACCGAACGCTTGTATCAAGCCTTGAACAATGTAACCTTTAACGCCATCAAGTACACACCCGACCACGGCACTATTACGATTGACGGACGCTTGCTGCCTGGCTTTATCGAAGTCACCATTGCGGATACAGGCATTGGCATTTCACCTGAAAATCAGGCGACCATCTTTGAGAAGTTCGGTCAGCTTGGACGCACCGATTTGCATTCAAGTGGCAAGACCAAATTCAAAGGGGGCGGACCTGGGTTGGGGCTACCCATTACCCGCGGAATCATCGAAGCGCATGGGGGCACCATCTGGGTTGAATCTGAAGGCTACGACGAAGTAAAATTACCTGGGTCCACATTTCATATCCTCCTGCCCATCAAAAGCGAACCCTCTGACCCACGCCTGGCAAGATTATTTAGTAATACAGAAACTCAAACGAAAGATTCGGAAATCAGTGGCAAAGAAAATACCTCAACCGACAACAGCACCTCGTGAACGCGCCTTTATTGTAGGGGCGGAGATTCGCGGCAAAAAACAAATTTTATCCCTAGAAGATTCTCTTTCAGAACTTACCCTTCTCGCCGATACTGCCGGGGTGGACGTGGTTGGCGAACTGACTCAACGACTAGACCGCCCGTATGTAGAAACCTATATTGGCCCGGGTAAAGTTGAAGAACTAAAAGCCTTATGTGAAGAGACATTAAGCGAAGTCGTCATCTTCGATGATGAACTATCTCCGCGCCATCAACGTGAATTAGAAAAGGCCTTGGCACCTAACATTCGCGTGTTGGATCGCACCGCGCTCATCCTTGATATCTTCGCACAACACGCCCACACCAGCGAAGGCATGCTGCAAGTGGAATTGGCTCAATACGAATACAACCTGCCACGCTTGACTCGCGCTTGGACGCATCTTGAACGTCAGGCAGGCGGTGGCGGTGGTGCGGCGGGCTCAGCGGGCGGCGTAGGCTTGCGCGGACCAGGCGAAACCCAGCTTGAAGTAGATAAGCGTGCGATTCGAAAACGCATTTCGCACATCAAGAAGGAATTGGAAAAAGTCGAAGCTCACAGAAGTCGCTATCGTGCACAACGCAAGCGTTCGCGCATCCCGACCGTGGCCCTGGTTGGGTACACCAACGCAGGCAAATCCACGCTGTTGAATCGCATCGCAAAATCGGAAGTGTATGTGGCCGATCAACTTTTCGCCACGTTAGACCCCACCACCCGCCGCGTGGAATTACCAGGCAATGACCTAGCCCTCATGACCGATACAGTCGGGTTCATTCAAAAATTACCCACATCCTTGGTGGCGGCTTTCCATGCGACCTTGGAAGAAATCTCGCAAGCAGATTTGTTATTGCATGTGGTGGACATTTCTCATCCCAATGCTTTGAGTCAATTTCAAGCTGTGCAAGAGACTTTGGAAGAAATTGATGCGAATCACATTCCGATGGTGACTGCTCTGAATAAGGCAGACCAGCTTCAACATCCCGAACAGGCGCGTGAAATTCTAAAAGAATTTCCCAAATCCATTGCCATCTCTGCAATCAAAGGCACGGGCATTACTGACTTGTTGCATCTCGTGCGTGAAGAACTCTATGAATCCTATACCAGCATCCATGTCAAATTGCCGTATCAACAAGGCGCGCTGATTTCCCTGTTCCATGAATTGGGACAAGTGGAATTGATGGAACATCACCGCGGCGGCGTGACCATGCGCGGAAAAATCCCAGGCCGCCTCGTAGCTCAATTTGCACCGTGGATTGGTTCAAACGACAAACCCGCTACCGAACACCTTGATCTTCTTGAAGAAGAAATGGAGGAAGAATAATGTCGAAATTTTTAGATCACATGTCTGAATATCTGGCCCGCCGCAAGGGCTTGCTCCCCATTATTGGATTGGTGCTGATTGTGATTAACCTGCTCCTTCAATTCATTTTCCCTGGCAGTTTAATCGCCACCACCAATCTCTTCCTACACGTTGGGTTGATTATCGCCATCTTTGGGTTGATGTTGGCTTGGGCGTTGTAAATATAGTGCCCTAAAATAAACTTAGGGCACTATTACTTTTGCAGGTCGTCAATCATTGGATAAATCAACAATGGCTATTTCATTAAGAAAGTGGGAAATACAAATAATGAAAAAAGAAATAACGTTTCTCGCAAGCATAATATTTTTCGTCCTTTTAGTTTCAGGGTGTGGAAATGGACAATCTGAAAGTTATCCTCCAATCCCTGATATAAATGTATCTACTGATCATGTAAACCAAGATATTGATTTGATTTTACGACCATCACGGAATACATTTAAAATCGATGATGATATTGTGATTGATGTACATTTGTTAACAGATATTCAAATGGATTGAGGTTGAAAACAGAGTAAATGCTGTTGAGTTATTTCCCCTAGAAAATCAAAAAATTATTCTTGAAAAGAAGAATTCATATTCAGTGGTTGTGGCTAATCCTGTATTAGAAAAAAAGATGCTGAGGTTAAATTGTTAATAGTAGTAAAAGGTTCTATCTTGGAGAATATTAACAAGACAGATTCAAATGTCAAATCGTATATTATCCTAACTCTACATCTTTGATAGAAAATCCCCCACTCGGCGAGGGTCCCTTGCTGATGCCATTGGCGGTGCAAGTGAAGTGTATTCTGCTCTCTCAGAAAGAATTTTGCCTTTTCTTAAATAAGAAAAGGCGCCCATCAGCAAAGATGCGGGATATATTTATAAAATCATAGGAAACATGCATGAAACGCATTATTGAAAAAACAAGTATCAGAACCTTATCTTTATTTTTTAGTATTGTGCCATTTATCCTCTTAATAGCTTGGGTATTTCTAGCAAATATATTTTTTGAAGGGGAAATCCCAAAATATTATAAGTTATAGTGCTGCCATTGTATGCTTCTTGCTAACTGGATTGTTTGGCTTATGTGAAGTAATAAAAAAAGAAGCACCTGAAATTATGGGAACAACCATAAAAGGCTTTTTGGCAATAATCTCAGGAGTATTATATATGGCTTTGTTTTGGGGATTAGGTATTACTGTGCTAATTTTAGAAATTTCAGAAATATTAAGTCATTAACTGCACCTATAATTTTATTTATGAACATTTTTGCATATATTTTCTTCATATCCTTTCTAGTTGACCTTGTCAGCATACGAGATGGCATCAATATAAAAAAATGGTATGGCTGGGTGCAAGTATTTTTTGGATTTCTCACAGGTTTTGCGATGGGAGGTGAGGAAAGCATTTCCCAAGGCTTTGTGATGGGAATTATATTTTCTGTACTAATCCTGTATGGAGGATGGCATAAATGGCAACAAAAGTAGATACAAAATAAGATAAAAATGATGCTAAGCCTTGGGCCAATCATCTGCAAAAAAACACAGGAGGTAAAATGGAAATTTCACACCGCATATCGTTAAATTCAATGACAAAATCTGTTTTTTTGAAAGAATCAGAAAAATGGGCGTTGAATATAAATCAATGGATATACCTGGAGAGAAAAGTAGTTTGATTTTCTTTGACATGTACGAATCGAACAATCTTTGGCCAGAAATAGCTGATTTGATAAGTATATATAAACCAACAGATATAGTTGATACATTTTTTTCTGACGAAGAAATAAAAAATGCAACTTGGCTTCGTCTTGTACCCTCCTTTGAACAAGGCTATCCAGAGCCAAAACCTCAATGGCCAATTAAGCAAGAAACTCATGAACTTATTTGCAAAAAGTGTGCTATTAGAAGACAGACAGGTAGCTTTCGAATTTCTAAAGAACCTAAACTAAAAGATAATTTTTTTATGACTCTCGTTTCATGTGGCGAAATTTTTGCTGTTCCAGAAGTTTTTAAAGAATTCAGCAAGAACTCTTTTTCAGGATATGAAGCATCGGATGTACTAAACCACAAAACGGGCTTGCCATCTCCCATGATAAAACAAATTCAAATTTTAGATTTCGCAAATCCAGGTCTAATTGAAGATGAAAATACACAATTTGTAGATTGTGAAAATTGTTCCACGAGAAAATACCTATCCCATATGAGAGGTATGATGCAGGTTCGAAAAAAGGCATTTACGGGACAATCTGATTTTTTATTAAGCCATGAGTGGTTTGGGTCAGGGCTTATTGCATATCACGAGTGTTTCATTTCCAATCGTGTTGGAAGGTTAATTTTAAACAATAAATGGAAAGGGGTTAGATTAAAACCAGTAAAAATTATATAGTTCTTACTGTACGAAAGAATAATTTGATATCAAAAGGTGGTCAAATGAATCTTGTTGGTTTTCTGGTTTCTAGTATAGTGTTAGTAAATAGCATTATTTATTTCTACGAGTTATGGTTTTCCCCTGATAAATCCGTAACAAGGTTTAATAATTACAGGGATTTTTTGGAGACCCTCTTTGGCTTTTCTTATAGGAACAAAGGAAATATAAACCTCCCATTCCTAAAACTTATTAATATTTTTATGCTGCTCTTCTCCATTCTTGCGGTTATGGCATCAATTTTTGGTCCATTTACTTACTGACAGATTTCGTTTGAATTTTTTGCTTGAAGTAGCGAAAAGTAAATATGCCATTGGAGTAAACATGAGAAGAATAGTAAATTACATATTTATCGTATCAATGTTAATTAGTTGTCAAAGCAACAACACAATCAATTCAGCAATTACTCAAGCCCCACCACCATTTGATAACAGCATACCATTATCAAAAAACGGGGAACTGCTATTACTATCAACTCCTGAACAACGAAACACCTTTAAGGTTGGCGACAGTATTAGTATTATCGTTCAAAACATTTCAGACAAAGATTTTACCTATGATTATAAAAACACAAAAATCTACTACACCAACGACCATAATGAATGGATTGAGACTAAAAACAAAGTAATAATTGTTGGGGATAAGACAGTTGTAGTACTTCAGCCCACATCATTTCGTGGAGAAGATTTCGACCCTGACATTAATAATTACAATAAAGCTACTTATGTGAAAATTATAATTACAGGAAGTTTCTCACCACATAGCAATTCTTCCGAAAACAATATATCTGTTTATATAGACATATTGTTAAACCCAAAGTAAGAAGCTAATAAAATTCAAATTACAAATCTTTCTCAACCATCTCAATCCATCCCGCCAGAATCTCTTCAGCAGCAGAGTGAACCTCGGGGCACATTTCCACGCCCATTTCATTGGATTTGATTTGAATTCCAAGTAAGGCCACAGGGCAACCCAACTCGCTATTCAAATAATGCATGACCATCGTTAAAGGCAGGCTATGAGTCAAGGCACTGACTCCAGTCACCGCATCCATGGTCAACCAGCGGACTGTCCCAGGCGCTTCGCCCAATTCAGCCGCATCGATTAACAAAATCATATCGGGGGCAAATCCGCGCAATTGGCCAGTGACATTTTCAACGGCCACACCAGCAGGAATCACCATTAATGTTTTAGAAGTTTGTACGGTCAAGTGACTTAATAAGGCGCGAGCAATCAGCATCCCTACGGCATCATCTGCACACAATTCATTGCCAATCCCCACAACGGCTAGGCGTGGCATTGAAGTTAATTTATTTTTCAACTCCCTCAGAGACAGGTGCAGTGACTCCTGCCAGGAATTGGGCGATATCTTCATCTTTTCCATAATACACAACAAATTCCTTTTTCGATAATGCGGCATTCTCCCAATCGGTGCTCGACATGCCCAGGCATTTAAACCTGCAATTCACCACACACTGTCCGCAATGCACACAACGGTCCATGTGATAGCGCAAGACAAATTTTTTCGCGGCGCGGTCCAACATCACCATTTCGATCGCATTCGATGGACAATCCTTCACGCACAAGCCACAGCCCGAACAAGCCGAGGGATCAAAACGCAAATCGCCTCGGAATCCTGCGGGCGCTTCCTTCTTTTCAAAGGGATAGATTTGGGTGCTGGATTTTTTAAAAAGCGATTCAAGCACATCTTTGAGCATGGCAGCCAGTTTCATAGAATCCATCCCTTCCACACAATCATGGCCAGTAACTGCATCAGCGCAAGAATCGCCCCGAAGCGCCACCACAGCCCAACGGTCTGGTCGATGCGCAAACGAGTCAAGACCGATTGCAGCACCGCAGTCAACAATAACAAGGAAAGCGTCTTCCCAAAAAATGAGAACACGTTGGTCAAGCCGCCGAGATAGAAAGCTGAAATCAAGGTTAAGCCTACAATCAATTCAACTGACCTGCCGATTTTGAACAAAGCCAAGCCACGACCGCTATATTCAGTCAATGCACCTGCGACAATTTCAGTCTCTGCTTCGGGCGCGTCAAAGGGTGGCAATTCCAGCTTGCCCATCAGCCCAATCACTGCCACCACAAAACCAATCGGCTGAGTCAGAATCAACCAATGGCTGAGGGTGTATTGATTAATTTGATTCACCTGCCAACTACCAGCCACCAAAGCGGGACCCAATAGCGCAAGCAGAAAAGGTGCTTCATAGGCAAACAATTGAGTCAGAGCGCGTGTGGAACCTACCAATGAAAAACGCCCGCCTGTATTCCAACCTGCCAAGCCCAAACATAAGGTCAACAAACTTAATAAATACACCGTGACGATTAAATCACCAGCGAAACTATAAGCAGGAGGCAATCCTAACAGCGGAACATACAAAGCCGCGGTCAATGCACCTGAAAGAGCCACCACGGGAAGGCCGAAGAACATCCACAAGTTGACGCCATCAGGAGTAATCTCTTCTTTGGCAAACAACTTGAGAATATCTGCAAAGGGTTGAAACCAACGTGGACCAATGCGGTTTTGTAAACGCGCTACCAGCTTGCGGTCTGCCCATTCATAAAACAAGCCAATGCAAATCAGGGTTAAGCCTGCTGGGAAAAATAAAATATTGAACAAAGAGGTGAATGTGTTCATCATCGGTAATACTCAATTCCATATTCCCGCAATTGCGCCCAAGACCAAGTCTCTGAAGAAGTGGAAGAACGGGCAATCGTTACATGACGGTCATTGCAGGAAAAACATGGGTCCATGCCTGCGATTAACATCGGCATATCGGCCAATTGACGACCGACTGCTTTCTCAAGCACAGAAGTCCAATTACACAAACTGGGCGTTCGAATGTGCACACGCGCGGGCATTTCTCCGCCATTGCTTTTGATGTAATACAACAACTCACCACGCGGAGCTTCCATGCGAGAGATCACTTCTCCAACAGGAATCTTGCGCGGCATACGCACAGTCAATAGGCCATCGGGTAAATTATCTACAATTGTTCGCAAGACAGAACAAGTGATGAGCAATTCTTTCAAACGCACCACACAACGTGCTTCCAAATCGCCATTGGACTCTGTCACTAGCTGCACTGGGAAAGTGGAATAAGCACCATAGGGAGCATCCACCCGCACATCGCGCATCAATCCTGACGCGCGAGCTGTGGGTCCCAACAACCCAAATTTTTTCGCCTCTGACAGTGTGATCGTCCCCACCCCGCGGGTACGTTTCAGAAATAAAGAATCCGTGGTGACCACTAGTAAATAATGTTGAATGCGCGTCTCTAAATAATCCAAACCCGCTTTCACAGACTTGCGCGTTTCATCGGTCAAGTCACATTTCACTCCGCCCAACACATTGGCCGAATAATTGACACGATTGCCCGTAATCTGTTCCAACAAAGCCATCACTGTTTCACGGTCACGCCATGAATACATAAACAAGGTATCAAAGCCAGCTTCGTGAGCTGTGACTCCCAGCCACAATAAATGGCTATGAATTCTTTCCAGACCCGCCACCAATTCACGCATGGCTTGCGCACGTGGAGGAGCTTCCACTTGTGCTAATTTTTCAACGCCCAAACTATAAGCCATGGCATGGGTATGGGAGCAAATACCACATACGCGCTCAAACAAATATAAATTTTGAATCCAGTTGCGGCTTTCGGCGGCTTTTTCAATTCCACGATGGGCATATCCCAACCGCATGCGTGCCGCAGTGACCACTTCTCCGTCCACAGTAAATTCAAAATGACCTGGCTCTTTCAAGGCAGGGTGTTGCGGACCAATCGGCACCACAAAAGTATTTTCAGAAATTCGTCCTTGCTCAGGGACTCTTTGTACAGGGATTGCTGAAACCGCTCTAGCTTGTTCCATGGAAAAGTCGGCACGCTGAGGATGCACGCCTTCAGGCCAATCATCAGAGAGAAACAACCGATTGCTTAAGTCCAAGCCCAGTACATTGAAACCCAACATCTCATGCAATTCCCGCTCAAAGAAAGCAGCAGGCGGAATGATATCGGCAATACTTGGAACCGCCGCTTCAATCCCTCGTGGCTGGCTGATTCGCAAAGTCACAACAGCGGGACCGTTGCAAAAGTGATAGAGCGCTTCCAGTTGACCAGAATTAGGTCCAAGGTCCAAGCCCGTGATCGCGGAGAGATAGCCCCAATGAGCAGTACTGAGTGCAGAGCAAGCCAAGCGCAAATCATCGGCTGAGATGTTGAAGTCCAAACGATTTGATTCGGGATGAGTCGTATCTTTCGTCCAAACCTCAAGAAGTTCTGCCGCTTGTCCTAATAATTCTTCGGGAATCATGCAGTCACCTCCGCCTTCAAATGTTTCAGCAATTGCACCAACCCATTGATAATGGCCTCAGGTCGTGGTGGACAACCTGGAATATACACATCCACTGGAACGACTTGGTCTACAGAGCCGAGGACGTTGTAACACCCTTCAAAGGCTCCGCCTGAGATACTGCAAGACCCCACTGAGATGACAAACTTCGGATCAGGCATCTGGTCGTAAACGCGCAGCAGGCGTTCGCGTGCCTGACGCGTGACTGGCCCCGTCACCACCAACACATCGGCATGGCGTGGACTTCCCTGCAATCGAATGCCGAGCCGTTCTACATCATAGAGCGGTGTGAACAATGCCAGGGTTTCAATATCACAGCCATTGCAGGATCCGCTGTTGAAATGCACCGCCCAAATTGAATTCAAACGCGCCCAATCACGAATTTGATTCACTGCTTTCTGAAAGGGAGAAGTTAATTTTGTATTCATACCTTTGCTCGTTTTCTACCCGAGAATCAGGGCGATCAATACCAATATCAAACCCAATAAATACACGCCAGCCACAGGAGAAAGGTCACTGCTGCCTAGCAACAACACACCTAAATGCAGCACTGCAAAAAATAAGGCAATCACAAAAAACTGTCGATAGCCTGGCGCCGCTGGAATGGGGTCTCCTACTTCACCGCTGGCATAGGTTTGTGATTTCGTTTTAGAAACATGCCCCGCCGCAGAGAACAGCCTGCCCAAGCCTGAGGCAATCGAAACCAGAAGCATATAAATCAGAAACGCAGAGATGGGAGCAAACAAAATTTCTTTCATGGGTCACATCCCAAACATCGATAAAAAGCTACGTGCCGCGGGCACGGTCAATCCGTCAATTAGGCTGGGAGTAAACCCAAGAACAAGGATGCCGATTAACAGAATCATCAAGGGCAAGCCCAACGCAAATGGCATCGCCTTTCCATTCACCATCGCTTGTGAAGGCTCATTCCGATACATGGCATTGACGACAGGCGCATAATACGCCAGCGATAACACACTATTCAACGCCATGAAAATCATCAAACTTATTATGGTGAGATTACCCGTTTGAAACCCTGCCATAAAAATTTGCCACTTGGACATAAAGCCCGCTAACGGTGGAAGTCCACCCAACCCGAGCAGTGCAAGGCTCAAAGCAAAAGCAGCCAGCGGATATTTTTGAGCCGCCCCCGCCATATCGTGAATCGTCAGAGATGCATGCGAACCATTTTGTAAAAAGACCGCATAGATAAAAGCACCCACTGCCAGAAAAGCCAAGCCCTTCATCAACATGTGATTGAACAAATGAAAGAAAGCACCTTGCGCACTTAATACATTCCCCGCCGTCAGCGCCATGCCGAAGCCTAACAACATATATCCCATATGGCTCAAACTTGAATACGCCAGCATGCGTTTCAATAAAGTTTGCTGTAAGGCCAACAAGTTGCCCATCAAAATATTCAATGCACCGAAAGCTAAAAGCAAGCCACCCCATGAAGGTGTCAAGATCGATAAGGCCGAAAGCGCACGCAACATCGCAATCAACCCCGCTTCGATGACCACACCAGAAAGCATGGCACTGATTCCGCTTGGCGCTTGCGAATGAGCATCAGGTAACCACGTATGCAATGGCACCAAAGCCGCCTTGACTCCAAACCCAATGATGAACAAAGCGCCTGCAGCCAGCAAACCCGCGCGGTTCACATCGGACCTTGAAACTGCCTCCCATACCCCAGACAATTCCACACTTCCAGCTTGGGCAAAGACCAAGGCAATTCCCATTAGCACCAAAGCAGAACCAAGCGCACTTTGTACTAGATATTTAATCCCTGCTTCCAACGAGGCAGGCTGTTCACGATAAAACGCCACCAACAAATAAGAAGAAACTGCCATGCCCTCAAACCAAATCCATAAATTGAACAAGTCGGTGGCACACCCCAAGCCAATCATCATGCCCATCATCGCCAACAACATGGCATAGTATTTTTCAGTTCCACTTTCTCCTTCCATGTAGGGACCTGAGAAGATCAACACCAGAGTCCCAAGCACAAGCACACAAGCCGTAAGCAAAATGCTAATTCCGTCAAAACGTAACCAGAGAGACTCGATATTGAATTCATGTTTTGCACTGGTCAACGCAAAGACAAACGGAACCCACGTCAGCAGAATAGCGAGCAAGGCCAGTCGATTTGCAAGCTGCGATCGGCGCGGCCATAAACGTCCCACCAAATACACAAGCGGTGATGAGACCAATGGCACTATCATCAGATATACAAAGGATGGAATGTTCATGATATCCCCCACATCAAAGCAGCGAGGACAATCAACAAAGCCAGAAGGATGCCAAAGACATTCCAGTTCAGTTGACCTGTTTGCGTAATTTGCATCTTCTTTGAAATTCCTTGTACAGAACGGAGAACTATGCCATTAAGGGTCTCAAGGCCAAAGGAAGAATTAATCAAGATATTTCCTTTCGGTAGGAAAAGCGCCCTTTCTCTTGAAATCCAGAAGATGCCACAGCCGAAGAAAATAATCAGCAAGACCAACCAAGTAAGAGGCGTAGAAAGAAGCGCAGTGACAACTTCCCAAGTGGTTTCTTCTTTCAATGCATGAAAAGGCAAGGTATGAGTCAACAAGGTGTTCAATCCACCAAATAATAGCCACGAGGTGAAGGCTCCCAATGCAAGCAATCCCAAGGAGAGTTTCATCATCAAGCCTGTTGGGTGGAGTTTATGTTCAACACGTTGCTCGCCAAAGAAGACCAACCAAGTCATGCGCAGGGTGTAATACGCAGTCAGGCCTGCGCCAAACAACATCAAGGCATAGACCCAAAGCGGGGACCCTGTAAAGCCAGCTTCAAGAATTAATTCCTTACTCCAAAAGCCATTCAAAATCGGTAAACCTGCCAACGCCAAGGCACCAACGATGAAGACATTTCGCACGAAGGGCATCCGTACGCCGAGACCACCCATGCGCAACATGTCACGAGTACCAATGGAATGAATCACTGCACCAGCAGAAAGAAAGAGCAAGGCTTTGAAGATTGAATGACTGAGCAAATGAAATTGAGCCGCCATTAATCCACCCACGCCGATGGCATACACCATATAGCCCAATTGACTCACGGTT
>JAXLVT010000046.1:0-20448 GCA_046328925.1 Anaerolineales bacterium
AAGTAAATTGATTACTTGAGTACCAGCCAGTACTCTTTTAGGGGCTAAGCCCCTGAAAAAGCAAGGGACATAGAAGCCACCAAGGAATCAATTCGAAGGGAAACTCTTTATAATAGGCCTCTTGAACGTGGAAGTAGAACTTCCACACTCCGTACGCAGAGAGGAAAAGCAGCTGATGAAAACCCCGAAGAGAGCTTTGTTGGCCCTGGCCTTGTTGACTTTAAGCCAGTGGATGTGTGCGACCGAGAAGACAGGCGTGAACCAGATTTATGTATTCGTCGATGGGAATGGGAATGGGACGCCCGACCCTGGAGAGGAAAGCGTGGCAGGAGCCACTGTGGATTATGCGCCGTACGACCCGCAAACCACCGACGCACAAGGATTGGTAACTGTGCAAGCCTTGATGACGAGTCAGGCGCAATGCCAGGAATTGAACCGTCACAACAATTTGAGCGTGAGCCTGCCTGCAGGTTATCAATTGGTGGGCATTCAATACAATCGTTGGGATTGTGATATGTGGGTCGGCTCATATTTCTCGAAAGATCAGGAAAGCATTCAGACCTATGTGTTGGTACAAAAGGTGGCAGTGACGGAGACACCCGCTGTCAGTGTGGCACCAGCTACCAGTACGCCGTTGCCCAGCCCCACGGTCCAAGTGGAGGCGAGCCCGACGTGGACGCCTGTGCCCCAACCCAGACCCTCGCTGGATATTGAGGTGACTGCCATCCCTGCTCAGTTCAGTCGCAAGAACATTGAGGTGCGCTTCATGTACTTCATCCGCAATACGGGCAATGTGCCGTTGACAGGGCCTTTCCTCTTGAAGGATGTGACTTCTGATTTGGCAAGCATCACTTGCACGCAGTATCTGGAGACGGCGGTGATTCAGCCTGGGGAGTTCATTCAGTGTGGAGGGAGTCACAAGACGACGGATGCGGATATCAAGGCGGGGTTCGTGGGAGATTTGATTACGGTGAAAGTGATCTATAGCGAGCCGTTGATTAATACGACTCTGGAGGTGACGGCGCAGGGACAGGCGGGGAGTGTGTATGTGGCACCTTAAGTGCTTTTACCACAAAGGACACAAAGAGCACGAAGGTTTTTAGGTGCGAGGATGATGGGGTGTTGTGGTAGCGGTGTGGGTTGAGAGATGATGTGTAGTGCTTTCACCACGACCCCCATAACTGGGGGCTTAGGGCACGAAGGTTTTTTAAGCGCGATGATGATGTAGTGTTGTGGTGGAGGGGTGGGTTGAGAGATGGTGAGAAGAGCTTTAACCACAAAGGACACTAAGTACACAAAGGGTTTTATGTATGATGATGGGGTGTTGCAATAGCGGTAAGAGTTGATAGATGGTGTGTAGTGATTTAAGAGCATTTGGTGGCTTAGGACACGAAGGGTTTTTTAAGTGTGACGATGCTGGAGTGCCAAAGCTCTGCTTTGGCACTGTGGAAGTAGAACTTCCACAGTCCATTGAGGAAGAAGGAGAGAGGATGAGAAGAGTTTTGATTGGTTGTGTGGTGATTGGGTTGTTGGCGGCTTGCGGACCTGTAGCGACGGGGACGGTTGAGCTTCCGCCTATGACGGGTGTGGCTGTAACCTTTACAAAAAGCCCTGCACTGACGATGACGGTGGCGCCGACGGTTGAACCCTCAAGCAATGCAACGCATGTGACAATGGATTTCATTGCGTTGTTATGCAGTGCAAAGTGGGCGAATGGGACGAAGTATTTGACGGCTTGTCCTGCGGCGGGAGCCGACCTTTCGGGCGGATATGCCATCAAGGCAGACCCACAGGTGGAGCACTTCCCAGGGTATACGCCTTTGTTGTTGACCGTGCCTGCCTGGGATGGAAACAATTCATTGTTCTTGCGGTATCCAGCATATATGGTGCAGGCAGGTGACCGCTTTCAATCGTCGGTGGTGTGCCAGTTGACTGAGGCGAAGTGCGATGTGCAGTTTGCATTGGAGTATTACGATGCGGGTGGGACCTATCATCCTTTGTTCGAGTGGAATCAGGTTAAGGGTGCGGCGCCGATTGATATCAATGAAGATTTGAGTGCGTTGGCAAATCAAAGCGTGGAGTTTGTGTTGGTGATGCGGCTGTTCCACAGGTTGGACAATGCGAATGAAGATCATGGGTTATGGATTGATCCACATATTTATCGGCCGTGACCTCCATCCGTCTGCGTACGCAGACACCTTCCCCCTAAAGGGGGAAGGAAATGCTACCCCCTCCGACCTTCGGCCACCTCCCCCAAATCAAAGAGCGATTTGGAGGAGGAATGAGTGCTATGAGATATAAAAGCCTAACCACCGCCGCCATCGGGAGGAGGGACTACGTTGGGTTGAGGATTAGGGTCAGGTTGGTTGTTATTGTTATTATTATTCGGGACGACACAAGCAGCACCATCATAGGAAAAGTCGTTGACGGTGGAGCCATCGACGTTGACGATGATTTGAGCTGGGAAGGTTTGCCCTTGCGGGAAGGTACAAGAGAGGATGCTTGGATTGGAAGAGGGAACACTACAAGTGCTAGGCAGGCCACCGATGGTGACTTCAAAGTCCAGGCCGCTGGGATCGATGGCATTGGGGTCTATCGAGAAGTTGATGTAGCGATCGGTTAGGTTGCAGTTGGTAACCTCCCCGCTGAGGTAGGGAGCGGGTGTGGCCGTGGGTCTCTTCGTGGGCGTGGAGCTGGGAACGGCGGTGGGCGTCGCTGTGGATTGTAGTGGATTCTCTTGGGATGCATGACTCATGTAATAGTTAATACAAGCCCTGTCTTTGACGGAAGTGACATCGGCATCCTGCAATTCTTTGGTGGTGTATTGCGCTGAAGCAGTGCTTGACCCGTCAATGGGACAATAGCATTGATAGACAAAGCCCTTAAAGTAAAATGCAAGTTTGCAAGTCACCTGCCCATCTTTGACAATCTCTTTCTGTGGGCCGCAGGCAAGGCTGGTTAATATCAGCACGAGCAGGGCGAGCAAGGGACGGGTGTGTTTTCTGGACACGGATTTCTCTCCTGTAAAGCAATAAGATGGGGATGTTGTAAAAATAGTCGGTAGTATATCGTATTAGGGGTGTGTGACTTTTGGGGGGAAGGGCGGCCCCCTCCGACCTTCGGTCACCTCCCCCAAATCAAAGAGCGATTTGGGGGAGGAATAAAATGGGGAGCGCATTGCAAGTGTTAAGTGGTGACGTGGCTGGTTTTGTGTATCGTCAGCAGTCAGATGGTTCGGTGGTGTTGGCGAAGCGCACCCTGCCCGACCCAAACCGAGAGTTCTCAGAGGCGCAGGAAGAGCAGCAACAAAAGTTTAAGGATGCGTCGGCTCGGTATCGCCGTTTGATTGAGGATGCCGATATCCTGGAGTCCTATCAAAAGTTGGTGGATGCGCGCGGTTCCAAAAGTCGGATGCGTGCCATCGTGATGGGTGATATTTTGAAGGCGCCCAAGGTGAGCACGATCGATTTGAGCGGCTATCAAGGCATGGTCGGGGACCCGATTCGAGTCATCGCGGAGGATAGCGTGGGGGTGTGCAAGCTGAGTCTGAGCGTGTTCGACGTGACTGGCAATGACATGCTGGAAAGCGCGGAGATGGCAATGAACGGCCAGGTGTTGAGCTCGGTGGAGTGGGTGTATCAGGCGACCGTCGCGGCGGTGACGGGTCATCAGATTGAGGTGCGGGTGACGGCCGCTGATTTGGCGGGCAACGTCAGCACGGATGCGAAGTCGAATTAGTTAAGTAAGATGGAACTGACAGGTTCTACGAACCTGTCAGTTCTGGAATTGAGTTGAGGGGTCGGGTATACTGAAGTGAGAGCGGGGAATATCCTGCGGAAATAGCACTTATCTTGAAAACGATTATTGAGGTAACGCATGAGTTTTCAAACCAGTATGGATAAATACCGAACAGATAAAATTCTCACCAGCGACCTTGGCTACAATGGGCCGTGAGTATGGTTGACTGACTCGGGTCTAATTGGGCAGTTTAATATTTTCGACCTTTTGCCGAATTGCTCAGCGGCCTCGCAGAACGAGCGACATTTCGAGTTCGCTCTGGCGTACGCTGTCTTCTTTTAACACAAATCATTATTGAAGTTCACGATTGGCATGTGCCAATGGCAGGTGCTGCGCTCCAAGATTTCTCGCGTGCTGGTACTGGTGATATTCACCAGCATCGGCTGGACAGTGGCGCTCATCACAGGGCAAAGATTGTTCGCTTGGCTGGTTCACTCGATGACCGTCAACACCGCACCCAACTTCAAGCTGGTCAATGCCATTCTCATCGCTGACATCCTAGTAGGCGCTGTGAGTGGTTTTACTCATCGCCTCATTCAATGATTCTTTCGCAAGTATGAATTCAAATTCGCATGCTGGGTGACAATCAATTTGTCGGGCTTGGCCGGATGGGCTCCCTGTGCTCGAAAGCACGGTGAATATCGGGGCAATCATTCTGAATGAATTTATGCACCTTTTTTCTGGGATTCATCCGGGCATCGGATACGCTTTCGGCAGACCCATCGTTTATTTATACACACCGGTAAAATTCGTTGCTGATGTGTACTTAGTGGGATTCTAGTTGGTAGCGTGGTTAGCATACTTTCTGGATATGCCCCTCCTCAAACTGATTGCGCCCAACCCGAGTACAGCGCCTCTCAAAGTTGAAGCTCCCGCAAAGTGCTGTGGTTGAGACTAGTCAGCGGAGTTTGTATTTTTTATTTTCATCCTTGGTCTGGCCCAAGCGTTTTAACATTGTTTGGGCAATATGAAGCCAGCGTTCGAGACCATCAGTTTTTTTCATGCCATGCCTTGTAGTCATCTCAACTGGAATGTCACTCCCGAAAAACGACTGCTACGTGAAAAGCATCTACTGCCATCACAGTCCAAGTTCAAAATGATAGCCCCAGACATGTAAATGCGGATATCACAATCCATACCAGACTTTAGCATCGCCCCAGAGACAACGACTCAATCGCTGGAATTGCCCCTGAATGAAAAGGGTTCGCTGGTTTGGGTGATTACCTCTCACGCGCATCTTCGGACATACACCATTGCCTTCTCGGGCGGGCTCGATACCGCTGAAATCGGAATTTCGGTGACAACTGTTTGTCGAACAGCCCAACAAGTCAAGGTCTTATCGATACTGTCTTTTTTGGCCCCGCCCTCAACCTGCCCTGGATTTATTCTGTATGGCAGCAACGTCAAAAAGACAAGAAAGAAAAAGAAGATAAGAAGACAGACAATGACCCAAACTGAGAAGCCTCGGGCTTCTGCTTCAAAACGCAAACAGATAAAAAAGAACACGAAGTAAACCGAGACGGATGCGAAGTCGAATTAATAGAGATGGAACTGATAGGTTCTAGGAACTCGTCAGTTCTGGAATTGGGTTGAGGGGTCGGGTATACTATAGAAATTATGGGGCAATTTCCATGATGAGGATTTTTAGTATTAGCCTATCACATGTTTAATGAAGTAAAACCTTTCGCCTCCTCCAATTTTTCTCACTTACAAGTCTGTGATGGCTCGCCCTGTCCGTTTAGGCACGCTTGCAGAAAAATATTTTGTAGACGATCCCAATACCAGCCTCATCAAAATGCGTCAGTTTGGGGAGTTGTTAGCAAAGCACGTCGCTACCAAGATGGGGACTTATGAAATTGAAAAAGAAGAAAGTCAATATGAGTTATTGCGCCGATTGCGGATGAAGGCGTATTTTCACAGGAGATTCATCAGTTATTCGGCGAGGTACGTAGAGCTGGGAAGAAAAGTGAGTCACGCCATTCAAGGTGATTCAAGTAACTGCACTCTAATGTTTTTAAAAAATTAGTTGGCACTGGGGATTTGGTTTCAGCGCACGTTTTTAAAGAAGATTTCGATGCAGACGCTTTCGGTGGAGCCATCAGGCAAATGAATTGGAAGAGCTAAGCTCAAAGAACGTGAAGAACTAGCCGCAAAGGCAGATAAAGCCAATGCCAAAGTGGAAGAAAATGCTACGAGCAACAAGCTGTCTCCCAAAAGGAAACGAGCCACAACTTTGATAAATACCGCAGAGCAGCAAGGACTGCCAGTCAGCTGGTTTATTTGATGCAGCAGGGCTCAGACTTCCGGTTGGCTGATTGATGAGCAATTACGTAATATAGGTTGGGAAGCAGACACAATCAACCTGCGCTTACAACAAAGGGACACGTCCTGAACGCGGTAGAAACTTGGCAATTGCTGAATACCCCACCGCCAGTGGACCCGCTTTCGATTATGTGCTGTTCATCGACCTGATGCCTGTGGCAGTGGTGAAGCCAAGCGCAAAAACATTGATGTTTCAGCAGCCTTGGTACAAGCAAAGAGATACAGCCGTGACATTTCATTAGCGAATGATTTTAATTTCACCAGGTTACGGGATAACATAAAATTCCATTTGCATTTTCGACCAATGGACGTCCGCGTTTTCCTCAATTGAAACAAAAAGCGGAATTTGGTTTGTAGATTTACGCCGACCTGATAACTTGAGCCATGTACTGGATGATTGGTATACACCCGAAGGCTGGCTACGCCTCTTAGCGCGATGAAGCCAAAGCAGACAAACAGTTACAAACTGAGCCAATGGATTTTGGCTTTCCGTTGCGCAACTACCAAAAAGATGCCATTCATAAAGTTGAGAAAAATATTGCGAATGGAAGCCGTAAGATGTTGATTGCAATGGCAACGGGTACAGGTAAGACTAAGACCTGCATCGCATTGATTTATCGTTTGCTAAAAGCACAACGCTTCAAACGAATTTTATTTAGTAGATCGCGAAGCATTAGGCGAAACAGGCAGCGAATGCCTTCAAAGACACGCGCATGGACGCCATTCAGACTTTTGCGAATATCTTCGGCGTGATGGAATTGGACGAGAAAAACGCCAGAGACCGAAACCGCTGTGCAGATTGCCACCATTCAAGGGATGGTAAAACGGTGTTGTATCCAAGTGAAACCAGAAACCACCGACTGTGATCAGTACGATTGTATTGTGGTAGATGAATGCCATCGAGGATACTTTAATCGACCGAGCTCTCGGATACAGAATTGATCCTGTGAAATATGAGGATTACATTTCAAAGTATCGACGCGTAATCGATTATTTTGATGCGGTGAAAATTGCTTGACCGCCACGCCTGCACTGCACAACGGAAATATTTGAAAAACTATTTACACTTATAGCTATCGTGAAGCGGTGATTGATGGATCTTTAATCACCATGAACCACCAATCCAGATCAAAACAAAACTTTCTGAGACTGGCATCAAATGGAAAACAGGTGAGGATGTGAAGTTGTATTATCCGCGCCGAAACGAAATGGAGATTTTCAAGGCTCCTGATGAAATTAAGTTGAATATTACCGAATTCAATCGCAAGGTCATTACCGAAGAATTCAACAAGGTAGTTTGTGCTTATCTGGTAAAAAGAGCTTCTGACCCACAAAGCCGCCAGAAAACTTTGAACCAAAGCAACGATGCCCATGCCGATTTATTAGGGATTTGTTAGTTGTTTTAAGAATCAATATGGCAGCGTGGAAGATGATGCCATCGTCAAAATCACGGGCAGCGCCGATAAACCATTGGAGATCATCCGCCGATATAAGAACGAGCGCAATCCAAACATTGCCGTAACTGTGGACTTGCTGACCACAGGTATTGATGTACCTGAAAATTTGTAACCTTGTTTTCTTGCGCAGTGTGAACAGCCGTATTCTGGCGTTTGACCAGATGCTTGGAAGGGTTACACGTTTATGTACGAAATTGAAAAGGAAACCTTCCGTGTTTTTGATGCAGGGTTGTACGCCGCTCTACAAACATGACCGCCATGCAACCTGTAGTGGTAAACCCTAAAGATTAGTTTCAGCCAACAGATGAAATTATTCGGGTAAAAAATGAAGAAGAACGAGAATTGGTACGCGACCAGTTATTAGCAAAATACCAACGCAAGAAACGACACATGAGTGAGACATCTAAAAGATTTTGAAACACTGGCAGGTATTTCGCCTGATGGTTTCGTACAAAAATTAAAAAAGCTATGCCCATTGATGAAGTGGCAAAGTGGTTTACCGATAATCAGCAATTAGGTGAAATTTTGACCGCCATGAAGGTGCGCAAAAGCCACGTCGATCTCTGAACATCCTGATGAGTTTGTATCTGCGGAGCATGGATATGGTGAGGGAAGAAGCCGCAAGATTATCTGGATGAATTTTAAAAGTTCATTGAGGAAAATCGAAATAGCCTTTCCTGCCTTGGTAACGGTGTTGACCTGTCCACGTGAGTTGACCCGCAAGCAATTACGTGAACTGGCAGTGAAGTTAGAGTTGGCGGGTTTAGTGAAACGAATATCACCATCGCATGGCGTGATATGACCAACCAGGAAATTGCGGCGCATATCGTTGGGTTTATTCGGCATATTGCCACGGGTGACCCGTTGGTTCCGTATGAACAGCGTGTGGAATGGGCGTATCAGCAAATGCTGGCAGCAAAGCAGTGGACGACTCCGCAGAAACAGTGGCTGCAAAAGATTGCAGCACAGACGAAAGCCAATGTGATCGTTGATCGCGAGGCGCTAGATGACCCCGATTTTATCTTCCGCCGAGATGGCGGATTTGCACGGCTTGATAAATGTTCGATGGACAATTGACGGATACGCTGGAGACATTCAACGAATTGCTTGGGAAATCTGAAAACCGCTAAACACAAAGGACATGGAGTACACAAAGGTTTTAAGAACTTGTTTTCCCTTAGAAACCTTCTTGTCCTAAGTGTTTAATTAAAAAAGGAACCTACCTTGACCCTTCCTAACCAAAATGTAACCCAAGACATCGTCGCGAAATTGTGGAATTTGTGCAACGTGTTGAAAGACGACGGCGTGACGTATCACCAGTACGTCACCGAGTTGACCTATTTGCTGTTCCTGAAAATGGCGAAGGAGACAAATACCGAGAAGCAGTTGCCTGAAGGGTATCGCTGGAGTGACCTTGAAGCGAAGAGCGCGCCTGAACGGCTGGGATTTTATAAACTGCTGTTGATCCATTTGGGCAGCAATGGTTCGTTGTTGGTGCGTGAGATTTTCGCCAACGCCAGCTCGTTCATCAAGAAGCCCACCACGCTTTCGATTTTGGTGACGGAGATCGACAAACTGGATTGGTACAACGCCCGCCGCGAAGGCATGGGCGACCTGTATGAAGGTTTGCTGGAGAAGAATGCCAACGAGAAGAAATCGGGGGCGGGACAATATTTCACGCCGCGCCCGCTGATCGACAGCATGGTCGAAGTGATGAAGCCGTCGCTGGAGGATATCATTCAAGACCCTGCGGCAGGCACGGGCGGATTCCTGATCGCCGCCCATCGCTATATCCGCGAGCACAGCGATCCCGATGCGTGGACGGAATCCCAACAGCGCAAAATCCATCGTAATACGTTCTATGGCATGGAGTTCGTGCAGGATACGCACCGTCTGGCGTTGATGAACCTGATGCTGCACGGACTCGATTCAGACCCCGCCGCGGCGGGCATCCGTTATGGAGACACGCTCTCGCCCGATGGCGTTGCCCTGCCCAAAGCCACGCTCATCCTCACCAACCCTCCGTTTGGGACGAAGAAGGGCGGCGGCTTGCCCACGCGCGACGATTTCACCTCTCCTATCAGCAACAAGCAGTTTGCCTTCCTTCAGCACATCTATCGCGGGCTGAAAGCGGGCGGACGTGCCGCGGTGGTGCTGCCCGATAACGTCCTGTTCGAGGCGAACACGGGCAGGCAAATCCGCGCAGACTTGATGGACAAGTGCAACCTGCATACCATCCTGCGCCTGCCGACGGGTATTTTTTACGCGCAGGGCGTGAAGACCAACGTACTGTTCTTTACGCGCGGCACAACAGACAAGGGCAATACGAAGGAAGTGTGGGTGTATGATCTGCGCGCCAACATGCCGAGTTTTGGCAAGCGCACCGAGTTTACGCGTGCGTACTTTGCGGATTTTGAAAAGGCGTTCGGCGATAACGCGCTGGGCGAGAACTTGAAGAAGCGCAAGGATACTGGCGAAGAAGGACGCTTCCGCCGCTTCACACGGGACTGGGTGGCGGAGCGCGGCGACAATTTAGATATTGCCTGGCTGAAAGATGATTCGGAAACCGCCGCCAAAGATCTGCCCGAACCCGAAGCGCTGGCAGAGGAAGCGTTGGGCGAACTCGAAGCCGCAATGGCTGACCTGCGCAGTATCTTGATTGAACTGGGCGATGAGGTGGGAAAAGATGAGTGAGTTGCCTGAAAATTGGGTTGATGTTCCATTGAATGAACTATGCAGACCTAGACAATGGAAAACTATTTCAACAAAAGACCTTACTCCAACTGGCTACACAGTTTATGGGGCAAATGGAATCATAGGCTTTTATTCTGAATACACACATGAAAAGCCCACTTTGATGATTACTTGTCGTGGTGCTACATGTGGCAACTTGCATATCTCAAAACCATTCTCGTACATAAACGGGAATGCAATGGCTTTAGATGATTTACTTGAAGGTGTTTGTAGTCAGCGTTACCTTTATTATTTTCTGAAAAATCGTGGTTTTGATGATGTCATTTCGGGTTCTGCACAACCACAAATAACAAGGGAGGGATTGAGCAATGTTGTTGTTTCTGTCGCCCCGCTGGACGAACAAAAACGCATTGCCGAAAAACTCGATTCCCTGCTCGCCCGCGTGGACTCGTGCCAGACCCACCTGGAGCGCGTCCCGCAGATTCTCAAACGCTTCCGCCAGTCCGTGCTCGCGGCGGCGATAGAAGGAAAATTAGGAATTCAGAATGATGAATTCGGAATTGGACAAGGTCAGTTGCCAGAGGGATGGAGATGGATTGATTTTAAAGAAATTATGCAATCGTTGAAAAATGGTTTCTTTTATGGCAGACCTGCTATCGAACCGCCTGGTATTCCAATACTCAGAATCAGTGCAGTGAGACCAATGTCTGTAAATCTTGATGAACCGCGCTTTGTTCCAGATATTGACGAGGATAAGGTCAAAGGGTATTTCTTGGAAAAGGGCGACTTGTTATTTACCCGATATAACGGAAATGCAGAATTAGTTGGCGCGTGTGGAAGAGTCAGAGAACTTCCAAAGCCAACAATCTATCCTGACAAATTGATTCGAGTAAAAGTTAACCACGATATTGTTCTTCCTGAATATCTTGAGATGTATTTTGCAACTCAAACAGCCAGAAAATTTGTTGAAGGTCGTATCAAATCTACTGCTGGTCAGCATGGAATTGCTGGTGGCGATATAAAAAGTATTCCTGTTATTCTTCCGCCCCTTGAAGAACAAGCCGAAATCGTGCGGCGCGTAGAAAAGCTGTTTGCATATGCCGAGAATCTCGAGGCCCGTTACCTGTCTACGAGTGAGCATGTCGAGCGGCTGACGCCGTCCCTGCTGGCGAAGGCGTTCCGCGGGGAGTTGGTGGAGCAGAATGTCAATGATGAGTCTGCGGAGAAGTTGTTGGAGAAAATAACAGCTCAGAATGTAGAAACTCAAGTTGTTAAACTATCTAAAGGTAAAAAGGGCGGGAAAAATGTTCGCAAATCAAAATGAACTTGATCACTTACTAGACAGACAACATACTATTCAAGTACAGATTTCCCCTGAAAATCCACTTCCGCACAATCATGCATATGCTGGTTTATTGCCTTTGGCACAAACAGGTTTTACTTTTACGCCAAGGCAATTACTTCATGCGATTGGAAACAAGACGGTTGCCATTCCCGCCAATAACTATGATCAGGCAGCTCAATTTTCCCTGCTTTATGCAAATATATTAGACCTTGAAGGAGATCATCTAACATTTCGAGGCGATTACGACTCTGACTTGAAAACAGCAAGAAGTCAAGAAATCGGAATTGCATTTATGTGTTTGATAGCTCAGAAGCATTTGAGTATTCCATGGGATCAACTAGGTAGCTTGCCTGGAACAGGAAAACGATTTGACTATCGCGGAGAAGGGAATGGTCTCCAATGCATACTGGAAGCAAAAGGAACCAGTTCTCCAGAAAGACAGAGATCACAAATTGTCGATGGAATTTCAAAAAAGGAAGCTCACCATAATAACGGAGAGCACTTTGACATTGAATTAATCGTATCGTCTTATGTCGGATGGAACAATGGTTCTCCAAGAATTATCCTAGCTGACCCCGACAAGAGTTCCTTCCAAAACCTTTACAAACGAGGTGATGACAGATATTACCGACTTAAGCACTATTGTCGAGTACTGCAATATATTGGCTTACCAGAAAGCGCGAATAAGCTAAATCGCTTCACACTAAAATATTTAGATGACAGAAATGCAATTTATCAGATAATCATGGAAGAGAAATCTCAAACAGAGTTCCTCTCATCTATCACAATTGATGGCGATGTTTTTCTTGGAAGATGGTTTAGTGATTGGTTTCCCGAAGGCTCGAAAAGGTACAAAAAACTATCTTCGAGAAAATCAAATATTGTCTTGAGAGAAAAAAGTAGCAAAATAAGAGTATTTCAAGGAGTGAGAAGAGATATTTATCGGTCATTGTTCACGGATGAGCCTTTTAGCCAAAACCTCCTAAGTAGTCAGGTGATCGATAGATATTCACGCAGGAATGGATCCAGAGTATCAGTGTTTCCAGATGGCACAATCATGATGTTTGAGCAGAGGTAATTTTGGAGTGAAAGACAAACTACTTACCAGTGCCAAGCGTCTCGAAGCCCGCTATACGTCCGCGTCCGAGCATGTCGAGCGGCTGACCCCGTCCCTGCTGGCAAGGTGTTCCGCAGGGAGTTGGTGAGTCAAAATACAGGAGATGAGAAGAACAAGCCATGAAGAAACTTTATTTTTCGGCTTCTAATGATGTTATTGAGCAGGTAACAGACCTGTATGATTTTGTTTGGCCAACAGCTTCAGCTATATGGAATTTCCGTTGGCAAGTTAAGGGGTTTGTCAATGAAGTTGGACTCGAAAACATTACTCAACAAAATCTTTTAGACCGATTCGATTGGGGCAGCGGCATTCACGGAGTAAACCTAAAAAGAGCCATATTCGAAAAATCCTGGGAGGCGCAACAGGAACAATTTGCCAAATTTTTGCTTATCAACCTCATTTCCATTTATGAAGGTTGTGTAGCTTCTATTCAACCGATTCTTGATTTTGATGATAATACGAGCAAAAATCTCCAGCGACCTTCGGGCATCGCTAGAAACGGGAGTCCGATAGGAGTTAGTGCAGCAATTAGTAGAATTACATCCCACAAATCAACTCTACTTGAAAACGCTTTTTATCCTCCACTTCGAAATCACAATAAAAACTCCCTCCCTCAGCTTGAGAATTTACTGATTTGCTATAGGTTTTTCAAAGAGTGCCGAAATTCTCTTGCTCATGGCAGGGGAATAGCAAATCAATGGGCTTATGATAATTATGCCATCTTCTCTAACATTGCCAATCCACAGGATTTAAATGTCTACGAAATCCCTCAACATTTTCCACTTGTTGTCGGCGAACCAATTAAGTTATCCCTGCGAGGCGTAGTAGGTTTTGGAGATGTAATTATTAAATTAGTTTCTACAATAGATGCCGAATTGGTTGTAAGTGAAAACGCTGAAAATGAGTTAATCAAGAGAGCAAAAAAATGGTCTTCGAGTAATGTAGGGAAAGCAAAAAACAGTCTAAAAAAAGATCGACTTGCACGAAACAACCAAATTGCTCGGCTATTACGCACACTCGAATTTCCTGAACCCGCTAGGACTGACGAAATTGAAACTTTGTTTTTACAAGAAGGAATTTTGAAAGAAAATTATGCTTAAATACAAAGTGAAGGTGGCGGGATTTGAACCCACACCCCCCGTTTTATTCAATGCTCAATAAAAGGTTATTAAGCGCTGAATAGAACGGGGGAGCTCTGCCGTTAAGCTACACCTTCGAGGAGTATTTTACCATTGGATAATACATGCTTGCCAATTTTGAAAACGTCAGCACTTGATGAACAAGTCGAAATCGTGAGGCACGTCGAAAGCCTATTTGCTTATGCCGAACGTCTCGAAGCCCGCTACACGTCCGCGTCCGAGCATGTCGAGCGGCTGACCCCGTCCCTGCTGGCGAAGGCGTTCCGCGGGGAGTTGGTAAGTCAAGAGCAAGGATGAATGCGAAATGATGAAGGATGAATTATGGCAAATAAGGGAAGATGTCCAATCGCTGGAGGCGGGTCCGCGTGGGAAGAAACTCGGTGGTGAAAAATGAATCAGAACGTTCAAAATATCCACGAAAGACTAAATCTTCAAACAATGGATGTTCGCGACCTGTTGTTAACTCATGCTGCATTGATCGAAGAACTCAGGAACAGAAAAATCATTCGCTCTTCTAACAACCCTGTCGCGGATTATACGGAATGGCTGGTTTCATCCACACTCAAACTATCTCTTGTAGGCAAGTCTAGTGCTGGCTTTGACGCATTTGATGGGGCTGAGAACAAGGTTCAAATTAAAGGTAGAAGGCGCACATCTCACAATCAATCTACACAATTGGGCAGCATACGAAATCTGGAGAGCAAGCCGTTCCATTATTTGATTGGCGTTATCTACAATGAAGATTTTTCAATTGACTATGTTGCTAAGGTTCCCCATGAAGTGGTTGTAGAAAAGTCAAAGTATCGATCCCATACAAATTCAAATATATTGGATTTACGAAGAACTATCTTGGATAGATAAACGTGTTGAGGATCTAACGAAATTGTTTATTGAAAATCTACATTAGATAAACATGATGAAATCTGTCAAAGCCGAACATAAGTAATAAGGAATCATCCAAGCCATGCCCTACAGTGAATTACGCTTTATCAAGAACTTCCTTGCGTACGAACTTAAAGAGAATATAGCCCGAGTCCCTCGCAAAACCAGAGGGATTTATGCTTTATATCAATACAGCAAAAAAGATAAGACTTATGAATTGGTCTATATCGGCATGGCACGCGGGGAACAGTCAGGAATTCGAGGCAGGCTCGAAAAACATGCACAGTCGAAACAAGATTTGTGGACGCATTATTCCGCTTATGAAGTATGGGATAACGTGCACGAAAGTGAAATTGAAGAACTGGAAGGGCTTTTACGTCACTTGTTTCAACATGATCCCAATGCCAATCGGTTGAATAAACAAAAAGGCTATAAGAAACTAAATAGGGTGAAAAGTCAAACCAAGAAAGTATGGAAGTAAGGATCGGTACTCTTTGTTTTATCAGTAGATTTCAATAAGAGAAAAGGAGACAGCCATGAAAGAGACAGCGCAAGGTCAAGTGGTGGAGGGGGCACAGTGTCAAGTGGTCAGCGGGGTGCATGCGGGCAAGTCTGGGACGGTGCGGGATGTGAAGACGAGCAAGACGGGTCACGTGACGATTACGGTGGTCCAGGTCAATGGGGAGCGATTTAAGACCTTGGCGAAGAATGTGGTGGTGAAGTAATTCACCCCCTCTGTCCTTTGGACATCTACCGCCCCCTCCGACCTTCGGTCACCTCCCCCAAATACGACAGAATTACCGTCGTATTTGGGGGAGGATTGGCTTTGGGAGTTTTCTGGACGAGAGGTTTAGGGTCAACTTAGAGTGATAGGTGAAAATATTAAATAGCCTACCCTATCGGGCACACGTCCCCTTTAGGGGTCCCTACGGGATGCTAGCGCGAAGGTTGGAGGGGTCAACACGTTTTGGGAGTTTTCTGGACGAGGGGTAATAAAGGTTAGTTTGAGGTTGCGGGTTGCGGGGTCTCGAGGACGAGCCAGTCTTTGGCTTCCTCCAGGTCAACGAAGCGGGTGGGCAGGACTTTGATGACAACCTTGAATGAGTCAAGGACGATGTTGCGGGCGTTGTTATTGGCTTCAATCACCAAGGCGCTCTTTTGAAAATACGGAGCGGCCAAGGGGGCATGGCGCATCAGAATCATGAGGGCATTGTTGCTGAGGTGAGTCTTGCGTAAATCCGCGATGGCCCGTACGGAGTCCTTCGGTTCTTTCTTCAACAAAGTCACCAAGCTTTGCAGAAGATCGGTCAATGCAGCGTGGTCATTGCCCAAGTTCGACGCATCGATTAATAGAAGTCTCTTCCCTTTATGTTCAATCCACTGGACAGGCATGGCGGCTATTATACATGCAAAGCCAAGCCGAGTCTCAGGTCCATGCACAAGGACCAAGGTCATGCTTGGCAAAGGTCCGCTTTCTCGGTACCATTTCTGTATGCAAAGATTTGGTCAAGTACGGGAAAGATAGGAGGCACACAATGGCAAAGTTAAACGGTTGGTTCAAAATCGGGTTGGTGCTCGGCGGGTATGTGATGGCATGTCTGCTAGCCAATGCAGCGGTCTATGTCAATGACCTGTATATGGATCCTGTAACAGCCGCTGGAGGCATGGCGGCATTTGGGGATATGATCTTGTTCATCGGGGTCTGCGGAGTCGCGGCTCTGGTCCCAACGGGGCTGGGGCTGTACTTCCTGTGGGTCACATGGCAGGGGAAGCATCGTAAATAAAATAAGGTCAAAGGTCACAGAGAGTTAAGAAGAAAGTTTACAAGCGGGTATTGTAGAATATTTACATTCTCAAGACTTCAATGGCATGTAAAAGGAGGACCCAATGAAGGAGTCAATGACCCTAGCCTGTCCCGCCTGTAAAAAGATGATTCCCATCAAAGCCGTGGAATGGTATCGCTGTCCACACTGCGGCACGTTGGTACGCTTACAAATTGATCCAAAGACTCACGAAGCCCGTTTACAAAGGGGACATATTGTAGCGGAGGAAACTCCCGTTATCACTCCAGAAACTGACTCGAAGGCCGAGCCTGCGGTCAAGACCTATGCACAAACCGCTCCGCCTCCTACCCTGTCAACTGTTCGCAATGAACGTCGCAACATCACCACCCGATTAAGAGCCATTCCACAAGAACTAAAAATATTGCGGGAAAAACGTGGAAATGTGGAAGAGATCAAAAAGGTGCAAGCCGAGATCGATAAGCTGACCAAAGAAGAAAGCGACCTGAAACAGAAAGACCAGGAACTCGGTCAACTGGAAGCGCGGTTGTTAAAAGAACAGCAGGCCAAAGTAGAATCTGCTTTGAAGAATTCCTCCTCATCCAATAGCAATAACAATTCAAGCAACCCACCAGGAAATGACGTAGCTTCTGCATTTGGATGTGCCTTTCCCGTGATTGCAGCCATCTTGATTGGGCTGGGCATTGCCTTCAAAATCCATTGGGATGCCAATGTCATTCTAGGAATCTTGGCAGTCTCTTTGGCAGGCGGCTTTATTGTAGGGATTAAATTCAGCCAGTGAGAAAATAAAACGAATCAACTCCCAACTCGTTACACATAAAAAAAACAGGAATTCAGGTCATTTATCACTACTAGAATGCAGGAGGATGGGTGTATGATGCCTGAAAAACAAAGAAAGACTTAACCTGAGCATTGGGAGTACACATGAAAAAGAATGCATTGTTCCTTGTGGGAATTACGTTGGCTTGGTTAAGCGCTTGTGGGGTGCCTGCCCCGAATCCCGACACATCAGGTGGGATGGTCGCCCCCGTAGAACCCGTCAACCCCATAGTCACCTATCCTCCCATCCCGACATCTAACAATAGCAATGAAATTTTCATCCCAAGCGGAAAACAAACTGCACCCGATGGTGTCCTCGAACAATTATCTTGGTTCGTAGGTGGAGGTGGCCTGACAGAACGTGATTGCAACCAGTGTGATGTATACACACACGACAATGTAATTACTGCCTATGGATTTGATCCATCTCAAAACCTGACCTTGATCTTCTATCGCCGAGTCGGAGGGTCAAATTCCTGCGGCTTTGGCGTTGGTGAATTCGTCACCATTGCCCAAATACAAGTGGATGCAAACGGCTCCATCACCCTTCCGTTGAGTGGGGCAACAGATGACAACTTATACGTGAACACAGTCATCGATGCGGATACAGGACATGTGATTGTTCCTGGATCCACCAAGCTGGAAACTAAATGCATATTAGATGAACCAACCTGCCCAGGTGCTCCGCCGCAACGGGTGCAAACTGGAAGTTCCGCTTACGTGTGTACTCAACAAGACCGTTTAACCGTGCGCTCCAAGCCACAACTTGGCAGTCATGAAATTCTAAAGCTCGAGACAGGCTCTTCCTTCAACGTCATTGGCGGACCAAAATGTGCTGACCAATTTACGTGGTGGAAGATCGATGTCAACGGGACCACAGGTTGGGTAGCTGAAGGTGGAGATGAAGTTGACCCATATTTTATTTGTCCCATCCAATAAATAGAAAAATAAATCAGTGATTCATCATGCCAGAACATAAACCCGACTCCCCTAAAAAGCCACGCCGCACCAAGAAAGAAAATGTCGCCCCTGCCTCTCCCAAGGTTCAAGTGCAGGGCAATGCCACTGACACCACAATCATTGCTGGTGATCATAATAAGGTTGAGACCAAGAACATTTTCCAATTCTTCACACAGACCTTCGACCCAAAACAATTAGTCCTGTTTGCGGTGGTGTTAATCGTTGGGATTGGGGTACTTCTTTTTGGTTTGTATCATGCTTACTTTCGCTATGACCGAGCTATCGCCAGCGGACAGTTGAACGTATTCATCGTCCCTTTCCTTGAAGAAAAACCATGGGGATATATGAACAGTGATTTGGGTTGGAACATCGCGCAAATTTTTACAGATGGAGCCAAACAATCGTTTGAAGAAAAGGGGTTGAATTCCAGCATTACCATTCTAGGGCCTTCTGACAAAGTGCCGCCCTTCCAGGCCGTTACAGAAAGACAGTTAAATCACGAGGCTGAAACCCTCTCAGAAAAAGTCAACGGACAGATTGTGATTTATGGGGTCGTCACAAAAGATGAGTACGGCGACCCCATTGTCAGTCTCAAGGTGTATATCTCCCCCACCAACTTCGGTGAAGCGCAAGAATTAATCTCCGATTCAATGATGGGCGAATTATCTCTCGGCTCCTTTCGCCTGACAGGAGATACGGTCAGCGGGGCAGATTTGCTGGCACAAAACAAAGAATTGCGTGACCGTCTACAAATCTTTGCTTCCCTCATCAACTTCCTCGGCGCCTACGTTGGCGAAGACTTCTCGCACGCACAAGCCTATCTCGAACAAGCCAGCGACCCAGCTCTGTGGAGCGACCCCAACGGATTGGAAGTAATTCACTTATTACAAGGCAACATGGAACTCCGCCACGCACGGGTCCTGTTGGTTGCCAAGGATCTCGATGGAGTCCATCAGTCCATTGAGTTAGCCAGAGAACAGTTCAATACGGCACTGAGCCTTGCCGCACAAAACGGAAAAGGCCGCTATGTGCGCGCCTATCTCGGGCTGGCTGGGGTGGAGAGTCTGGCCGCTACAGCAGAGGCATATCTCAAGAAAGACGGAACCCTGATCGACACTTCTGCGCTTGAACAGGCGATTAAAAATCTCGACCTAGCCTCCCAAGCAGACTACATTCCAGAGACTGCGGATGTCAACACAAAAGTCAACTATAGCAAAGCACAAATTCATCTATCCTATTTCGCTAAAACGGGAGAAACTTCCCACCTCAGTGAAGCAAAGGGCTACTATCAAAAAGTCATTGATGAATATCAAAAAAGTGGGAATAAGAGAATCAAAGAGTATGCAGCTCTATCCTATTCCGGGCTTGCACATATCGCATTTCAAGAGCAACGCTTTGAAGATAGTGCAAAGGCATTTCTAACTGCTCAGGAACTTACAGTCAATCCCAGTTTGAAGGTCCAGTGCCTGGTGGGAGCAGGAGATGCCTATTTCTCCTTGAAGAACTATGACCTGGCGCTTAAATATTATCAAGATGCTCTTCTACGCAAAAAAGACCTGGAGAAAGCTATCTCCAGTGAACGATTATCAGAAATTGAGAAGCGTATTCAATTCATAAAAGGTGGAGGGTCGTTATGAAAAAATGGTTTATGTTGAATCTGGTATTGATATATCTGGTGGGATGCACCTCCAATATAGGAGGGAACGGCGGTGGATCAACTACAAACTCAAGCAATACGATTGTTAATCCACCTCAACCAGCCACAGCAGTGAAAAGGAATGGCCCTGTAGAGATTACGATCCCATCTTCCAATGAATCTGCTCCCAATGGAATCCTCGACCAATTGGCATGGGCAGGTCAAGGCGGACCTGGTGGCCCAGATCAACCCTGCGGAGAATGTTTCGTCTCCCTAGAGCATTCGTCATTAACTCTCAAAAGCTTTTCCCCATCCCAACATTTGAAGCTAGTTATCTATCGGAGAACAGGCCATAATTCCTGTTGGGATACAGCCGAATATGTCACCTCGATCTCTGTACAAGTTGATGAAAATGGATATTTTAATTCAAGCTTAACTGGTCCTGTGGCAAACCTGTTTGTTGTGCTCATCTTTGAT
>JAXLVT010000047.1:0-19847 GCA_046328925.1 Anaerolineales bacterium
TTGCTTGGGTTGCTAAAGCAGGCACACTGGCAGGAATCAAAATTTGAGTCAGGATTTGGAAGCGGGAAGCTCCATCTAATAATGCCGCCTCTTCAATTTCTTTGGGAAAGGTGATGAAATGCTGGCGCATCAGGAATGTCCCATAGGCGGTGAAGATCCACGGAATGATGAGGGCGGCGAGTCGATTGGTCCAGCCAATTGCCACCATCAGTTGATATAGCGGCACAATTAACATCACGAATGGAATCATGATGGTTCCCAAATAAAAGACGAAAACCGTGTCACGCCCAGGGAACTTCAAACGCGCAAAAGCGTAGCCACCGACAACTGAAGTAATCAGTTGACCTACCACCACCAAGACGGTTACGAGCGTTGTGTTGGTGAGAGCGCGATTCATGTTATTCAATTCAATAACCTGTTGGTAGTTTTCAGGATGGCCACTGATTTTTTCAACAGGTTCGCTTAGACGTACATTTTGAAAGATTTTGTTTTCAGGGTTTTGAGGGTCAATGAACTCACCAACCGTTGTCTGGCTGATAAGAATCATAGGAATGACTTTTCCATCTACTTCTACATCAAAAAGCTTTTCTTCTTTGCCATTCACCGTAATTTTTTGTGGATTAATGGCTCCACCTGTTGGTTTAACTTCTGTCAGATATCGTTCTACAGTGGAAGAAAGATTGTCTGCTGGAGCATAGGTTCCGACTTTGATGTTGCTTTGAGCGAGGGCGTATTGAGTCTGCTTTCCATCTACTTCTACATAATACATTGGCAGTGGATCGTCATATCCTTGTACTTGCATTGTCACAGGGTCGTGTGGCAACATTTTGGGCGGATACCGAAACGTATCAGAAGGAATCTTGAATGAGGTGGCTAGCATGTACAGAAAAGGAAAGAGCATCACGAGTGCAAATGCAGTTAGCACAAAGTAAATGATGAAATTATTCAAAAAGCGAAGAAAGCGATAGGATTGAATTTTCATGAGAGGCTCCTGTTTAGCTTTCGTAAATGCTGGATTGGCGTTGGCGTTGGAATTGAATCAGCGTGAGGCCAAAGATGACGATGAATAAAATCCACGCAATGGCAGAGGCATAGCCTTGTTGGAAGTTTTGAAAGCCGCTGCGATACAAGTACAGCACCAGAGTAATGGTCGAGTTATTGGGGCCCTCTGGTGGATTCATCAAAATAAAGACTTGTTCAAAGACCTGCATGGCTTGAATGGTGGTAGTGGATACTACATAAAAAGTAGTGGGGGCCAACATGGGTAAAGTGATGCCCCAGAATTTGTCCCATGCACCTGCGCCGTCTACGGTGGCGGCCTCATACAACTCACCTGGAATGTTTTGCAACCCAGCCAGGAATAAGACCGTGTTAAAGCCCATCGTTTGCCATGCTGCAATCAAAATCACGGCAAATAAAGCAGTTTTTTGATCTGAAACCCATTGAATCTTGGGGTCAACGATGGCGAGATGGAAAAGATTATTCCAGAATTCAATTCCCAGCGTAATAAAGTAATTGATATATCCAATGGTGGCGTTATACAACCACTGCCAAACAAGGGAAATCCCAACCACTGCCGCGATACTTGGCATGAAATAGATGGCACGATAAAACTTCATACCAGGCAACTTGCTATTCAAAACATTCGACAATACTAAAGCGGGGATTACGCTCAATGGTACAGCGAACAGTACATAGGTCAAGGTGTTGCGAAGCGCGAGCCAGAAGAATTTGTCAGCGGCGGCAAATAAAATTCCGCTGTTTCCAAAGATGAAGCGCCCAACTTCATCATATACTTTGATGTCAATCACATCTCTTGCAAGTTGGTCTGGCGAGGACAATAATGCAAAACGAATATTTAAAATTTTTGCGTAATTGGCAAAGCCAATCCAGTGCGGTGTGTTGAACGCATCTGAATCTGTAAATGAAAAATAAAAGGAAAGAATTAATGGGCCTGCAAAAAATATCAAAAAGCCGAGCAAATTAGGAGAAAGGAATAACCACCCGTTGATGATTTGTTCATCATTGGTCTTGGCATGCAAAGCCTGCGAGACTTTCTCACGTGTCATTGACCAAAGAGAGATGCCAAAGACAGCAATTCCTAAGACAGCGACAATTCCAGTTGGTTGAGCGAGCTTTCCGAGGAAGTAAATGATGCCGTTGATGGCTCCCACTTGCCAAAGGAATAAAACAAAGCCAGCCAACATTACCCAACGTCCAACAGTTTTTAGATTTGTTTCTGAACTTTGTTTCTTCTGTGGGAAATAATCATCGAGAGTACTGAGGAAATATCCTGCAACCGAAATTCCAAGGTAGGGAAGCCCGCTACCAAAGGTTTCACCCAGTGCATCGATTCCAATAAAGACTTCACCAGTGTGCAGAACGAATACAGCACAAGCTACAAAAGCAAGATAATCTAAAACCAGCGAGATCATTCTTCCGCTATGATTGCGGCGAGAAATTTGAACGGCTCCTATAATGCTAAAGACAGAAGCAGTCAGTGCGGCAAATGAAATTAATAATTTTTGCCAAAGCGCAAAGCTTGCTAGCGGACCTGTCCATGCGATGGCTGTACCAACAATTACGATTAAAGCAAATATGATTCGCCAGAAAAAATGAACGCGCAAGACAAGATTCGTTTGGGAATCTACCTGTGAATGAGTCGTCATAGTCTCATCTCCATGGAGCAGGTCTTAAAGGATGGGAATAAAAAAATCACAAAATTACAAACGGGTTTTGTAACTTGGGGATTTTTTTATGTATACTTGGGCGCAGTAGAGGCGACCCCGAGGAAATTCAGTTTCTGCCTGACGATCATGAAGGACCGCCTCTACTGGTTATCGGGGGGCAGGTAATTTATTTTGCCTGCCCCTTTTCGTTTTAACGATCAACTACTTGGTGAAAGCTTTGTTAGCCTCATCACAGATGGTCTTGCCATAATCTTCGACACTGGTTGCACCAGTCAATACGCCTTGGATGGCGGGACCGGTAATCTTGTCAAAGTCAGGCCATGAACCAGCCCACAATGGACCTTCAGCAGTTGGGTTTGCATCAGCAGCAATGCCATTCAAGAAAGCTTGATTGTTGGCAGGAGGTGTGAAGGTGAGGAAGGAATCAAGCGCTTCCTGGCTTACACGGCTGGGGATGTTTGCACCAAGGGCTGCGATCTTGCCTTGAGTCTGAGCGGTGGTCAAAGCCTGTACGAGGGCCCAAGCTTCTGCTGGGTGTTCGGTCTTGGCGTTGACTACATAAGCACCCCAGAACAACCAGTTACCAGGAGTTCCCTTGGGGCCGTTGGGGAGTTGAACTACATCCCAGTTGAAGTCTACAGTGCGAACACCAGGGGTAGCCCAGCGACCGTTCTGGAACATGGCAACTTTGCCAGCGCGGAAGGTCGGCTCAGGATGTTCACCGTAAGGTGTAGCGACATCATAGTCTTGATAGAGGGAGCGTTGGAAATCGAGACCAGCGAGGGACTCAGGAGTGTTGAGGGCACAAGCAGTGCGATCAGCATTGAAGAAGCCACCACCAGAAGCATTCAACCAAACGCCGTAAGGACCCCACCAAGCGCTAGCACCATAACCATAGGTGTCGGAGCTGAGAGCGCGAGTCTTCTGGGCTACATCGAGGAATGCGTTCCAATCCCATTTGCCTTCCTTGGCGAGTTCACGAGGATCGGGAGCGCCGGCTTCGTTGATCAAGTCAAGGTTGAGGTACAAGGCAAAGGTGGACACATCGCGGGGAAGACCCCACAAAGCGCCAGAGGTTGCACCAGTTGCATTGGTGTCAGGATTGTAGGTCAGGTGGTACATGGGGCCAGCATAGAAATCATCAACGCTGAAGCCATCGGTCTTGCTAGCCATATCGGAGACGTTCAAGATCAAACCACGGGTTGCGAAATCAGCAACATCGCTTCCAGGAATCCAGAAGACGTCAGGAGCTGTTCCTGCGGCAATTTCAGTGCGGAGTTGGTCTTGATAGTTGGCGCCTTCGGAACCACCTGGTTCGTAAGTTAAGGAAATGCCATCGAGTTCACCATCAAGTTCGGTGCTGATTTTGCTGTAAACATCAATTTCTTCTTGATTGTCTGGGCGAGTGCGCCAGCGAAGAGCAACGTCAGCTGCAGGAGCATCAGTAGCGGCTGCGGTGGCAGGGGCTTCTGTCACGGCTGCTTCAGTGGCAGCTGGGGCCTGTGTGGCTGCAGGGGTACCGCATGCAGCTAAAACGAAAGAGGCAACAACGAGAAGGCTGAGGGCCTTCAAAAGCAAACTATTCTTCATTTATTCTTCTCCTTGAGTATTTAAGAGCGATAGACTTGCAAAAATAGGATGTATCGTTGATGGACTTTGAGCTATTAACCACCTCCTTTGCTAAAGGTTGATTGTCGTACGACCAACTGCGCAGATAATTTCACTTCACGCAGATCAGTGCTCTTTTTGTCTATGATGTCTAATAACATGCGCGTGGCTTCCCGCCCAATGCGAGGCATATCTTGTTGCATGGTGGTAAGCGGTGGATCGAAATAAGAGGACAAGGGCATATCATCGACACCAATAACGGCCAATTGAGATGGGACTTTGATATTCACATCTCGAGCGGCGTGCAACACGCCCATGGCCATGCGGTCGTTTTGTGCAAATACAGCGGTTGGAACTCGTCCCTGCTCCACGAAAGAAAGTAAGGCACTTTGTCCAGAAGTGGCAGACCAATCTCCCTCGATGACTTTGGTTGCATCAAAGGGAATACCAGCTTCTTCTAGCGCACGGCGATACCCTTCCGTACGATCTTGGGAACAATCTTCTTCCATTGGCCCAGTGACCAATGCAATATCTGTATGGCCGAGGGAAATTAAATGACGAGTTGCTTCATAGGCGACTTTCTCATCATCAAGACAAACAGATGAAATGGTCTTTTCATGAGAACGAGCACCTACAAAAACAACAGGGAAGTTTTCAGGGATATGTTCAAAGCGTTGATCTGAATATGGGTTAATCACAATCAATCCATCTACGCGACGGTGACTCACCAATTCATTTACAAGAGCACTAAAGGCTTCAGGGTCAGTTGCAGAAGAGGACAACATAAAATATTCATGTTGTCTTGCTTCGGTTTCAGCGCCTTCGATGACGCTTGCAAAGGTATAGTCGGTTAAATTGGGGGAGATGCAAGCCAAAGTGTGAGTCTGACCGCGTGCCATGGAGCGGGCAATTGCGCTTGGGTAGTATCCCATCTGCTCAATGGCGGCTTCCACTAGCGAACGAGTCTCGGCGGAAACATCCTCTTTCCCGTTGATGACGCGCGAAACGGTTTGGTGCGAAACACCAGCCTTACGAGCAACATCACGAATGGTGGGGCGAGAGGTAGGCATAGGGTTGAAGTTTAGTTATAATGTTACCGTTCACGTGAACGGTAACATTAGTTTACAAGAACGATATTGCTTTGTCAAGAGGCAATTATGAAGACTGAGAGGTGAGTTATGGTCAAAATTCAGCAAATTCAGCAAAAAATCCGCGTTTCCAGCTCAATGTATCGCTGGGAATGGGATTCGGAAACAGATTTTTTCTTCTTGTATGACTCGCAAGATCATTTGATTTCACGTGCCCGTCATCAACCGTTGATTCTGGTTTCCTCTGATAAACAGGAATTTGTGCGTGCAAAAAACTCATATGAGATTGATGGGAACCGTGTTTCGATTCATTATCAGGAAGTGAATACCGCTTCGCATCTCACGGTTAGTTGGTCCTTCGCAAATGACTTTATCTCCCTCGAGCCATTGCAGTACGAATCTACTGAACGACAAGATGTTGTTCAGGTTATTTATTTCCCTGAATTGAACAACGATTCATACCAACCATCTTTTTATAGCCATTATGTCGTTGTGCCTGGACTGTGTATGAGTTCCAGCGTCAGCCCCGTGGTTGATTTGCATTCGAGAATGTCAGTTACGACCGTGCTTGGTTCTGGTGCCATGCGTGGACCTGGACTCACGCAGCAGTGGGGATTGCCTGCTCATTATTTCTGTACCTTCAATACATCTGACCGTTGGAATGCCATTGGTGCCAAGGAATTGCAATCGGGTGCAGCATGCTGGGGGCTCGCGGAACTTCCTCAAGGAGATTTCAGGCTTGAACTTCGTGAAATTGCAATTAGCCCCGTGCTCAATCTTCGCAGCGATTTATGGAAGCAAGTTCAAACTCCGGGAAAAATAAAACTTGGTTTTTCGTTTCTGATTACCTTTGGTTCTCAATATCATGAAGCCATTCGTAACTACTACCAAATTCTCCAACGGGAGAAAGTGATTTCTCCCAAGCATTCTTCCTTTTCACAAAAGAAGAAAGATGTAATGCTTTCTCCTCAGTACAATACTTGGGGTGTTGAATCTTCAAAGCTTATTCCTGCCGAAGAATTAAGTGAAGAAATTGTCAAAGATATTTTTACTGCATTAAAAAAATCTGGAATGAAAGCAAAAACTTTCGTGATTGACGATAAATGGGAAAGCCAGCATGGCGAGTTGGTGCATGATGAAAAACGCTTTCCGCATTTTGAAGTCATGCTTGAAGACTTTCGCGCCCAAGGGTGTTTCGTCGGTTTGTGGGCTGCGTTTTTACGATGTCAGAACCCCACAGCCTTGGGGTTGGATGAATCGAATTTATTGAAAACAGTTGAAGGCAAACCTTTGTGGCTTAACCATCAAACTTCACGTTATGGCATATTTGATGTCACTCAACCTATTGTTCAAAAAGTACTTAGCGAACGAGCCCGTCAGTTTGTTCGGCGCTATCAACCTGATTTAATCAAATTTGATTTTGGGTATGAACTTCCTTCGTTGGATGTAGCCGCACCTGCCGACCTGACCTGGGCAGGCGAGCGTTTGCTTCAAAAGGGATTGGATATTATTGTTGGCGCGATGAAAGAGGAAAATCCAGACCTTGTCATCATGTATTATGGACTTTCTCCTTTACTCATTGACTATTATGATTTGCATAGTCCAGATGATTTGGTGTACTGTATTGGCGATTATGATCTTGAAACTAATCGACGCGTTTTCTTTAGCAGTTTGTGCGGCGAATTAGGAATGCCAACATACAGCTCTTCTGGATATGATTGGGAGTCCGCGCTTGATATTTGGTTTGATTCTGCGCCATCAGGAACACTTGGGTCATTGCATTGCTTTGATGGTGATGAAAATGGTGATACCCCAAAAATCGAGCAGCTAGCAAAATTCAATGGACTTTCATCCATTCTTCGCAAACAAGTTGTATTTCAAACTCATCCAGTAGATGCAAAATGGCAAGGCGGTTTGCGTGCAGGGTTTGCTCCTTCATGGGAGCGTATTGAGAACGAAAAAACAGTTATGCTTGCACTTCGAACGCATCGGTTTGATGGAAAACCTTCCAAGCAAATATATAAAGATGTACTATATACCGATGCCACGTTGGTGATTGCCTCAATGACTGGGGAGGGTATCGCTGAATCGAATCGACTGGGCTTGGTTCCATTTGGAGATGGAAACTGTGTAATCCAGCATAGTGCTGCTAATCAAAAATTTAGATTGATTGAATATTATTTCAGTGGCCACAAGTTTGAAACCCAAAGTGTGTGCCAGAACAATGAATTAAAAATAAATCTTCGACAAAACAGAAGCGATGAAATCCTTGAATGGATTGAAATTATTTTTGAAAAGGAATAAGTTATGTTAAATCACCCGCACCGCCGTTACAACGCCCTTACTGGAGAATGGGTGCTCGTTTCTCCACATCGTGCCAAACGTCCCTGGTTGGGACAAGTTGAAAAACTGTCTCCCGAGTCCCTTCCTGTGTATGACCCTACTTGTTACTTATGTCCACGCAACGAACGTGCAGGTGGAGTATTTAACCCTGATTACACAAATACCTATGTGTTTGAAAATGACTTTGCCGCCTTGCTGCCTGATTCTTCAGATGAACTTCCCGCTTCTTCTCACCCGTTGCTTGTTTCAACTCCCGAGCAGGGACGTTGTCTGGTGGTTTGTTTCTCTCCCCGCCATGATCTGACATTGCCTGAATTGGATTTATCTTCCATTGAAAATGTTCTCAACACTTGGACCGTAGAATCTTCCAAACTTGCGGAATTGGAGTATGTTCGTTATGTGCAAGTCTTTGAAAACAAAGGAGCGATGATGGGTTGTTCCAATCCTCATCCCCACAGCCAACTTTGGTCACAATCACAACTTCCAAATGAAATTATCAAAGAACTTGCCACGCAGACAGAGTATTACAGAAAGAACAACCGTCCGCTATTGGTGGATTATGTTCAAGAAGAACATAAACAAAAGGACCGTATTCTTTTCTCAAATGATCATTTCACTGCGCTGGTTCCATTTTGGGCAGTTTGGCCGTTTGAGGTTTTGGTGACTGCACATCGTCCATCTGCTTCATTAAAAGAATTATCTTCTATTGAAGTGTCTGCCTTGGCTGAAGTGTTCAAACAAGTCACCACCCGTTATGACAATCTCTTTGAAATCTCCTTCCCATATTCCATGGGCTTTCATCAAGCTCCTGCAGATGGGCAACCACATCCTGAGTGGGTATTGCATGCTCATTTTTATCCACCACTTCTGCGCTCTGCCACCGTCCGCAAGTTTATGGTGGGATATGAAATGCTCGCCATGCCTCAACGTGATATCACCCCTGAAGTTGCGGCCGAACGGCTTCGTTCTTTGTCTGATATTCACTACAAGCAGAGATAAATAAAAAGAGGCATCTTGTACAAGATGCCTCTTTTTATAATATAACTTCATCAACAAATCCTTGGTAGCATTTCACCAGCTAACATATCAACGACACGATTTGTTCCAAGGTTGGTTTTTAGCAATACTCTTCCTTTGGGCTCAGCAGTGACTTCACCAATGATGACTGCATTTTCGCCGTAGCGAGTCTTGCGCATGGCGGTGATCACTTTGTTTGCATCTTCACGCGGAACCATGGTTACTAACTTGCCTTCGTTAGCCACATAGAGCGGGTCGAATCCAAGCATCTCGCAGGCGGCAGCAACCTCGGAGTGAATCGGAAGCGCTTTTTCATCCAGCATAATGCCAACATTAGATTGAGAAGCAATTTCGTTGAGTGTGGTCGCAAGTCCGCCACGGGTGGGGTCACGTAATACATGAATGTTTGGGCTGGCATCAAGCATGGCTGAGATTAAATGATTGAGCGGAGCGACATCGCTTTGCAGGCTGGATTGAAAGCCGAGTTCACCGCGCGCACCGAGGACCGCGATGCCATGATCGCCGATCGTGCCAGACAGGATGACTGAATCGCCCACCCTGGCATTTGCCCCGCTGACGTTGACTCCTGCACACACAACACCAATGCCTGCTGTGGTGATATACAAGCCATCGGCTTTTCCTTTTTGCACAACCTTCGTGTCTCCAGCTACAATTTGCACACCTGCTTCTTCAGCTGCATCTTTCATCGATGCGATCACACGTTGCAGGGTTTCCATGGATAATCCCTCTTCAAGGATGAAGCCAGCTGTGAGATATAACGGCTTTGCACCTAACATCGCCACATCATTGACCGTTCCGCACACTGCCAGTTTGCCGATGTCACCACCAGGAAAGAATAATGGAAAGACCACATGCGAATCTGTGCTGATGGAAAGTTGCTGACGTAGTCCTGCATCTACCAGGGCGGCATCATCACCAGCTTGTAATGCTGGATTTTGAAAGGCGGGTAGAAATGCTTTTTGAATCAATTGATGACTCATTCGTCCGCCTGCGCCATGTCCCATCACAATTTGTTCGTTGTGATGAAGAGGCGGTGCGCAAACTGCGCCTTCAATGTTGATTGTTTCGTCTGTCATACTTGCTTCTCTTTTCTTTACTGGTTGCTGTGCTCCAGCATTCTTCCATACCGATAATATGCCGCACATGCGCCTTCAGAAGAAACCATCGTTGCACCCAGGGGATTTTCCTGTGTGCATTGCTTTCCAAAGGCGGGGCAATCATGTGGTTTCTTCAAGCCCTGTAAAATTTGTCCTGCAATACAAAGAGGTGATTCGTCTGCCTGAATGGCATCCACATTGAAGCGTTTCTCTGCATTGAAATCGTCAAACTCAGGGCGTAATCCCCAGCCACTCATTGGAATCATGCCAATGCCGCGCCATTTGCGATCTACTTCCATGAAAACTTTGTTAATTGCATCGCGCGCGGGTTTGAGACCTTCTAAAGTCACAGCTCGTTGATAGGCGTTGGCAACTTCTATTTTTCCTGCCTCCAGCAATTGCACTGTGGTTAAAATTCCCTGCACGATATCAAGCGGTTCAAAGCCCGTAATCACCATCGGAATTTTAAATTCTTCGACCAATGGCGGATATTCCCAATATCCCATCACGGCATTGACATGTCCTGCTAATAAGAATCCCTGCACGCGGTTTTGCGGTGAACTCAAGATCGCCTTAATTGCAGGGGGCACGCGGACATGTGAGACCAGGATCGAAAAATTCTTCAAGCCCAGTCGTTGAGCCTGCAATACACTCATTACGTTTGGCGGGGCAGTGGTTTCAAATCCAATTGCAAAAAAGACAACTTGTTTGTCGGGGTTTTCCTGCGCGAGTGTCACTGCATCCAATGGTGAATACACCACGCGCACATCGCCGCCCTGCGCCTTGACCGAGAACAAATCTCGTTGCGAGCCTGGCACGCGCAGCATGTCGCCATATGAGCAGAAGATCACATTCGGTTGTGCCGCGATATTCAAGGCTTTGTCGATCAACTCCAACGGAGTCACACACACGGGGCAGCCCGGTCCATGCACCAATTCGATTTCACGCGGCAGCAATTGATCGATGCCATGACGAACGATGGCGTGGGTCTGTCCGCCGCAAATTTCCATCAAGACCCACGGCCGTGTCACCGTTTTGCAGATCTCTTCGATTACATTCTTTACCAATTCGGCATCGCGATACTCGGTGACGTATTTCATGTCTTCCCCAATTCTTCATCCAATGTGCCGATCTGCCTGAGTAAATCCAATGTTTCCAAGGCTTCTGATTCGCTCAATACGCTGATCGCAAACCCAACGTGGATGACGCAATATTCTCCCAACTCTGCTTCGGGAACATAATCAAGGCATGCTTCGCGGAAAATTCCGCCGAAGTCCACCTTCGCCATTTTCAATCCATTTTTTTCGTATACTTCAACGATTTTTCCTGGAACACCTAAACACATATTATCCTCGCATTCGTGCCGCTGCAATCGCGGCCTGCCCAAGTGAAAGCCCGCCATCGTTTGTTGGAACTTCCCGATGTATGTATACTTCGAAACCATCATTCTTCAATAGTGACAAACTTCGTCGTAATAGTGTGATATTCTGCCAAACTCCGCCAGATAAAACGACGGATTTAATCCCCGAATCTTTGCTGATTTTCTTGACCGTTTCACGAACAGACTCTGCCAGCCCATTATGGAAACGTGCCGAGATTTTCTGGATGGAGATTCCCGCCATCACATCCTTGACCAACGCTTCGACAGCGCTTCGAATCTTAACTTCTGCCTGCTCCAATCCAAATGAATAGATTCCCGCCTCAGAAGGATCTGCCAATGCCTCGAACTCAATCGCCGCCTGACCTTCATAGTTGACCTTCTGCCGAACTCCCGCCAAAGCTGCCGCTGCATCGAACAACCGTCCCATACTCGAGGTGAGTGGTGTATTGATTTTCTTTTCCAACTGTACCCGCAACGTGACTTGATCTTCCGTGCAAAATTCAACCGCAGAGGCTAGTCGCTCATCCCATTCCAATTTGAGGCTCCATAGCAATGCCAAAGCTGTTCGTGCCGGCTTCTTGATCGCTGCATCTCCACCGGGCAAGGGGAAGTATTCCAAATGAGCAGCGCGTTGATAATTTTTATAATCCGCCACTAAAAATTCACCACCCCAAATCGCACCGTCTTCGCCGTAGCCCGTGCCATCAAATGAAACGCCGATGACGGGTTCAACCAGTCCATGCTCGGCCATGCAGGCGGCGATGTGTGCATGGTGATGCTGCACCGCAAAGGTGGGGATGTTCTCCCGTTCGGCACGTTCTAGTGCATAGCGAGTAGCTAAATAGTTGGGATGCATGTCATGTGTGATGGCTTCAGGTTTTACACGAAACAGCTTCTCGAAATGCTCCACGCCTTGCTCAAATGATTTCAACGTCTCGTAGTTTTCCATATCCCCGATGTGGTGGCTGAGAAATGCATAGTTTTTATTCGTGATGCAAAAGGTGTTCTTGAGTTCGGAACCTGCCGCCAGAATCTGTGGAACATCAAATGGCAACTTTACCGGGAAAGGAGAATAACCACGTGAACGACGAATGGGATAGATGTTGGCATGTTTAAAGGTTTGAAAGTTGAAACTTTCAAACGTGCGAACGACAGAGTCGTCGCACCGTATGTGAATATCGCGATTGTGCATCAAAAAGGCATCCGCCAGTTTGGACAATCTCTCGCGGGCTTCGTTGTTATCAGTTGCAATGGGTTCTTCGCTGAGATTTCCGCTGGTCATGACAAGAGCGGAGAATAGAGAATGGTTTTTCGAGAACAGTAAATGATGAAGCGGTGTGTAGGGAAGCATGACACCAAGCCAGTCTTGCTTGGGCGATACTTCTTCCACGATGGATGATTCGGGCTTCTTTTTTAGCAAAACAATCGGATGGGCTGCCGATATAAGCAATTCCTTTTCATCATCGCTGACTTCACAATGTTGTTGAATAGTTTCAATATCAGGCATCATCAAAGCGAAAGGCTTATCCACGCGGAGTTTGCAGGCACGGAGCTCGCTCACAGCTTTGACATTTATCGCATCACAAGCAAGGTGAAATCCCCCGAGACCTTTTATTGCAATAATTTCCCCGTTTGCTAGCGCAATACGCGTTTGCTCAATTGCATCCCCTGAACTTGCCACCGTTTCAACGTTTGAACGTTCAAACGTTACTTGAGGTCCGCACTTCGGGCACGCCACCGGCTGTGCATGGAAACGTCGATTCGTTGGGTCGGTGTATTCGCGTTCGCAATCGGGACACATCGCGAAGGACGCCATCGTGGTCTTTGGACGGTCATAGGGAATGTCTTGGATGATGGTGAAGCGCGGTCCGCAATTGGTGCAATTGATGAATGGATATAAATAGCGCCTGTCGTTTGGATCGAATAGTTCACGCAGGCAATCATCGCAGATGGCAACATCAGGGGAGATTGGCTGAAATGCGCCATCCACTGATTCAGAGTGATGAATGTCGAAGGATGTGAATCCGTTGGCAGGGCGGGAAGAGGCGGTCAGTTCGTCGATGCGGGAAAGTGGTGGAGCTTCGTCGCGCAATGCTTTAACGAAGGAATCCAACACATCCTGTTCGCCGTCCACTTCGATATCCACCCCGGCGGACGTATTTTTCACCCAGCCTTTGAGATTTAATTTCGTGGCGAGGTTATAAACAAACGGACGGAAGCCAACTCCCTGAACGATGCCAGTGATGTGGACCGATAATCCGCGCATGTTATTTTGTCGAGTTTTGCAGGAGCCAGTTGATCCATGCGTCCATGCCTTCGCCCGTGCGGCAGGAGAGCGGAAAGGTGATCACGCCGGGGTTGAGCGATTCCACGCCGCGTTGGAAGAAATCCATGCGGAAGGAAACGTAGGGCAGCAGATCGATCTTGTTGATGATGAGCGCATCGACTCCGCGATACATGCCGGGATATTTATAAGGTTTATCGTCGCCTTCGGGAATGGATGCGATTAATACAGATTTATGTGTGCCGAGTTTGAACTCTGCGGGGCAAACGAGGTTGCCGACATTTTCCACAAGAAGCAAATCATATTGATTAAGTTGAAGCTGGTCGAGTGCACCACGCAACATGACTGCATCGAGATGACAGTTGCCGCCTGTATTAATTTGAATGGAAGAGAGTGCGCCTGCTGCTGCGGCACGGTCTGCATCAAGGGAGGTGGCGATATCACCATCGATGGCGGCGATGCGAAGTTTATCTTTTAATCGTGGCAGGGTTTGTTCGATGAGCGAGGTCTTGCCCGCACCGGGAGAAGCCATTAAGTTAATGGAGAACACACCTGCATTTTCAAGGCGTGTATGATTTTCCTGCGCGAGGTGGTCGTTCGCGTTGAGTATGTTTTCTACGACGGGGATTCGTTGTGTCATGGCTACCTCTAATTATTCAACGTCAATTGTTTCCAAAAAGAATTCTTCACCGCTAAGTATTTTTGCGCCCGCGTTTCCGCATTTCGGGCAGATCAGCTCTTCGTTTGTTGGATGATATTTTTCAGAGCAGATCACACATTGCAGTTCAGCAGGGACTCGTCGAAAGTGCAGCTGCGCTTTTTGTGCGATCGTGTCCTTTGCGATGATCTCCCAATAGAATTGGATCGAGTCGTCCACCATGCTGGAGAGTTCGCCCATGACGATGTGCAGGTCCGTGATCTGTTTTGCGTTCGCCTGCTCTGCGTGATCAAGGGCAATCTTCAGGATGGATTGGGTGACTGCGAGTTCATGCATGAACGAGTTCGTTTTCCTTTTTCAACCAGCCAACGGCACGTTCCACGGCTTCGTTGACCAGAGAGGATGTAAATGAAGAAAGCTCAACTTCGAAGCCGAATTGATATCCGCGTACCGAGATCAAAATTGAATCTGGTATTTTTCCGTAAAGGGATTCGCACATGGATAACAACATCTCTGCAGTGAGGTGATGGGTGAATGGCGAAGTTTGGTATTCGGGGGAGATATGAACCATCTGCACGTTTTCAGGTATTTTACCCGTATGTGCATCTACAAAGCAAACACGGTCGTAGCTGGAAACTTCCTCAGCCATTTCGGGAGTCAACTGCAAATTGAAAGAGAAATCAATCTCGGGTGAGCATGGAAGCGGGTCTTCCCACGCCGGGGAAGTTTCCAATCCCAGTTGATTCGCGATTCCCGAGAGCACATGCCAGGCGACTCCGTCGTCCTGCCGATCTGGGTTTCCATATCCGATAAAAAGTGTTTTCATGTCTCACCGTTTGTGTAGGGGCGAGGTTTCCTCGTCCAATGTTGAGGGGCAGGAAAACCCTGCCCCTACGTTTTAATCTCGTGAAATGGTTTGCGTAACTTCGCCGCCTGAATTAAGGACTTCGATTTGAATGGGCATCTGGCCGACGGCATGTGTGGAACACGACAGGCACGGGTCATGCGCGCGGACGGCTGCTTCGACACGATTGAGCATACCTTCCCTGACCTCGCCGCCTACGATGTAGGTCTTGGCGACGCTGTCTACAGCTTCGGTCATGGCCCAATTGTTGTGACCTGTGGCGACGATCAAATTTACTGAGGTAAGTTTGCCGGTATCATCGGCTTTATAGTGATGGATCAATGTTCCGCGCGGCGCTTCGAGAATGCCGATGCCTTCGCCTTTGTAATCCTTTTTGGTGTTGAGAATATCGGTGCTGAGAATATCTGGATCATCGAGCAATTCGCGCACACGTTCGATGCAGAAGATCACTTCGATCATGCGGGCATAGTGGAAGTAGAGAGTCTGTTCCACGGGTTTTCCGCCGCTGAGTGCTTTGAAGAGTTTGTGTTCCGCGCCTGCAACAGGTGTGCTGATGCTGTCGGCGGCGTTCATGCGCCCCAGCGGACCGACACGATAGACGCCTTCAGGGAAGCTCATCTTTTTGTAATAGGGGAATTTGAGATACGACCAGTTTTCAACGTGTTCGGAAATCACATCCAGGTAATTGCTTCCCGGGAATTTTTCAAGTTGTTTGCCTTGATTGTCGACCAATCGAATATCGCCATCATAAAGATTGAGGCTGTTGTCCGGATTAACGATGCTCATGTAACCGCTCTTCAACACAGCAAACTTGTTGATATCTTCCATGTTGCGTTGCGCCCAGTCTTTCATGATGCTCACGCCCATTTTTCCGGTTTCGAGATTTACATCGATGCCGGCAAGGATTTTTTCACGTTCGTCCGCTTGCAGTGCCTTGTTGACACCACCTGCAACTGCGAAATTCGGGTGGATGCGGCGTCCGCCGAGCGTGCGGATAATCTCCTGTCCGAAGCGGCGCAGGCCAACGGCTTTCAGCGCAATTTCCGGCGCGGTGTGAGCGAGCCCGATCACATTGCGAACGGCCGGGTCGGCATCAAAGCCAAGCAACAGGTCGGGACCGGAGAGTTCGAAGAAGTGCATTCCATTGCTTTGGATGACCTGTCCCATGTGCATGAGTTCGCGCAATAAATTTGCAGTGCGCGGTGCGGGGCTTCCTTGCAGTGCATCGGCGGCCTTGGCAGCAGCGAGGTGATGGCTGACGGGGCAAATTCCGCAGATGCGCGGTGTGATCATCGGCATTTCGAAATACGGACGGCCTTCGCAGAATTTTTCAAATCCGCGGAATTCGTTGATGTGCAAATAAGCATGTTCGACAGAGCCGTCATCCTTCATGTGGATGGTGACCTTGGCATGTCCTTCAATACGGGTAACGGGTTCGATGGTAATTTTCTGTGTCATGTCTACTCCTAATGCCAGTGCAGATTTTCGTCTTTCATGTCGGGCATGCGACCTTCAGCGAGTTCTTTCAATACGTAATAAATCACATCGGGGTCTGGTGGGCAGCCGGGTACATGTAAATCCACTTTTACGACTTCGTGCAAAGCGCGGACGTTGCTCATCGTGGCAAGTTCGGGGTCGCTGGGAATTTTGCTGTTCGCTTCATTGCTTTCGATGTCTACATAGGCGCGTTGCAATGCTTCTTGCGTTCCACACATATTGCGTAATGCAGGTACACCGCCGAACACAGCGCAGTCACCGAAGGCAACCAAAATCTTGCAGCGGGAACGCATACGGTGGGCAACTTCTTCATTTGATGAATTGTTGACGCCGCCTTCAAGGATGCCCACGTCCACGCCACTTTCATCAGGTTCTTTCAAATCAGTAATCGGTGTGGCGCGGATATCGGCCAGTTCGGCTATTTCCAATAAACGTTCATCAATATCCAACAAAGACATGTGACAACCAGAGCAGCCAGCCATCCAGTCAGATGAAATTTTCGGTTTGGTCATTTTTTGCTCCATATCTAAAATTGTTGCTAAAAGGTCAATTCAACAACGCTTGTGCGTTTCGCCAATGCTACATTCCAGGCTTCATCCACAGTCACGTTCAATTGCTGAGCGACATCCATCAATGTAGTGAGGTTTGAGCGAACACCTTCAGGTGCAGTTAATGCAGCTTGAGCAAATTGTAGATGTCCATCAAGATTCATTGTGTGACCTGTTTCTTCAACCCAAGTTTCAACGGGCAACACAAGATCAGCACGTTCGGTCAATGCAGATTCATAACTGGCTTGGACTGCCAAATATGGAACTTTTTCCAGTTTTGCAAGCAGACGTTTGGTAACGTAATCATCACCAATTGCGATATATGCTGCTTTGTGATTCTTCACTTCGAACTCGGATTCCAAACCAAGCAGTGACGCAGCCAGACTGTTCGCTTCACCCTTAACCGATAGCAGTCCTTTGCGCTCAGAGTCACTCGCCCCGATAATTTTTGCCACGCGCACCATCGTATCCATCATGGAGGCTTCAGCTGAAACGGTGACACCTTTGCCATACACAATGACAGGTGCAATAGACTCTGCCAACATGTGAGCAGTGGCGATTACATCTTCTTCCTCAAGGCCACAAACTTTGAGGGCTTCAGCCAATGAAACCTTGCTGGTTTTCACATCGGCATGTGCAAGACCTTCTTTGATGACGGCGGCTTCAATGGCGTTGAATACAGCTTCATCTGTCCCTGCTTTGGGTTTGAGGATGATATTTGCATCATCTTCCATACCGTTCTCGTTGGGGTCAATGATGATGAGGCGTGTGCCCTTCGGAAGATTGCGTTTGATATAGAAACCAGCGACTTCATGTGTAGTGGACAAGTCTGCCCCGACGAGGAGAACACAGTCAGAAGTTCTCAAGGTGTCGAGCTTTCCTTCAAAGGATACGCTGTTGTTATCTGCATATGTCGATTGCAAAGCAGTAGGGCGACCTTCTTCAACGGAAGTGACCATGTCACTGTGGAGGTTGTCGCTAAACAGAGACTTGAAAACTGATAATGCTTCTACGGATAAGCGAGTGGATGCGAGAGCCGCGACCTTGCCATTGAGCGGTTGTAAATTTGCGTTGAGAGTTGCGAGAGCATCTTCCCAACTGGTGGATACTAATTGTCCGCCGACCCGCTTCATGGGCGAAGTGATGCGCGTTCTGTTTTGTTCAACAGGCAGGAAGCGTCCAGACTTGCATAAGGTCCCAGCGTTGGCAGCTTCGTAATCACCCGTAATTTTTACGATGCGATTGTCGCGTGTGTGGATAATAATTCCACATCCAAGAGAACAGCCGCGGCAGATGGAACGTGTGGTGGTTAAGTTTTTGTCATGACCAAGATAGGCGCTCTGGCGATCGATGAGCGCACCAGTGGGGCAAACTTGTACGCATGAACCACAAGAGACACAAGTGCTTTGGCCGAGCGGGACATTGGTATCTGCAACAACGATGGTAGCGGCGCCGCGTTCTTCTACATTGAGCGTGAAATTCCCAGACATTTCTGCACAGGCGCGAATGCAACGGCGGCATAAGATGCAACGGTTGTTATCGAGAATGAAGAATGGGTGGCTGGTGTCAACTGGGAAGTTGGTCCATTGCGGTTGCATGGGCCAATGAGTCATATGTTCTTCATAAGCCGCATTTTGTAATTCACAATCACCACCGCTGACCTGGCAAAACGGGCAGAAATGATTCCGTTCGCTGAAAAGTAGGGAGAGGATGACGTTGCGAGATGTTTTGAGTGCAGGCGTTTCAGTTTCGATGACCATGCCATTAGATGCGGGCAAAGTACAAGCTGCAATTGGAACGCGCATGCCTTTCACTTCCACCACACATAAGCGACAGCCACCATATGGGGTGAGGTTGGGATGGTCACACAAAGTTGGGATCTTAATATCGTTCTGGCGTGCGGCATTTAGAACCGTGGTGCCTTCTTCGACTTCAATTTGTTTGCCGTTGATAGTTAAGTTAATCATGTTGCCTCTAAGATAAAACTTCGACTGCGTTGAAGTTACAAACTTGTGCACAAATACCGCAGCGGATACAGGTCTTCGGGTCGATTATATGCAATTGTCTTCGTTCACCGCTGATGGCTTCCACAGGGCAGTTGCGAGCACAAACCATACAACCTGTACAAGCTGGCGATGTGATTTCATAGTGAATGAGTGCACGGCAGACTTTGGCTGGACAGCGTTTCTCAACTACGTGTGCAATGTATTCTTCGCGGAAATGCTTGAGCGTACTGACTACTGGATTGGGTGCCCCTTGGCCAAGTCCGCAGAGGGAGTTCTTTGCAACTTCCTCACACAGCATTTCGAGGCGGTCGATATCTTCCAGTGTGCCTTTGCCTTCGCAAATTTTTTCGAGGATGTCGAGAATGCGGCGGGTGCCAACGCGGCAGGGTGTACATTTGCCGCAGGATTCTTCCTGAGTAAATTCCATGAAGAAGCGGGCAATATCCACCATGCAGGTTTCGTTGTCCATGATGATTAAGCCACCAGAGCCCATCATCGAACCCGCTGCGGTTAACGCTTCGTAATCAAGCGGTAAGTCGAGATGTTGTTCCACCAAACAACCGCCCATTGGGCCACCTGTTTGAATGGCTTTGAATTTCTTGCCATCTTTGATGCCACCACCGACATCAAAAATCACTTCGCGCAGACTCAGTCCGAACGGAACTTCGATGAGGCCTGTATTGACCACGTCACCTGCAATGGCGAAGGTTTTGGTGCCTTTGCTTTTTTCAGTGCCCATCGCAG
>JAXLVT010000048.1:0-19249 GCA_046328925.1 Anaerolineales bacterium
TGCCATCGTAATAAGAGTAATGAATAAGACTTTACGATTGCCACTTCCAAAAATAAACGCGGAACCTGTCAACACAAATGGCAAAACAAAAGAACCATGTATATTTGCCCAAAGAAAAACACTCAATGGCAAAAGAAACAGTGTGCGGTGATTTCCATTTTGCCATTCATATAAAGCCCACAAACATAACAAAAATAAAGGATAGGCAAACAATTGCGGACGCATCACCCAATTATTCGAACTGGATAACCCCAAGATAATCACTAAAATCGTCGCTAGGCGTGGACCTGAAACTTTGCGTACCATCCACCAAATCATGCCATACGAAATGCCGATCAACAGTCCGCGCAAAAGATAGGTGAGTGAAATACCGCCCCATTGATAAACCAAATAAAAAATAATTCCTGAAAGCCATTGTTGATAAAAAATTGGCAATCCTGCACGGCTGTATCCCATCGTATCCACCAACGGAACCGCGCCCTGCGTCAAAATATCTTTCCCAAGGCGCAAATACCACCAGTAATCTTGTGCTGGAATCGACAGCATATAAGACAGCCCAATCAGCGGAAGCAGAGCAAGGCTCAACCAGAGAAAATCGAAGGATAGGGAATTTTTTTTCATAATTATCTATTAACCACAAAGACTCGAAGACACAAAGGCACCATTTTTTTCTTTTAGGCTTAAAGAGCGTTTCTTAATTCCAAATTTGTACAAGAAAAGAGCATTAACCACGGAGAACACAGAGCCCACAGAGGTTTTAATAGATTTTTCTCAGTGATCTTCGTGATCTCTGTAGTAAAAGGATTTTTACATACCTTCGTGGTTAAAACTACCCAACATGCGGTGCAGAATACGCAGGTGACTTATGCACATGTACAACTTTCCATGCGCCATTCAATTTCACCATCACACGGCTTTCGTTGTGAGCCGCCACCTTTACGCCTTCGGGCAACGCCGTGCTGATTAACAACGTGTAACTTGCAATGGCAGTATCACCATATCTTTGAATCAACAAATTTGCCAAATCAAAACGAGATGAAGCCTTTTGACCCTTGTCCTCCGCACCAAACACAGAACCGCGCGCAGCGTTCGCATTCATCATAAATTCATGGAAAGGCAAACCGTCCAAACGTTGCGGCGTGACCCACCATTCATACAACGTCAAATCTTCGGCAGTGGTTTCATGATACGAGGGAATATCATTCTCCATGATTCCCTGCAAATGCTTCAAAAGAAATTCGTGAACTTCCTGATCCATGACTTAATCCTCCAGCAAAACTTTCAAATAAGAATCGACCATTGAATCCAAACCCAAAATGGACTCGGCCCGCCTCCGCGCCGCCGCTCGAAACTGCTCGGGCTTCGACAAAATCTCTTCCGCTGATTCAGCTAACGGCGCGATGTGAGGCGTTTCCAACTTCCACGGGTTTGAACCATACGGCACGACTCGTCCTGCATCTTCGCCAACCAATTCTTTGAGGGAGCCACTGTCAAAACCAACTACGGGCAAACCGCAAGCCAACGCTTCAATGACGGAATTCGGGCACGGCGGGTTGACCTCGGCACAATACATCATGTGACAGGAACGCGCCAGTTGCGGAATATCTTCACGCGGAATAGTGCCTAAAAATTTAATCGGAATGGTTGTTTGCAATTTTTGTTGGGTGGCATCATCCACCTTGCCAGCTACCACCACTTCCATAGGATGTTTTTCAGCCAACTTCTCAGCCAAGGCCAGCCCATGAAATAGCCCCGCATTCAAACCACCAGCCAAACTGCCTTCCAACAACAACAAGCGGATTTTATCCGTTGGGCGGTTATGTTCACCATTTGGCGAGTACTTCTGCAAATCTACGCCGTTCAAAATCACAGCAGATGGGACGCGCGTCTTTCCATACCAATTCTCCCACCAGCCGCGAATGAATTCGCTTTGATAAATCACCCGATCTGCAAAATGATTTCGAATGAAGGAAAGCATGGCATTGCCATACTCCGCACGGATGTGATAACGAGGTCCCGTCCAACGCACACGCTGCACCCAGTTGACTCCATCCAGCCGCTGCACAATGCGAATGCCGCGTTTGCGAGCCTGACTCAATTGCCACAAGTTACGCGTCCCCGCAATCACCAACACTGCATCGGCTTTGGCTGAAAGATCATAGGTAACCTGAATACCACGCGCCGCCAATCCCTGCTCAAATTTCAAGCGAAAGGAAGCCATGCCTCCACTTCCTTTTACAAAAGGAGTAATGCAAATTATTGCCATACAAGAATTATAACTTCCTAATTTATTGATTCACCATTGAGGCTTCTTTGCAGTTAACTTCCGATGAACCTGTGGTTTATGGTATCCTTACCTTACATCATTCAGGGAGCATTTGTTCATGTATATTGCCATTGAAGGAGTGATTGGCGTCGGGAAAACCACCCTGGCCCGCCTCCTGCAAAACACCTTTGAGGCTGAAGTCCTGTTGGAAATCTTCGAAGAGAATCCCTTTCTTTCAGATTTCTACGGTGACCGTGCCCGCTATGCCTTTCAAACACAAATTTTCTTTTTGCTGAGCCGCTATCACCAACAAAACAATAATGTTCCACCCATCCTTGCGGCTGGAAAAAACCTAATTTCCGATTACACCTTTGCGAAAGACGCCTTGTTCGCACAGATTAACATCAAAGGCGATGAATTGGATATGTATCACAAAGTGCATGAAGCTTTGGGAGAAAAAATTCCCAAGCCAGACCTGTTGGTGTACCTGCAAGCCAGCACCGAAACCCTCATGCAACGAATTGCTTTCCGCGACCGTCCTTACGAACGTCAAATGGAACGCGATTACATCAATGAATTGAATTTAGCGTATGATGAATTTTTCTCAAAACCTTTTGACCATACGCCTGTCCTAAAAATAGACAGTAATGAATTGAACATCATTCAAAATCCAGAGCATCTCAAGTGGATTGAAAACCGCATCCGCGAGACTTTGGGGCTGGCACCGTTTCAACAGAGTTTTCCCCTACCCTAAACCTCTTTCGCTCCGCACCCTGGAGCACAGGAACCTATACCTATGCGAGTTACAAAAGAATCACTCATCCGCATCGCCAAAGAGACCGCTCAAGAGCGGGCCTTTAACGACCCCGATATCGTCGCTGCGTATCTAACTGGGTCTCTGCTCGAAGAAGAACCCATGCTCGGCGGCACCGCCGATATTGACATTGTCTTCGTCCATAAAACATTTCCGCTAAAAGCCCGTGAGTTTATCAAACTCACCCCTGATTTCCATTTGGATATCAGTCGTCGTGCCAAGGATGAATTCAAGTCACCACGCGAACTGCGGGGGGATCCGTGGCTTGGGTATGAAATGTATAACCCTACGTTATTATATGAGCGTGAAAAATTCTTCGATTTCGTACAAGCCAGTCTGCGTGCTGGGTTTGACTTTGAACAACCACCGCTCATGTTGCAGCGTTGCCGCAAAATGCTCTCGCATGGGCGTCAAATCTGGATGGATCTAAGCGAAGTTGAAGAAAATGCGGGACCGAAAGAAGTTAGAAACTACATGAAATCTTTATTTCATGCCATCAATGCCATTGTAGAGATCAGCGGTGCTCCTATTCAAGAGCGTCGCTTGTTGCTAGAGTTCCCAGCCCGTGCAGAAGCCATACAAAGACCAGGCTTTGCGGCAGGGGCACTTGGTTTAATCGGTGCGAACAAAATAGAAAAGGATAAAGTAAACACCTGGGTAGGCGATTGGAAGGCAGCTTTCAAACTCGCTAGCGAAAAACCTAGTGTGGATATTCGCATTAACCCGATTCGAGCCAATTATTACGAGAAAGCCATCAAGGCCCTTCTGGAAAGTAATACTCCGCAAGCTGCGCTTTGGCCATTAATCCACACTTGGACTTTGGCTGCTGAAGTGTTAGAAGGTGACCATTTGAATTTTTGGAAGGCTGCCGCTACCGATTTGGGTTTATTAGGTAATGATTTTCAGGAGAAGGTAGAAGGCCTTGATCATTACATTGATGATATAGAAGTGATGCTGGATGAAATTGCCTCTGCCAATGGTGTAGATACTCTATAAAAAGGGCATGTGTTGAAAACCATGCGCTAATTTTCACAAATAGTACTCAGAATATCCGATACAGACCCCACATTTAGGGGTAGTTGTCTAGTCAAAAATGAGGATTTTTTATTTTACCTGTGGATAAGTGGCGGAAAACTGTGGAGAAACCCTTGTTCCTGTGGACAATATGCCCATTTGTTCGAATAACCATGTGAAACTCTACTTTACCTGCCCCCCATATTTGGGGGGTGATTTCTTTAAATTCCAATATATGGAAAGAGTCTCAAACTGTTGATAACTTGGTGGATTTGTGGATAAGTTATCCAGATTCTTTCCACAGCGGCGTACATGCTCGTTATCAGAATCAAACCGCAGGTATGGTGTGATGCGAGGTGAGTCCACCTGTATGTGGGGTTGAATCGTTTTTATTTAAATTCATCCACACTATCCACAGTACCTACTAATATTACTATTCCATATCTATATAATTACAATGATTGAATAGAGAATATAAATCCTGTAGAATTCCAATCAATGAATGTCGTCCCCAAACTTAGCCAACCTTGGGAGGTTGCCATGGATATGATCAAAGTTTCAGCCAACTCCCGTACCTCTGCAGTCGCCGGGGCAATTGCGGGAGTCGTCCGCGAGCACAAACGGGCGGAAGTACAGGCCATCGGTGCAGGTGCCGTAAACCAGGCGATTAAAGCCTTGGTGCTTGCCACCAGTTATCTTAAGAACGACGAGATACACGTCGTCTGCGTCCCGGAGTTCGTGGATGTGGAAATTGAAGATAAAGTACGTACGGCCATCAAACTAGTTATCGAACCACGATAATTATGCTTTCAATAAGAAGTGACAGTCTTTTGCAAAAAGACTGTCACTTCTTTGTTTGATAGACAAGTGGACGCTGGGTGGCGTATAATTTCACTTGGGTATTCGCTTCAGGCGGGACGTTGAGTTGCCGACCTGCGAATGGCAGTATCCAAGCTGAGTCCAAACCTCATGCAAAAACGAAATATCTTTTCACGCGTGGTTCTTATCGTTACTCTGTTTGCTTTAATCGGCGCAGGGATGTTTTCAACGCGTGTGAATTCTGTTGGGGCTGCGCCTGCAAAAGTTGTTTTGCCTGGGGATGTTTTAATTAGTGAATTTCGCTTTTTAGGACCAACTGGGGCAGATGACGAGTTTATCGAATTATATAATCCTAAAAGTACTTCTGTTGATTTAACTGGTTTAAAGATTATGGGGTCTAACAATGCCGGGGCAACTGGTACACGAGTTACTTTAGGGAGTGTAGTTTTACTTCCTGGGCAATATTACTTAATTGTAAATTCGGGTGCTAGTGCAGGTTTATTGGCTCTCCAAAATACAACTTATGCAACGGATATAACAGCTGATGGTGGTGTAGCAATCACATTAAATGACGGCGTAACAGTTATTGACCAGGTTGGTTTGAGTGTTGGATCAGCATATAAAGAGGGAACAATACTTGCTCCTTTGGCGGGAACGGCAAATCAAAGCTACGAACGTAAACTTGGTGGAGCATTATCTAATTGTGTAGATACAAACAATAATTTTTCCGACTTTATATGGAATAATACTTCAAGTAATCCACAAAATATGGCGAGTCCCTTAGTGGCATGCCCTCCGCCTACATCAACACCAACAATAACAGATACCCCTTCACAAACGCTTACTCCTTCAAATACCCCTACACCTACATCAACAGGTACGGCCACATCAACTAGTACCTCAACCAGTACTTCAACACCTACAGCTACCAACACATCGACAATTACTCCAGCAGGGCTTCAAACCGTGCTTATCTCTGAAATTGCATGGGCAGGGACCGCTGCCAGCTCCAGTGATGAGTGGATTGAATTAAGAAATCCTGGTGCCGTGGCGATTAATATTACAGGGTGGGTGTTGAAATCTTCAGATGGTACGCCTAATATTATTCTCTCTGGAACTATTCCAGCGGGTGGATATTTCTTGTTGGAACGCTATACAGATGCTTCGGATATTGATGCGACCGTTTCCAACATAACTGCAGATCAATTGTATGTAAATAATGCCTTATCCAATACTGGAGAAAGCCTTTCTCTGTATGATGCCTCCAACACGCTCATTGACACTGCCAATGCAAATGGTGGTAGCTGGCCTGCTGGCAGTTCTACGACATTTGGAACTATGGAAAGAATTGGAACCTTGCCCGATAGTGACTCTGCTTGGAGCACCAACACGGGACTTGTGAAAAACGGTGAAGATGCCAATGGTGCCGCGCTATTAGGCACGCCCAAAAATGGGAATTCTCCCACACCTACACCAACCCTTACACCTTCAGTGACACTGACAAAAGCTCCGACCAATACAAAAACACCAACGCGGACGAGGACTCCTACCCGAACTCCAACCCGCACCAAGACCCCCACCGTGGTGCCTTTGTCTCGTCCCATCATCAATGAATTTTTGCCACGCCCCGGCTTTGACTGGAATCAAGATGGCAAGGTGGATGTCTTTGATGAATTTATCGAGATTAAAAACATCGGTGCCGCCGAGATTAACCTCAACGGTTGGCAATTGGATGATGAAGCCAACCTGGGCTCCAATCCGTATGTTATCCAAAACCTGGTGCTCAAGCCGGGGGAACGCGCTGTCTTTTATGGGCTTCAAACCAACATCCTGCAAAGCGATGGCGGCGATACTATCCGCTTGCTGAACCCAAGCGGCAAGGTGTATGACTCCTATACCTACAAGATTGCCAAGACCGCAGATGCCTCTATTTGCCGCCTGCCCGATGGAAATGGCTCCTGGTATGAAGATTGCGTCCCAACGCCCAATTTGACCAATACACGCCAAGGAAAGGCCCCTTCTGCCCCCAGCGGCGTGGAAGTGGAATCTCCCTTATGTGACTTGCCCGATACCCTGCACCCTGCCTTCTTCTTTGCCGAGTGCCGTGGCTATGGCGCCAAGATATGGAGTTCTTTCTATTGGGATAACGGCGGTTGGTTTGGTGATTTCATCGTCCCTGAGAATCAAAGCAAACAAAATTCGTTTGTGGAGTGATGGGAATTAAGAAATAAGCTGATTGTTGTATAAGCTATAGTTAGGCGCTTCGCTGTAAACAAAAGGAATCAGGGTCAATGAAATGTTCCAACAGATAGTTATCATAGTCAGCAGCATATTTGGTTTGTTCATTATGTGTTTTGTTGTACGATATGTTGCGATTCCTTATGTATCGCCTAAAACTGAAGAGAAAATCCAGTTGTATTTTATTTTGAAAGATATTAATCATTACTATGGTTTTTTGCTTGAAAAGGGTTTCAATATCCGCTCAGCGGAATACATAGCTAAGCACAATGGTAATTGGGTTGTGCAATTCGAATCGAAATATTGTATTGTTCATATTGTTCAAGACCGTGGCAATATAGAAATATCATTCACTCTAACACTTGGCTCAAAATTAGGAAATGATTACATAGGTCTTGTGCAAATGATTTCTCTTGTTACTCAGACTCAGGTTTATGTTGGTGGATTTGAAAATTATATACATTGGAAAAAGAAGCTGCAATTCAGAAAAACTGCGAATTTGTTGACAAAACACATTGATCAAATTCTCCTATATTTCAAAAACAACTACAATGAACGCGAATTTAATAGGGAAAATGAATATACACCATTGTTTGAAAAATAAACCACACCTAACACCGTGTGCACCTGACACTGAGGTGCTTCACGTGCGCAAATCTCAATCCCTAGCATTTTTCTAGCTGGACGGCTTCGCAGTCCCTGCCCCAGCGCATGTCAATGCAAAGGGTTGGGCGTTCAAATTGAAAATTATGTTATGAAAAAAAACATCATTCACTCATTCGCAATCATCATTATCTTCTCAATTAGCGCATGTGCTAATCCATCTTCTTTTCCGTCTGCGAATACAACTCCTACCCCATCGGTAACATATACTCCGATACCATCTGTCACGCCCTCACCATCCCCTACATCTAGCATACTAGAAGCCCCAGCATTAGTAAAAATATCTCTTGAATTTTATCGAAATGGAAAAACTTACGAAGTTATTGCTGGCTATGCTATAGGTGACGCATTCTTTTATGCAACTCCGCATGCGGAAATTCCCAAAGGAACGTTTTCTAAAATGGGAGTAAGTAGTGCTGAATTGAAACGATATGGTGATTTCGACAATGATGGTGAAAAGGAATTTATTGTCTCCTTGATATATATCGGGGCTTACGCTAGTGAAGAAATCCAAATTTATAAATACGATCCCGCAAACGACAATTACTATGTCGCCGATTCCTTTGGGGCTAACTATCCAGCAGTAAAAGATTACACTGACATAAACAAAGACGGTAATCCTGAATTAATAACTAGCAGTTATGGCTTTTGTTATCAGTGCAGTTCCTATTCCGTAGTATTTTCTGCCATAACCATTTTGAGATATGAAAATGGTAAGTTTGCAGATGTCACAAGAGATTATCCAGAATTAATTCAGCAAGACGCTGACGAGTTTCTTGAGTCTTCCAAGACAAACGCAAACAACCAAGACGCAGGATACATTACTCTTGCTTCCTATTTCTACGATATGTATCGGTTAAATAAAACCGATGAAGCCATTCCCGTTTTCAACCAGATTTGCACTTCGGTTATAAAGCCAAGTATGCAAAATGCTGATTTCACATGTGATAAATATAAATCTGAAGTCGAAACTACAATACATGATTTTGAGTCAAAACCATGAGTCTTTCAAACACAAAAACGCCTAGCAAAGCGTGCACTGGAAGCTGGGGATTCTGCGGCATTTTCGATAGTTTTCTGGCGTAGAGTTTTTTTTTCTGCTTCCAAGCAGAGTCCATCCCCGATACAATGTAGGTTAATCTAAATCGTTGTCACATCTTTTGTAAAATGGAGGATATAAAAGTCAATGAGAAAAATAATAGCTCCCATCTTCGTTTTATTCACTCTTATTCTTTCCTCGTGCTCAGCACAACCTACATGGGTTTTGCTCCATCCCACTACATCTCCACCTCCATTGGCGCTAAGTGGTTTTGCCTACAACACAAACACGAATGAAGGAATAGTATTTGGTGGTATTTACAAGGATAAATGGTCAGATGACACTTGGATATGGAATGGATCTGATTGGCGCAAAGCCGATGTAACCAATAAACCACCCGCTCGCGAAAAAGTTGCCATGGCTTATGATCAAAAAAGGGACAGGATTGTTATTTTTGGCGGAAGTATGGATAAGACTGTTTTTGATGATACCTGGGAGTGGGATGGCAAAGATTGGAGATTAGTAAAACCTGCTCATCACCCCTCCGCAAGGTGTTGTCACGCTATGGCCTATGACACTGTACTGAAAAAAATATTGCTGTATGGTGGCTGGAATAGTGCTACTGGCGAGTTTTTCGATGATACGTGGACTTGGGATGGAATCGATTGGGTTGAACTTCCTCGTGGAAATGAGCCTCTTGCAGCTGCACACACGTTAGTACATTTTGCTTCAAGTGATGTCCTTGTCTCGACTCCTTCAGGTTATAACAATACTTGGGAATGGAACGGTAAAGTATGGAGTGAGATTGATTCTTCTCTTGATCCTCACCGCGCAGATGGTAAAGGTGCTTATGACAATCAGTATGAGAGAATAGTTTTCTTTGGTGGAATCAGTAATAACATAGGGTTTCTAAATGATACATGGACATTTGATGGGCAAAAATGGAATTTGATAAACGTTTTATCTGCTCCACCTGCACGTTATGCCCACATTCTTTTTTATGACACAACTAGAAATAGTGTAATTCTGTTTGGTGGGGCAGGAAAAGATGGTGTGTTGGGTGATACTTGGGAACTTATTTTGCCCAAAGATTTGTCTGCGTACATTGTTTCGGCTACACCTGCACCATAAAAATCCAGTCCGTATCAACACCCTCCAATGTAGGTCAAAACAATGGAGGGGATGCTGATATAGGAAATAATCAAAACGTCAACAAACGAAAAGCACTCTACAAACTTTATCATTGGATCTAGGCTTATAGGGAGAAAACTCATGACCTCAGTCAGGGCGTATTTCACAATTCTCCAACAAAACCTCGCAGGGGAAATGAGTGATGTGCACAAGAAGGCGTTAAAAGTTATTATGTGTGTAAGACAAAAGACCCCTGAAATCAATTCAGGGGTCTTTTGTCTAATCTTCTGCGGCTCGGTTATTTAGGCGTGCCTTCATCCATCGAAAAGGAAGGCTTATAATGTCATATATAAAGTGTTATATGACATTTTTTCTATATAAAAACCCACTTATGAAGGGAAATTAACTTTATGATAAATCAAGAGCAATTAATCCAAAATCCTTTCGGAATCAATGTGTTTGGTTCTTCGATTATTCGAGTTGAGCCAGATGTCGTTTCTCTTAATTTTGCTGTTTCAAGAACTCAAGAACATCCCAAAGATGCTTTCAAGGAGACTCGAGAAGCATCGCAGAATGTCAGAAAATATTTGGAGCAAGCAAAAATCGACGGAATCAGCACATCACGAATCAGCATTTCTCAAACGTATAAGTATGTTTCTGGCGAACAAAAGTTTATAGGATATACAGCAAAAGTGGTATTCCATGTGTTGCTGCATCAATTGGATCAAATGGAAGAACTATTGACTGGTTTGGTAGATGCAGGAGTCAACGAACTTCAAGATGTTGAGTTTCAAACAACGAAGCTAAAGGAAATCCGTGCAGACGCACGCAGGCAGGCAATCGGTGCTGCTCGTGAAAAAGCGGAAAATTACTGTACTGCGGCTGGTGTGGACTTGGGCAAAGTCATCCATATTGAAGATGTGAATCCTGATAACTTAACTCGAAGAGATAGCCATGCTGACCTCGAGAGAGCAAGTAGAGCGAAGGCATTTGATGCAGGGAGCATCACTGTTAGTGCCGCAGTTATTGTCGCATTTAAAATAAAGTAATAAAATCTATAAAGTGCACTGACGCTCTGAATAACAATGTAGCAATGAGCATGGCTAAACGTCTAGAGTATAAGGTAGTGTTTTAATGATGTCGCAAAAAGCAGATCGATATTGGACACAGTTCGTGGGGTCATTGCCAAGTACTTCCGTTCCTCAACAATATTACGAAGCCTTCTCCTTTGGCACTTCGAAGGAGTCCGCTAACCTCATTGCTTCCCTGGTTATTCGCGGTGTAAAGACCGCCACAGGCTCACTCCAATGGGTATATGAATCTGAAGGTAAGTCGATCCCTACACCTGGTGATTACAGCATTGTCACAGACGGCGAAGGTGAACCCGTTTGTATTATTCAAGATATTGAAGTCAACATCATCCCTTTCAATGAAGTTGACGAAGCATTCGCTTGGGATGGCGGGGAAGAAGATAGAACCCTGGATAGCTGGCGTAGAATCTACTGGGAGTACATCGTCTCGGAGTGCCACCGAATTCAACGAAATCCTACACCAAAGACTCCATTGGTTTGCGAACGCTTTCGAGTGGTTTACAAGGAGCCTTTGAGGTTTGAATGAACGACGCAAATCGTTAGGCTAAAAATGAAGTCCGATTGGAATTGAGAGAAACTCCGCTAGGTTCTAAGCTCAATTCTTACAGTAGCATAACAAAGCAAAGACCCCTGAAATCAATTCAGGGGTCTTCCTTCTAATCTTCTGCGGCTCGGGCCATTTCTTCTGGCTCAAAAACCACTTCTTCTTTGCCTGTCAGTTTATCTTCCACCTTCTTTACAATTAATTTCAAATGTCCTGAGTGTGCTACATAGTCCAAGTCATCTGCAGGCACGGCCAGCACTGGGCACAAAGTGAAATTTTCAATCCAGGATTCGTACAGGTCGTTAAGGTTTTGCAAATAGTCGGTAGAAATTTTGCGCTCATAGTCTCGTCCGCGGGAGTTGATGCGATTCATCAAGGTCTCTGCGGAGGCGCGCAAATAAATCACCAAGTCTGGAGGTGGTAAAAATTGCACAGCCGTTTCATACAATTCACGATAGGTCTGATAGTCGCGGTCTGTGATGTTACCCTGACGATACAAATTGCGGGCGAAAATTTCCGCATCTTCATATACGCTGCGGTCTTGCACCACCGAATTGGGATGTTGCGCCAAATTGAAATGAGAACGCAAACGATGGGTCAAAAAGAAGATTTGCGAATGAAATGCCCAAGCAGACATGTTGTGATAAAAATCTGAGAGGTAGGGATTCTCAGTCACGGGTTCGTAAAAAGGGTCCCAGGACAATTCGTCACATAACATTTTTACAAGCGTTGATTTTCCCACACCGATATTTCCAGCAACAGCAATAAATTTTTTCATGAGGCCCTCGTAACGGGAGATTGAATCGTTTGAACGCTCGTATGATACCAAAGAATCTTTTTTCTTCATGTTAAAAAATTGGAGGCGGACAATTTGTCCGCCTCCAATTTTTTACAACACATCTCAAAACACCATGTCGCTCTGAGGGAGCGTTCTTCGCGACCGAAGAGTCTCGTACTGTTGAGGTAGAGACCCTTCGCTATCGCTCAGGGAATCATTTTTGAAATGACTTTTAGTTATTCGCCAATTCGGCGTCGATGATTTGTTTGAAATATTCAATCGGGTACGCGCCGCCGAGACGATGTCCGTTGATGAAGAAGGTGGGGGTTCCACCAACTGCCGTAGACCCATCTGAGTCGTTGGGCAGAGTGGCCGCATAAGCCATATCATCTTCAATGAATTTCTGATATTTGTGTGTGGTCATACAATTTTCAAATGTCGCCACATCGAGGCCAAGGTCACTTGCAAATTGATTGTATTGTGATTGCTCCAGCACGGTGCCAGCTTGATTATTGAGAAGATCCTGGCTGTTGAATAGCAAATCGTGGAACTTCCAATACGAATCCTGGTCACCTGCACATAAGGCCGCTTCAGCCGAAGCAAATGCATTTTGGTGGAAGGAGAGCGGGAAGTTGCGATATACAAAACGAATCTTATCGGGGTATGCCGCTAACAAAGCATCGTGAACTTCTTTTTCCCAGCGATAGCAATACGGACATTGATAATCACTGAATTCCACGATGGTGATCGGCGCATCCACGGGACCGATTGCTTGAGCGCCATCTGTGGACACATCATACACAACTGGAGCAGGCGTGGGCGGCGGGGTGGCGGTCACCACCACAACACCTTGCTGGCCTCCAGCGGCAGAGGGGAAGGTGGCTGCAACAGCCGAGGTATTGCGTCCCCAAGCCACATAGCCAACGAGGACTCCCACACCGAATGCGAGCAAAACCAATACCGAGTAAAAATGACTGAGCTTGAAGGTAATATACTCTTCAGAGCGGTTGTTATTTTCTTCCATCACTTCCTCTTCTTCTTGAATAATAGGGGCAGTTTTTTTAGTTTTAGTAGCCATGAATGAAATTATAGCCTTTCTATGGGGGAGTTTCGAGAGTACTTATTTCCTGTTAATTATGGGAACTTGCATCTTTTTTAGAGCAAAAAACGTATATTTTTATTGGAGGCTCAAATGACAACTCATCATAAAACTCATATTCCCTGGTTCTTATGGCCGTTTGTGGCCATTTGGAAATTGATTGCAGGTATTGTTGAATTCACTGGCAGGTTCGTCGCTATGATTCTTGGCATCGTTTTTATTCTTGTCGGTGTCATCATCAGCCTGACCATTGTCGGCGCGATTGTTGGTATCCCTTTGGCGATTGTAGGTTTGCTTCTCTTACTTCGTGGAATATTTTAACGTAGAAAAAAAACACCCGCTCACGAATGAGCAGGTGTTTTGCTTTTAACTCTCAGGCTTGATCCTGCTTGGGTTTGGTCAGCAGGTTGCGGGGAGAAAAAGAAGCGAAGGCTTTTCGTATCGCAGGGAGTCTCAAAATCAGGAAGATTGCAACGAACAATCCATAGAGAAAGGGTTTGAAGATTTCACCTTGAAAGGAAAGGAGGTCTCCCTTTTTACTCCAAACATAATGAAGCACAGCCAGTGGAGCTACGAAATAAATGATTTGATGCAGGCGCTTCCAATTTTTACCGAGACGTTTTTTCCAGATATCAAAAGAAGTGATGCCTAGCGGAATCATAAGCAGAAAGGCGATGGTTCCCACGATGAGGCGTGGTTTTTCAACCAGGCTTTTTATAATTGAACTCCAGGCCAGCCCGTAATCCAAGTCCATATAAATAATGACGTGGACGGTGGCATACAGTAATGTATACAGCCCTAATGCGCGACGGCGTTTAAGCGGTTCACTCCATTTGAAAATGGTGTTGATGGGCGTGCAGAGGAGCGTGAGCACGAGCAAGGTGATGGCATGTCGACCGGTACGTTGCTCAAGGTCTTGAATGGGATTGGGGGAAAGACGCCCTGTAAAAATATCAAAAATTAATAAAACAATTTCAGACCAGGCATAAAGAATGATTGCAATTTGCAAAGGTGTATATGGAAATTTTTTCATGAAGCCTTTTTACCACGGAGTGCATAAAGAACACAGTATTTTTTATGCACTCCGTGAAATGAGTTAATAGAACAATTTTAAATCCATGCCTTCGTAGAGAGAGGCAACTTGTTCGCCGTATCCATTAAAAGGCAAAGTGGGGCGGCGGCTCAGTTCTCCAATGCGACGCTCTGAGTCTTGCATCCAGCGGGGGTGGGGAACATCTGGATTCACGTTGGAATAAAAACCATATTCATTGGGGGCTGTGGTGTTCCAAAGCGTATCTGGTCTGGTATCCGTGAGTTCAATCTTAACAATGGACTTGATAGATTTGAATCCATACTTCCACGGGACAACCAACCGAATCGGTGCACCATTGGAGTTGGGCATGGGTTCACCATATAAACCCGTTGCCAGAATGGTGAGGTCATTCATGGCTTCATCGAGGCGCAAGCCTTCTTGATATGGCCAGGGATAAAATGGACTGCCTTGACCTTTCATTTCTTCAGGACGATAGACAGATTCAAAGCGCACATATTTTGCTTTGGAAGTAGGTTCTACTTCTTTGAGCAAGCTGGCCAAGGTAAAACCTGTCCACGGAATCACCATGCTCCAAGCTTCTACACAACGTAAACGATAAATGCGTTCCTCTTGCGTGAAATTCTTTAACAAGTCTTCGATGGCATAGGTCTTTGGCTTGTTAACCATGCCCGTCACTTCCACGCTCCACGGGCTGGGATGAAATCCTTCTGATAGCGGTGCAACCGCTTCTTTGTTGGTGCTAAATTCGTAAAAATTATTGTAGTTGGTGATATCGTGATAGGTATTAATCGGGTCACCGAGTTCATCAGTAGTGGCACCAGAGAGCGTAGCTGGTTCTTTGGTGGGCACTGCTGATGGCGATGATTCATTGGGTGCACAAGAGGCCAATGCAACACTGCCTGCAATCACGCCGGCGGCTTTGATGAAATCACGGCGTGAAAAATAAGTTTCTTTGGGTGTGATTTCGTAAGAACGAATAGGAACGGACTTGTAAGGGTTGGTCATGGTTTCTCCTTTGGTTAATTAGATTCTGCCAGTAAGGTTTGTATCGCGGCTTCGGTTTCGCTGTAACCGCCTTCGCCAATATGAACATAACGAATGTGCCCATTTTTATCGATCAAATATAAGGTGGGCCAATATTGATTTTTATACGCTTTCCATGTGGCGCCATCATTATCCTGTGTCACGGCATATTGAATATCATTTTCTTTGACAGCATCTTTTAAATTGGCAAGGTCTTCTTCAAATGAAAACTCTGGAAAATGATTTCCGATAATGACCAATCCCTGCTCGGCATATTGTGTATGCCAGGCTTTGAGTGAAGGCATCACGTGCTGACAGTTAATGCAGGCGAAGGTCCACATTTCGAGTGCAACAACTTTTCCGCGTAAGGTAGCAAGGCGTAACGGAGAATCAACGTTGAGCCAGGTGGTGTTCGTAAGTTCAGGAGCAAGCCCAAGGTCAGGGAGGGATGCGTTGGCTTTGGGCAGAGAAACGGTTGTCGATTGAGTCGATGTCGAACAGGCGGTCAGAAGCAAAAGTAAAAATCCAGTAAAAAAGCGTTTCATGGTCACCTCATTGATGTGACCATTCTACGGAAACTTTCTTACAAAATGGTTACGCAAGGCTGAGAGTTTTGTTAAGGGAGGGTGAATATAAATTGACTGCCGTGTCCCACTTCGCTTTTGACTTGAATCTCACCGCCATGTGCCTGCACGATGCCTTGTGAGATGGCCAAGCCAAGGCCTGCCCCGCCGGTGGCTCGGCTGCGGGATTTTTCGCCACGATAAAAACTTTCGAAGATATGAGGAAGGTCTTCCCCGCGAATGCCTTCGCCTGGAATCAGAAAACGCTTACCCTACGCCGAGAGTGGTTCGGCGCGCATGGACTTTAAATCCCTCTCCCCCGCAGAGTATGGCGCAAGGCATTGCTGATTAAATTATTAAGCACGCGTCCGATGCGTTGCGTATCCATATACACAGGACGAGAGTTTGATCCAACACTGCCTTCCAGTTTTATGTTTTGACGGGAAGCCAGTTCTGAAAATGATTCGAGAGTGTCTGAAATCAAATCCGCAAGGGATGAATCGGCGCGGTCTAATGGAATGCCGCCCGCATTGAATTGTGCCATTTGAAAAAGGTCATCAATTAAAGCAGAAAGCGAACCGACATCACGTTGCGCTGTATTTAAATATCTCTTAATGGTGGCAGGGTCATCGACCACACCATCTTCCAAGGCTTCTAAAATTGCACGGATGGATGCCAGTGGAGTTTGCAGGTCATGCCCCACCCAGGCGATTAAATCTGCGCGCATTTTTTCTAGCTCACGTTGTTTCTGGTCCACAGCTTCCAATTGTTCAGCCATTTGATTGAAGGTGTGCGAGAGCGATGCAACCTCATCCCGTCCTTGCACGGGTACGCGCGTTTTGAGGTTTCCATCTGCTAGTTTTTCGGCGGCACCTTTTAATTCATGAATGCGGTCAGTAATGGTGCTCGAAAGAAAATATCCCAAGACCGTGGCCATACCCCCTGCGAAAACAAGCAACACAATCGCCAACAAAAGATCATGTTGGCTGGCAAACATCATCTGCGCTGAAAACCACACGTTGAAAAAAGTCAGCAAGCTGGAAAGTGCGTATCCTCCCAATAATGACCAACGCAATGTTGGTGAGAGATTAATCCATCCTAAACGATAAGCGCCATATCCCACCAAAGCTGAGACCAAAGCCGTCATTCCAAGGAACATAGCCATTAAGCGCAAATCGCTTAATGGCGGTGACATCACTAGAATAAAAATTCCCAGTGAAAGCGCAACGATAAAAAATGTTCCGATGATAAATCTTAAGGTGATTGATTTCATGGTTCGAACTTATATCCCACACCCCATACCGTCAAAATATGTTTCGGCGCAGATGGGTCGCTTTCAATTTTTTCACGCAAGCGACGCACATGCACGGTCACGGTGCCTGCATCGATATATTCTGCACCACCCCAAATTCGTTCCAACAATTGGTCACGCGTAAAAACTTGTTTCGGGTGCCGCGCCAATAGATACAACATGTCGAACTCTTTGGCGGTTAATTCGATATTGGATTCTTTGGCATGGACAATACGAGTGCGTGGATCAATGGATAAGGTTGGAAACGATAAAGCCCGCTCTGGCTCCGCCTCGGCTTGCTCTCTTCCACTGCGCCTTAACACCGCCCGAACTCGACTCACCAATTCCTGCGGGCTAAAGGGCTTAACCACATAATCATCTGCGCCCATTTCAAGGCCAGCAATACGGTCCACTTCTTCACGCCGTGCTGTGACCATAATGATCGGCACATCCGAACGGTCTCGTAGCCAACGAGTTAAAGAAAGTCCATCCATTTCTGGGAGCATCAAATCCATCACAACCAAATCTGGAATTTGTTTCTCCAATATGGATAAGGCTTGTTTCCCATCTACCGCAGTTTGTACTTGATATCCAGCACGTTTGAGATACAGTCCCACAACTTCAGCGATACTGGGTTCATCTTCAATGACAAGGATTTTTTTCTCATTCATGAATCAAATCATACTTGATTCTTGCTGGGAAGGTATTAAGAAATTCTTACGGTTCTCTTGATGTCAATTAATCCAGCTTTCGAATGGCAGGGTGCAATAATGGTAAGGCACATACGACTGCAGAGATGATGCCAGAAACGATGAAGACGGTGGAGACACCAATGCTATCTATCAGCCAACCTGTTAATGCAAAGCCAAGCGGAAGTAAAACAAAGGAGCCGAGCATATCCACACTGGAGACGCGTCCCATTTTTTCAGGAGAGACCTTCTCTTGCAAAATATTCATCCACACAAGGCCATCAATCTCAAGCGCAGCACCATTTAATAATGCTGCAATGGCGAGAATAAAGAAGGGCAAATGAAAACCGAATGCGCCAAGTCCGAGCCCTGCAATGATGCTGCAAATGTAAAAGACCAAGCCACGATAGCGGATTTTCGGAAACGCTCCCATCACCAAGCTGGCAATGGCATATCCAATGGGAAAGATGGAATAGATTACCCCAAGCATTTTCTGGTCACCTCCAAATTGCTCTTTGACAAGGAAAGGCATGCCAACGCTGTATGGACCAGAGAGTGTGATGTTGGTTAATGAAAAGACAAGAATAGTGATCCAAAGAATGGGAGAGGCAAAGATGGTTTGAAAGCCTTCGCGCAAGTCTGCAAAAAAAGTTGTCAGCGTGAGAGGGGCTTCGTCTTGGCGAGCAGGTAGTGGCAGAGTCAGAAGCAGAGTCACAGATAATGCACCGATGAAAAATGAAATCGCATTGAGTCCAAATGCAATGGCGGTGCCACCAAATCCAGCCACCAAGCCGCCAATGGCTGGGCCAGCAACTCGTCCAAATTGCATGCTCAAACTGTTGATGGAATTTGCGCTGGGCAAATCTTTTTCAGGAACAATCTGTTGAATGATGGCATTGTACGCGGGGAGAAAAAATGCATCAGCAAACCCGAAACAAACGGCAATGATATAAATTCCCCATAGTTGAAGTTGACCTGTCAATGCCAGCCAGGCGCCGATCATCATTAAGATTCCGCGAATGATATCGGAAAAGAAAAGCAGAACTCCCCGTGGCATTCGGTCTACAATCACGCCGCCGATCAGTGAAAAAATAACTGTCGGCAAAATGCTGAAGAATAAAACGCTGCCCATG
>JAXLVT010000049.1:0-19140 GCA_046328925.1 Anaerolineales bacterium
CTTGGGGTTGGATGAGGAAGAGGTGAGCGTATCCGTTCTCTTCGATGGAGAGGAAGATGGTGCCGTTATTTTGTCCGTTGAATTTTACGGGTTCAGGGGTGTTGGTGGCTTGGGGAAGTATGGGTTCGGGGGATGCGTTGGGGGCTGGGGTTTGGTTTGTGGGTTGGGTGCAGCCGATGAGGAGGAAGGTTGCCAGGGTGAGGGCGAGAAATGTTTGCAGTGTTTTTTTGTGCGTGAAGAGGCGTGAGTTTTTTAATGCGGTGAATATTCTCTTGTGGTGAGTTGGAGAATGTAAGGGCATGGGGAATGTGTGTTAGTCTGAATCAGGTGTGGGCGGGGTTTGAGGCGCAGGGTTTACATCAAAGGTGATTTGATGGGGTTGGTCGGATGGACCCTCTGGGTAGTAGAGTCGGGCGTTGAGGGTGTAGGGGTTGTTGAGTTCGCCGCGCAGGTGCATAGTGAATTCGAGGTTCCAGCTCATGGGTTCGACGATGTTGGTGGAGGCGACTTCATCGCCATTGGCATTTTGAAGGGTGACTTCGATGTAGGGGCGTTGTTGAAAGGGGGTGATTTGGAGGTTGACGCGTATACGGCGGCCATCGGGGTATGGCTGGGCGGATAGGGTGGCAATCTTTGTTTCTTCTGGGATTGCTCGGGTTAGGTTGTCTTCGGGGAAGAAAAATTCCATGTGCGAGATTATACCCTGACGGGCACGAGGCTTATACAGGGGCGATGTGTTTGAGCATGATAGGATGGTTACAGTTTTGTAGGTGGGCATGATGTCACGAATTTACGTTAATATTTGAGAAGTGGCTAATAGAATGAAATTTCATTTACCACGAAGGCACAAAGACTCAAAGGTTTCTTCGTGGCTTCGTGCCTTTAAGGTTATCTCACGACATCAACCACTCCCAAATTTTTTAGAAAGTTAACGAAAACCTTTGTAATTTACATGGTCGCAACTTTTGAAGGTTCATCAGTCATTCCAGGGTGGGGATTTGTGTCACAAGAGCATACGTTGGTCACCTGTCCATTTGGACAGGTGTAGAAATCAGAAGTTCGTGAAATAATGGCGTCAAGTTTTTTACAGCAGGTCTTGTTTCAGCCAATATTTTGGCAAGTCAGCAAGTGCCCAACTGACACTGGGGACTGCCCGTAGGGCGTATGGCACGCTTCGCTTCAAGCAGTTTCCTACACCTTATCATTTTTCTGGTTAGATGGCTTCGCCATCCCTGCCCCAGTCAGGTAACGCATGCGTTGGGCGGCTATCGAGAGTTCAAAAATAATAAGGATGAATAAAGTCTACTGGCAAATTATCGGGAACATATTTGGAGCACAATACATCAGCTTTACCAATGGAGAAAAAATGAAAAAAATACTGCATTTACTTCCTTTACTTCTTGGTATATATGCCTGCGGAACACAGCCGCTACCAACACAAGATGTGAGCAACATTGTTAATGCGACTTTAACTGCTTTTGCTCAAAACAATTCGCAAGTTACTGCGTCACAACCGACCCTTACGCCAACAATATCAGTTCAAACACAATCTACCGTCTCACAAACAGCGATGAATTCAGAGATAGTTTGGAAAACTTATCGAAATGAAGTTTACAGATTTAAGTTTGAATATCCAGAAATATATGATGAACTTCCTTACAGAGATTCTTGTGGTTTAAGGGAAAATAGTGACGGGATTCAACTCGGTCATCAAATCCAATTACTATTTTTAGATTCAGGTGGCTTAAATCTGACAGAATACACAAGTAACCTTCTTCAGAGTAAAGGCTGGAGTGTAGACTCGCAGCAAAATGGGCCAATAAACGGAGTAGAGGCTACCACTATTCAATATAGATCTGGAGGTACAAACAGATTTGGTACATTTACACTTATAAAGCCAGATGATCATATTTTTGCTCTTAATTTTACGGCAGGTAGTTTTTGTGATGTTCCAGAAAGCCAAGCGTCTGAACCTAATGTTTATTCTCACATGATTGAGACATTTCGAGTAGATAAATAATTCCATTTGTTATCAAAACCGCCCAACAAAGCGTCCCTATAGATCTGGGATAATGCACCTGACGCTGGGGATTCTGAGTACATTCCAAGCAGTTTTCTACACCTTAGCTTATTTCTGGTTAGACGGCTTCGCCGTCCCCAACATTGTACCGTTAGGCGCTGGCTTCGATAAACGCAAAGGAAAACTTTTATGAATTGGCTATTCGACTTACCATCTCCACTAAAATACCTAACCATTTTATCCACCGAGTTCGGAACAATTGCTTTAGTCATGTATGTGTTAAAGAAATTCGGGATGAATGTCAGAGAAGTTTGGTTGCAAGGAATGAAAAACGCATTCTTTACATCTTTAGCCATGCTTGCAGTTGTCGGACTAATTTCTGCTATTCCAATTTTAGGATTTAGCTCTTCAACTCGTAATAGCCTAGCCATCTCGTTTGGCATAATATGGAGTGGGATTTTCCTGTGGTTCTTTCTTAATTTATTTTCGTTCAGGCAAAAAGCAGGTCAAGTCTTACTGGATGTCGCACCTATCCAAAACGGCTGGCTATTCTTTGTCACAGGAATTATTATGATTATCTTAGGATTTTCGGGGTTTGCCGACTTTTTGGGGAAAGACACAAAATATTCTTGGTTAATTTCGGTAGGCGTCGGTCTTTTCAGTGGTGTATATGCCCTTATTATGAGTTTCAGTCGAATACAGATTTACGAAAATGGGATATTGGCTTACATAGATTTAATAAAATGGAGCAAAATCGAAGCTTACGAATGGATTGATGATAACGGAAAGTCTTTCACGCTGAAATTAAAATACAAGGGCAAAATGCCAATAATCCTACGAAGTGGTGCAGTCCCAGTACCCACTGACAAGCGTGCACAATTATTTTCATTACTCAAACAATATTTATCAGAAGATGTTGAAATAAAAAACCACACATAACAAAACATGCACCTGACGCTGGGGACTGCCCATAGGGCGTGCGCACATCCCAAGCAGTTTCACACACCTTTTCATTTTTCTGGTTGGTCGGCTTCGCCGTCCTTGCTCCAGCGCGGCAATACATGCCGTTGGGCAACAGAAAGAAAATATAATTAATTTCTAAACTCAGGAGTAATTCTATGATTGAAAATAAGAGCGATGAAGAATGGGTTGGAGGCGATGGTGGACCTCTAGTAGTATTACAAGCAGGAGCTTTGCCACATTGGGAGGGTGCCGTAAACTTTGATCAGAGCATTATGGGGGGCGGCACGCTCGAAACAGACTATGATGTGATTTGCAACTGCAAGAATCATCATTTACGTCGGCACAATCGCGATATGTTAGTACTGGACGATAGCGAATGGTGTGCGCGCATCTATCAACTGGAAAATGGCGTAATAGTGGTAGAACAACCTTATTACGATTCGCCAGATACTATCAAGCAAATAACTGAATCACAACCAACACAATCTTTCTCCATTATGATCGAAGATAATCTTTTACGATTATTAGTTGGCGCGGATAGTGCAAATGGAGACCAATACGGATTTAGCGAAATTGAAATTACATCTGGGACCAAACGATGCGATGTATATCAATTTGACAATGTATTTGCTATAAAAATCTCTCCAGTATAAAAAATGTGGCTAATTAATAAGACTTGTCTCAAAAATACTGTAGCACTCTGAGGAAGCAATCAGGTATTGCCTATATCAAGTTTATTCAATTTGGATAAGGTCGCCATGTCTGGCGATTTCGTGAATATGTCTGCGCATTCACTTTGATAAACTTATGTTTGGAGAAGAATTGTATGAAATCAATCTGGGCAAAGTTGGAATTAATAGCAAAAAAATCAGGAAAAACCCTGGGGCTACAAAAAGGAAATAGTGAAACGTCAATTGCTGCAGCAGAAAAAATCTTAAACTTCAAGTTTCCAGAAGATTTTCGCGAATCATTATTATTACACAATGGTCAAAATGGAGATCCGATGGAACTATTTGAGTGGATACCGGGTTGTTCGCCATTGGCACCTTTAAAATCAATAATAGAACAATGGGGGGAGGAAAAAGAAAGCTTTGAACCTGAAGAGAAATTAAAATCTTTGGAAAAGGGGCTGATGTATAACGTTATGTTTCATCCAAAAAGGATTCCAATTGCGGGAACACCTTATTGGGATGGGGATAACACTTATTTGGATTTGATTCCGGGGCCAAAGGGAACAAAAGGGCAATTAATTACTATGGTTAGTGAATGTGATTTTATAGTTCTGGGAAAAAGTTTCAAAGAGGCATTAGAGACTTATGTAGCAGTTCTGGATTCAGGAAAATGGAAATATCCAAAAGACGAAAGGACTAATGTCTCGTATGAGTATTATAAATTCTTAAAAAAATGGAAAGCAAAAAGATAACCCTGCAAAATGAATTTTATCCGTCATCATGGAATTGGCATAGTGGGCAAGAGTAATTTAGACATGAAAAGCGCATAATGAATATGTAATTCTAAAGGAATCAAAAACACCCAACAAAGTATGCATCTGACGTTGGAGACTGCCCATAGGGCGTGCGACAATCTCAAACAGTTTCACATGTCTTTTCATTTTTCTGGTTAGACGGCTTCGCCGTCCCTAGTACTGTACCGTTAGGTACTGGCTTCAATAAACGCAAAGGAAAACATGATAATAAAACAAAGTCCAACTGAGAAGTTTGAAATAAAAATTCCAATGACAATTCAATATTGGCTTATATTTTTGTTGCTTACTTTTCTTTGCTGTCAAACACACGAATTTTTCCATCACATACTGGGCGCAATTCTATGTGGAGGATTTGGAAAGATGACTTTCGGGGTTTTTGTTACCAAATCTCAATGCAGATCGGATAATCTTGTTACACTGGCTGGACCGTTATTAACTTTTGCATTAGAGTGGACTGGGATGTACATCCTTTCAAGACGTAAATATATGCTCTTTGCGTTCACATTGGTTTTTGCAAGTTTTGCTCACTTACGTTTTATGTTACCTCTTGGGAGCAGTGGAGATGAGTGGCTTTTGGCACGCACATATTTTCATCAGCCTAACCCATATATACTTGCATTATTTCTGTTTTTATTGGGGTTGCCGCCAATTCTTTACACTTACAGGCTGATAAGCAATCAGAGACGTTTTTTCGTATTTGCAATTTCATGGCTCATGCCACTCATAATTCTGATTGCCTTGTCATTGGTTGATAATTGGCTATTTGCATCTGATCCAAATAATGCTCATTTAGCACTCGCAGGAGTACCAGTTGTAGTTTTACTGACAAACCTAATTGGCATCTTTTTGTTTGTCACTATTGGCAACAAAACTTTAAATCAATATCAAACAGCCAATGTTAAAAATAAGTAGCCTTTATGCCATCAACTGTCCAACAAAGAATGCACCTGACGCTAGGAACTGCCGCCTTCGATGGCGTGGGGCAATCTCAAGCAGTTTCCAACGCCTTATCATTATTCTGGTTGGACGGCTTCGCCGTCCCCGCCCCAGCGTAGGTAACGCATACCATTCGAGTAAAATTCACTAATGCATACACTTCTTATCGCTCCTTTAATTGATGAACTCACTCCATTGCTTGAAGCTTTTAATACTATGGGGTATGCGTCCACCTCTAAAACTATTGGAAATCTGCAAGTGTACGAAATTGCAGATTTAAAACTAATGCTTGCACAAGGCGGACATGGTAAAACGCAATTTGGAATTCAAACTCAACATCTTTTAGATTTACTCCAAGACATCTCGCTTGTTATTTGTGCTGGAGCGGCTGGCGGCATCGCTCACCATATTAACATTGGCGATATTGTTATTGCGACATCCACGGTTGAACACGACTACAACAACAAGTTTTCAAAACGTCCTTTACCAGATTTTGCAGGTTCATCTTTACATATAGAAAAAATAAAGGCACTATCTACTTTATCCACAAATGGCTTCAAAATTCATTTTGGCAAGGTAGCAAGTGGTGATGAAGATGTTATTGAACGTTCTCGCGCTGAAGAATTGCACAACCTTACTAATGCGCTTGCAGTAGCATGGGAAGGCGCAGGCGGCGCAAGAGCAACCCCATTCATGGGAATTCCCTATTTAGAAATTAGGGGTTTAACTGATATTGCTGACAACGACGCACCTATCGTTTTTTACGAAAACCTGAAAATCATTATGCCAAGAATTGCGTCACTGGTTGCAATTTTATAAGAAGGGTCTCTTCAAAACGCCACCTAACAAAGCATGCACCTGACGCTAGGGATTCTCGGCAATCTCAAGCAGTTTCCTACACCTTATCATTTTTCTGGTCGGACGGCTTCGCCGTCCCCGCTCCAGCGCAGGTAATGCAAGCCGTTGGGCACTTCCGTGCTGAATAAACGCGAAAAAATTATTGAAACACAATAAAGGAGATTACAATGACTCGTAACCGTTTTCTTGGTATCGGCGCACTTGTTGGTATGATTTGCGGTGTTGTGTGGGGCTATTATATAGGCGTCTCACTTGGGTTGATATTTCCCAATATTCTTATTAATGGTATCTGTGGTCTCATACTGGGAACAATCGGCGCATGGATAGGATTTACCGTAAAACGCAAAGGAAGTAATTGATGTTTGAACGAAGAAATAGACAACTTTCAGATGAACAAATAAAATTGTTATCATGTAACAGGCGTTCCCAACCTATATACGCCGATGATTTTTGGTAATTACTCTCTACTTTACAAATACTAGAACTCATCTCAAAAATGGTTTCTGACAAAAATAACGATACAAGCTAGGTGAACGAAAGCGAGGTAATTCTCAAGAAAACGATCATAGCGAACCAGAATGCGGCGATAGTTTTGCAACCAAGCAAACAAGCGCTCCACTTTCCATCGCCTACGATAACGACGTAACTCGCGACCATCTTGGGTCTTTGGCTTCTTGTGATTGGATTTGTGTGGTGTAATCAACAAGATGCCTTGTTCGGCTAAAGTTGAACGTGGCATAACACGGCATGCCCAACAAAGCATGCACCTGACGCTGGGGACTGTCCACAAGGCGTGCGACAATCTCAAGCAGTTTCAAACGTCTTTTCATTTTTCTGGTTGGACGGCTTCGCCGTCCCCGCCTCAGCGCAGGTAATGCAAGCCGTTGGGCAACCAAGTGCAAATACATAATCGTTTCGTTGAAGCGTAAGTTTCGCAAGGCGTTTTCTTTTTTCAGCGCAGCGGCTTTCAATTCATAAAAATTTATTCCTGCTTTGGCGATGGCTCTTTTCAAATTAGCGTTTTTAGGTCTATATTTTTCAGCAAGCAGGTTTTCAAGTTCGCGTTTTTTCATTCAATCAGCTTTTTGGCTTCGGTATGCTTTCGGGTTTGTCTTGCCAGGTCTCTAAAATCAGCGCGTTTCCTGTTTTCAGGCTTTCGGGTTGGCAAAGGTTTTGATGGGTCAAGTTGGCTGGCTTCGGCAAACTCCTTTTTTGTCTGACAAGGTTTTCTACATCAGCCTGTCTTTTTTTTCGCTTGCTTTCGGAAAAAGCTAGGTTAGCTTTCGAAAAAGCTACGTTTACTTTTGAAAAAGCAAGGTTAGCTTTCGGAAAAGCTACCCTTGCTTTCTAAAAAGTTAGGCTACTTTTCAGAAAATATCTTTTCGCTAGGGTTTCGGCTTTGGTCAAAAACAATATTGCAGGTAAAATCTAGTCAAGTTGGCGGTGGTATTGGTTTTCAACAACCACTCTGATCAGCAGGCAGGTTGCCCAACAAAGCGTGCACCTGACGCTGAGGACTGCCCACAGGGCGTGCGGCACGCTTCGCGTCAAGCAGTTTCACACGTCTTTTCATTTTTCTGGCTGGATGGCTTCGCCGTCTCCGCCCCAGCGCAGGTAATGCGAACCATTAGGACGGCTGAGAAGTAGTAATCAAGGAGTATTGCAATGCACAAAAAGGCAAAAATCCTTCTGGTATTCATGGGGTCAAGCTTATTCACTTTGTTTCTTGCTACCGCTGTGATTGCAGCACCATCCGAACCCACAAGGGTGGTAAATCACAAAACAAAAGAATGTGCAATGATATGGACAGGAGATGAGTGCCAAACGTGCGTTCCGACAGGTGATTGGGAAATACTGAATGGAAGTTGCCCTGAAGGATATGTACAGCTTAATGATTACGCACCAAATTCCTGCACTTATAGCGGGAACACAATTTCAATGTGCGATTATGCAAAACCAAAATATTTAGAGAAAGACCCAAATACAATCATTTTCTTAAGTGGATTAGTTATTGTTGCATTAATATCAATCATCTTTATTGTGCGAAAAAATAGAAGTGTGCGTGATTCATAGCCGCCCGTCAATGTATGCCATAATTAATGAAGGCATCAAGTTCAAAGTCAAAAAAGGTTTTATGAAAAAGTCTATCGTAATCTTGTTAGTGATTATTCTCTCTGCTTGCAGCAATCTTCCAATTTCTAATACTCCTCAATCTCTTATTACTTTTGCCGTTACCAACACTTCCACTCCACTATCACAGACAACCCTGCAAAATGTTTATAACAATTCAAAATATGGATATACAATAAATTATCCAGATAATTACAATGTCACCACCATAAGTGATGAGTATGTCGAGATTGGAAGCAAAATTACAATTGAAGTAATGACTTTAGACCCAACTGCACCTCGTGGAGATGGAGCAGTTATCGAAAGCACCTCTAATATACAGTTTTCGAATTATCCTGCTAAATTGCTAACAGGTTATATTGGGTCTGTTGGCGGGTATATGCCACAACAATTTAGGAAGATTGTTATTGAGCGAAATGACAATTATTTTGTTATCACTCTTTATGCTCTTGGTCTACATGTTGTCGATGGTGACATTTCGCAAATTACTCAACTTGTAACAGAAGATGTTTCTTTGTTTGACAATATAGTTGCATCCTTACAGATACCTTAACGTCATGATTTGTTTATCAAATTTGTGTCTAAAAGTCAAAAGTTTATACCTGTCGCAGTGGACGGCGTGCACACATCTCAAGCAGTTTTCTAAACCTTATCTTTTTTCTGGCTGAACGGCTTCGCTGTCCCTCTAACGCAGGCATCCCCCAATGGCATATAACGTTAGCTAGTGTATACCATTCGTAGGGAAATTACATGATACCTGTCTTTTATTCTCAAGAAAAATATGTATACTTGCTTAAACTCATGAAGGATAAAAAATGAAAAAAAATACTACTCCCTTGTTTTATTACTCCTGATACTTTCTTCTTGTGGGCAAGCAAAATCCGAACCATCTACGCCTTATCAAACAAAATTAAATTCCGTTTTTTATAAGAATACTGGAATTGTTGTAGATGCTAATCTCTACTTAGACAGGGTAGATGTAAACGTTAATAGTTCAATCGCCAATGCCCTTTTGAAAAATGGCATTGATAATTATGCCGATGATAATCAATCGTTATTACAATCTGATATTAATCTAGATATAGATGTGAATACAGATATTGAAAGCGTCAATATAGAATTCCCAGATGCCAAAGCAGTAGTAGTCACCCCTGCAACAGTGACTGGTGGAGGCGAAAGTGGCTGGATGACATCGGTTACTTGGTAAGCGAAATTCAATTCTCCACCGATGCAATGGCAAGTAGTCGACCTGATTGTAAAGGTTAAGTTTAAACAATTTGAAGAGCCAATACAATTTGAATTTACAAAAATGGCAGATGTCTCTCCTGATTTGCAACAATAAGAGTTTTCCTAACTGATAGCTAGCAAACTGTTGGCATCTTCATTACATCCAAATTTTTAGTGACACAATTAGTAATTCCAATGTTGAAGGAAATCGACCATGAGAAAAGTTATTGCACTTGAACACATCTCTCTTGATGGCATTATACAAGCCCCAGGCGGGCCAGAAGAGGATATCAGTGGCGGCTTCGCGCATGGCGGGTGGATAAGTCCATATTCCGATGAGATTCTTGGAACGCAGTTACGAAAACAAATGAACACGCCATTCGACCTGTTAATAGGGCGAAAGACTTTTGAAATTTGGGCGCCATACTGGCCAGAACATACGGATGTATGGGCTGAAGTCAATAAAGCGACCAAGTATATTGCCTCAAATACTATAACATCCAGCGAATGGCAACCGTCCGTGATTTTAAACAGAGATATCCCAGAAAAAGTCGCCAGCATCAAGCAACAACAAGGACCAGATTTGCACATTTGGGGTAGCGGCAATCTGCTTCAGACGCTTTTCAAGCATGATCTGGTCGATGTGCTCTGGCTGATGATATATCCCATAACGTTAGGTAGTGGGAAGCGATTGTTTGCCGATGGCACAATCCCGACTGCTTTTAAATTGACAGAAAGCAACATCACCTCAAAGGGTGTGATCATCGTGAATTACGAGCGCGCATCGACTCTTAACAGCAAGTAGAGTTTACACAACAAAGTCCTCCAAGTACAAGGAATATCGTTATAGTGACAGTATGCTTAATCGTAACTTTATAATCATTGGGGCTCTTCTCGGAGCTGCAGGCTCTGTAGCATATTTAATAGATACTGTGAAAGGCAAAGTGAAGCCTAACAGGGTCTCTTTTTTACTATGGTCAATAGCTCCATTCATTGCTTTTTTTGCACAGATCAATCAAGGAGTTGGTCTTGAATCTTTAATGACATTTAGTACGGGCTTTCTGCCATTAACCGTATTTATAGCCTCTTTTGTAAACAAAAAATCAGAATGGAAATTAACAAGGTTTGATTTGATATGCGGAATCCTATCGCTTGCGGGGTTGGTTCTATGGCTAATTACAAAAGTGGGTAACATAGCCATATTTTTCAGCATAGCAGCAGATGGGCTTGCAGCAGTACCCACAATCGTGAAAGCGTATAAATATCCAGATACTGAAATTGCCTGGCCTTGGGTGGCAACAGTATTTGGCGTGGTTTTAACACTACTCACACTACCAACCTTAACCTTCGCAAATAGCGGGTTTATTCTCTACATTCTGGTTGTAGACCTATTGATCTATATCCTTGTACAGTTTAAAGTGGGTGAAAAAATTTAATCTAAACTCAACAGGAGCTTGGTAATGTGAAAGGTTGATGTAGCTGAAAGTTTAAGTGACAATTCACAGGGCGAGACGAAGCGTTTTGTCGTTATCGAAAATCAAATCGTACAACGTTCATATCATGAAAAAGCAACCAAGCAAACGTGTCTTTATGAAACCAAAGCAGGAACAACTCGAAGCGATTCTTTCCATAGATACTTTTGAATGGCGGATATAATCAACCAAAGATAGCATTACACAAAGACTCTCAATATCCCATATCCCGTGAGAAGGTAATAATATGACACCTCCAAAAAATATAGATGAGTACATTGCACTCTTTCCAAATGATGTTCAAGAAATTCTGCAAAAGGTACGGGAAACCATAAAAAAAGCCGCTCCCAACGCAGAAGAGACCATCAACTATCAAATGCCGACCTTTACACTATATGGAAATTTAGTACACTTCGCCGCATTCAAGAATCACATTGGCTTTTACCCAACTCCAACAGGAATTGATAATTTCAAAAAAGAGTTGTCTTTATATGAAGGCGCCAAAGGCTCCGTGAAATTCCCTTTGGACAAAGCAATTCCTTACGCGTTGATAGGGAAGATTGTTAAGTTCAGAGTCAAGGAAAACCTGGCAAGAGCAGAAGCTAAAAAACAAAGTAAGAAAGTGCTTAAAAAATCTTAATTAAAAACATTTCATCCATGATGAACTGGCATTTTCTTCACAACACAACAGACAAGATCCTTATCATCAAAACAGATGGTGTGCTTGATATTTCTTCGGCAAACAAGATGCGAACCGAAGGAATAGAATTGATCAGGCAGAATAACTATATGTGTTGTCTGCTCGATCATAGCCAAGCAAAGGGCATCACACTCAGTACACTGGAAATTTACAACCTACCCAAAAGATATAAGGAATTAAATGTTCCTCATGGGTTTCGAATGGCAGTAGTGGTTTCAGACTCGATGCGCACCGACCTTGATTTTTACGAAACAGTTTGCAGAAATAATGGATACTTGGTATCCATCTTCTTTGATAATGAGGCAGCAATGAACTGGTTAAAGAGCTAGTTCTTTACACAAGCTGTACAGATTATTTTCTCAACAAGGGTGGGGGATTTATATCATCATTCTCATTTTTTGCTTTCCGGGGGTATCATTGCAATTTCTCCATTCCTAACCCTGAAAGGCTTATATGTCACGTAATCGAATCATCCTTGTCACAATTGGCATTATGCTCAGCTTGTTCCTTGCTTCCATGGAATCTACTGTGGTTGCTACTGCCATGCCTACCATTGTCGGTCAGCTTGGCGGGTTGGAACATTACTCCTGGGTATTCTCCGCATTCATGCTTGCATCCACGACTACTGTTCCCCTATACGGAAAATTATCCGACCTATACGGACGGCGCAACATTTACCTTGCTGCCATGGCACTGTTTCTTGTTGGCTCCATCTTATGTGGACAGGCACAAAGTATGTCGCAACTTATCCTTGCACGTGCTCTGCAAGGCATCGGTGCAGGTGGAATTTCCCCTCTTGCATTCATTCTCCTCGGTGAAATGTTCACGCTCGAACAACGTGCCAAAATGCAGGGATTCTTTTCAGGTGTTTGGGGAGTTTCATCCATTGCAGGCCCGCTATTAGGCGGGTTTATCGTAGATCAACTTTCATGGCATTGGGTTTTCTTTGTAAACATTGTGCCAGGTTTAATTGCAGCAGGCTTGGTTGCCTTCGCGTGGATAGATGTTCCTCGAAATCACATACGGCCCGCAGTCGATTACATGGGAGCCGCATTACTCACATCCAGCATCGTTATTCTTCTCCTCGGCCTCATGGATTTAGGGACAACCTCCAGTTGGCTGTTAATCGGATGTGCCGTAATTCTTTTCGCGATTCTCTTGTGGGTTGAAAGCAAAGCCGCAGACCCGATCTTGCCTATTACTTTATTTCAAAAGGATCGTTTATTCGCCACCACCATCGCACACGGAGTCTTCTCAGGGTGGGCATTGTTTGGCACGATCTCATACATTCCGCTATTTGTACAATCAGTAATCGGAACCAGCGCAACACAAGCTGGCCTTACCATCACTCCCCTTCTGCTCGGATGGGTCGCGGCAAGTATTATCGGTACACGCCTTTTGCTGCGCACAGGATATTACAAATTGGCGATCACCGGTACAACTTCGCTATTCATTGGTGCCATATTGCTGGCAACAGTGAATATGAACACCAGCCAAACTCTGCTGATGGTGTACATCACCATAATGGGCATCGGCATGGGGCTCGCCATCCCATCCTTCCTGATCGCTGTGCAAACCAAAGTAGAGCGCCGCTATCTCGGCACCGCCACATCTACGATTCAATTCAGCCGCTCCATTGGCGGGACTCTCGGTGTAAGTGCGATGGGAGCAGCCTTAGGCGCTCGCCTCGCCTCAAACCTAGCCGCCTCCGGTCTGGACCCATCACTGGTCAGCCAATTACTCGATCCTCTTCCTGGCTCTGAAACAGTTATCAATTCCAGCTTGCGCTTTGCCGTTGCAGATGCAATTGGCGTGGTCTTTATCGTCGCACTGGTAGCTGCGGCTCTTTCTTTGATCACAGTTCTCTTCTTCACCCCGCGCATCCAACTGACAGAGATCTCCGCCGCTACTACAGAAGAAGCCCCAACGCCAATAATAGCAGATTAGAAAATGCACCTCTTCTGATAAGTTCCTGTAAGTTCATAAATCGCCTTATACCAACTCATATAGTTTTATACTTTACTGAAAACATCCCCCTGCCCGAGAGGCCAACATCAATACAAAAGTTGGGCAAATATTTCGCAGAGGAAAAGTATCATGAACTTGTGTAGAGTCGGTTTTCACAAATGGACATATACTCACGAAGGGAAAGCGCGCTCGTGCCTGAAGTGTCGGAAGTATGAAGCAAAGGCAACCAAGGGTCGATGGGCTGAAAGCGTCCCGATCAAGCAGCGGATTGTAGACAAAACAAAATACTGCCAATGTCCACGAGACTATACGATCTCCATCAGATCAACAGTCTGTCAGCGTTGTGGAATGCCGCGCATGCTGCGATGACCCTTTAAAATCTTCTTTTTTTCATCAATTTTTCTTGAAAATATTTTACAAATCAATAATCTGCTATATAATTGCCAGAATTAAAAACGGCGGAAAGAGAAACTCTTCAACTTCCCGTAGTTTTTTTAATTCATCATACAAAGTTTGAGCGCTGGGAAGATTGCATTGAAAGATACAGAAAATTCATCGAAAAGCGAACTGCCTCAAAGAATATATTATTATTGGTCACTCGCTTGGAACAGTTCTCACACCGCGCCACACTACCAAAGCTGACACATCCTCCCAAAGCCTGCTTCTTCCTCGCCCTCTCCAACCTGGTGACAAGTGCGCGAAAAACATTTGCCCACCGCCGATTGATCAAACTCTTTATGAGCGAGATGGGAAAAGTCCTCACCGACGAGCAACGGATGAAGTCTCTGCCTGTGCCAGACGTGCCAACTAAAATCTACGCAGGTGCACGTATATCCACGCGGACGGTTTTCCTCTTCGGCGAAGAACCCAACGATGGCCTATTGACAGTGAAAGAAACTTTACCAAACATCCCCATGCAAACTGTCCCTTCCCTTCACACTTTCATCATGAACTCAAAGCTCGTTACGCAAGACATCGTTAGAATCGCAAAAATCAAATTGACCCAAAACAAAGACCTCCGAGTTTCATAAAACTCCAGAGGTCTTCTTATTTACCGGTTACTTACTGTAATTACCCGTTCTTCTTCTGAATTCCTTCATAAAGCCAACCAAAAGCCTGCGTGCCAGCCAAATCCATCGCATTGTAGATCGAAGCGCGCATACCACCAACAGAACGGTGTCCCTTCAAGCCGATCAAGTTTTCTTTCTTGGCTTCGGCAAAGTCTCTTCGAGTTCTTCGCTCGGCAGTGCGGAAGGGTACATTCATCAAAGAGCGAGCCTCCAGCTTCGCATGGCCGCTGATAAAAACCACCGCTTCCGTCAATAGCCTTGTAAAGCAAATCAGCTTTGGCTCGGTTGTTCTTTTCAACAGCAACAAGACCACCTTGCTTCTTTTGCCCACTTGAAAACCAATCCCACCATGCAATGGCAACGATGGCGGAGTGTTATGCAACGAACCGTCTTCAGCCAACGTTTTGTAATCCAACATCACGGGCAATTCGTGTGCACACGTCACCAAGCATGTCATCGCGGATAACAACAAATCACTACGCCAGAGGGGTTCAGCATTCTTTTTGCGCACCCGCATATAACAACGCATATTTTGAAACGTCAATTGGCATTGATGAAGTTTGACGAAGTATCGCAAACCAATGGAACGCCGGCAGGAGGTGTCGGCTCAGTGAAAACCTCACGCCGGAATGGTCTCATTGGCAGTAAAGTGTAAGTACGCCGCCTTCGGGTCAAGGTCAACGCGCAGCGAATGCAATTGAAACTTTCCCGCTTCTGTATTGGCGTACCGCACGAGCAGTACCAACCTTCTTGGATTCCTTGGAGCGCAGTCTTGCTCCATGAACCTGTTACGATGTAATCAGCAGGCCCCGCTGGGCGCAGGTTCATCGGCAAGACGCAACCGAAGAGTCGCGCCTCCTGCAAGAACATCACTTTATAATTTGCGGAATGCCAAGAAGATCGCGCAAATCCGCTTCAGCAGTTTGGATCACAGCTCAAACTCCTTCGAGCGGTGGTTGATCTCCATCACCGACATGCCCGTGCCTTTGAAATCCAGCAATTCTGCCTGGGCTTCCCTGCAAAACTTCCAAGGGCACACACCGACCGGGATTGAAATTGCGGGCTCGCTTTAAATCAGACATGGATGTGCTTCCAGCCACGGAAAAATTTGTCGGTTCATTCTTGACCGTTGAATTGATTCAGTTCCGAAAGGCAATTGATTCATCTGGGAGAATGAACGTATCCCTAGTGATCAATTTCACTTCATTATATCAAGTTGTCAGACAAATCCACAAGAACAAAAAGCACGATTCCAGCCTGATTGTTGTCGTTGACAAAGGTTTTTCTCATTGTTAGAATGAAAACCGTGTTGAAGTAGTGCCTTCCCAAACAGGAATTCAGCCGATTCGTCGGTTGGATTCCTGTTATTAATTTCAGTCCCAAACAAGGAGAAATTCAATGAAAGTTCTAATTTGCGACAAGACCGAAAAAGAATATATCGAACAGATGCGCGCTAGCAGGCCTGACCGTAGATGCGCGATGATATCACCCCCGAAGAACTGATGACCGTTTCGCCCAACTACGAAGGCATGGTTGTCCGCCTCGCACAAAAGTCCGCCAACCCCTTATCGATGTCTGCCCCGTTTTGAAAGTCATCGTCCGTGGCGGCGCTGGCCTCGACACCATTGATTATGAATATGCCAAGACTAAGGGGATTGCAGTCATGAATACTCCGCTTGCAAATTCTGCTTCCGTAGCAGAACTGGCAATTGGATACATGCTCATGATGGCTCGCTCTCTTTATCAGGCAACTGCCTCCATGAAAGCTGAAAAATGGGACAAGAAGAGTTTCAACGGCGATGAGATCGGTGGGAAAAACCCCGGTCTGATCGGCGTTGGAAACATTGGCAAGGAAGTTGCCAAACGCGCTTCTGTAATGGGCATGACTGTGGTCGCCTATGACCCCTACGTGAAAGAGATCGCTGGAATCAAACTGGTAACATTAGATGAATTGCTCGCTCAGGCAGATTACATTAGCTTACACTTGCCCAAGACAAAAGAATCTTCAAACATGATCGGCGCGGAGCAATTTGCCAAGATGAAGAACGGCGTACGCATTGTCAATCAGGCAAGGCGCATGGCATCGTCAGCGAAGATGCTCTCTACGAAGCATTGACCAGCGGAAAGGTCGCAGGAGCCGCGTTGATGTCTTCAACGAAGAGCCCCCACCGACTGGAAACTGCTCAAGCTAGATAACGTCATCGCATCTCGCAATATCGGCGTACTACCTCAAGGAAGCTCAAGGTCGCTGTTGGCGCTGAAGTCGCTGAAAAGTTGATCGCATTTGCAAAGAACGGAAAATAATTTTTGCAGGGGCGGAGCCGTACAGTGTTCCGCCCCTATCATTTTAATAATTTGGAGAAAACATCCATGAAAATTATCAATGACATTGGTATTCAGATCCCGGCAGTATTTACCCAAAGCAGGCGTGGATTTAAACAAATGGCAGTCATCGCCTGTGACCAGTTCACCTCCGGAGCCTGAGTATTGGCATGATGGTAGTGTTGTTGGTGATGCGCCATCCACTTTGAATTTGACTTTCCCCGAAGTGCATCTTGAAAAGCCAGGCGCAGAAGAGCGCATCCAAAACATCCAACTGACGATGCAAAAAATATATGAATGAAGGATTCTTCAACCGCGTGACGGCTCCTCGTTTATGTGGAGCGCACTGTTGCAGGAAAAACTGCAAAGGTGTCATCCTCTGTCTTGATCTTGAACGCTACGATTATAACAAAGGCTCTTCCAGCCTCATCCGCGCTACTGAAGGAACTATCGTAGATCGCCTCCCCCCCCGCATCAAGATCCGCCAAGGTGCAGCGATGGAATTGCCTCACATCCTCGTGTTGATCGACGACCCAAATCGTACCGTCATTGAGCCTTTGAGCGCGGACAAGACCAAGCTCGAAAAGTTATATGATTTTGATCTCATGCTGGGAAGCGGACATCTCACAGGATATGCAGTCAATGAAGTACATGAGAATCAGGTTGTCGAAGCACTACGTGGACTCGCCAACCCTGAAACTTTTGCAGCCAAATACGGCATCGGCACAGACCAGCCTGTTCTGCTTTTTGCCATGGGCGATGGCAATCACTCGCTTGCAAATCGCCAAAGCCATTTGGGGAAAGATGAAACCCGAAGTTGGTATAATTCATCCTTCACGCTATGCGCTGGTTGAGATTGAAATGTCCACGATGAGGGATTGAATTTGAACCGATCCACCGCGGTTTGAAGAAAGACCTGTTCGTTGAACTTGAAAAAGCATTCGGCTCGAACTTCAGCTATACACCTCTTGGCAGCGGAACGGAAATGATGAGGCTGGTGGAAAATGTCAGTAACAGCAAGCAGGCCATCGGTCTGGTTGGAGGCGGACGCTCCGCGAAATTTGGGATGATCGAGATTTCCAACCCTTCATCCAATCTGGCAGTCGGCACTATCCAATCCTTCCTTGATACTTTCCTGAAAGAAGGCGGTGCTGAGAAGATCGATTATGTGCATGGTGAGGATGTAGTAGAACGCCTTGCCTTGCAGGATGGCAATGCTGGTTTTTATCTGGCTGGGATGCACAAGAATGAATTGTTCAAGACTGTGATCCTTGACGGCGCTTTGCCGCGCAAAACTTTCTCAATGGGCGAGGCGCGCGAAAAGCGTTTCTACATGGAAGCAAGAAAGATCTCATAAAATCAAAAACGCCCTTCGTGATGAAGGGCGTTTTTGATTCATTTACGATTACGGCTCCAAGGAAATTGGAATGGGATCATGAGCAGGAATCCCACAGCAATGACGCCTTGCCCGATCAACACTCCTGACGCTTGCCACGGCCCGAAATACGGAACCGCAGGGAAGGATTGTGAACCCATTCCAAAGATATCTGCGAGGCCCGCAAACACAGCGATAACATAGCCTGTGCCGACCAACCTGGAGCCGATGTCTGATGTGATGGTACGCTCAGTTCCCCACCATAGGGTGTGCAGGCCAAAGTATCCACCGAGGCAAATGAGGGCAAGGCCAACAAGGAAGACAGCAATTTGGACGAAGCCTACAACGGGGCTGCGATCCCACGCGAAAAGGTTCGGTTTGGCGCCGACCACAAAGATGAACAGACCAACAAATGTGGTGATCGTGCTGACAAGTATCCGCGGGGTTGCAGCATCGTCGATGCGGGGTGTAGTTTCTACGGGAGTTGAAGCTGGGAGGGGTTTATCACTCATATTAGGGCAAATCTCTTTTTAGACGCGTAAGCCAATTACCGCTGAGAATATTCTCAACATCCGTTTCAGAATAGCCACGCGCTTTTAGTAAGGATACCAGA
>JAXLVT010000005.1:0-159524 GCA_046328925.1 Anaerolineales bacterium
AACCTGATACCAAATTTGTCCCTCTGCATTGGTCGTGATGGCTTTGATCCAATGTGTGGTTTCGTAATACATACGATAGCCCACCTTGGACTCTCGAGTTGTTTCTTCATGTGCATCGGTATAAGGCACGCTGACTTCGGCTAGAAGACCTTCTTCTGGAATAGCGAGGTCAACTTGTGGGGTGTTCAATATGGTTTTTACAGGTTGAATATTCCCCGAATATACATAACCTTCAGTCGCTTGCGGGATGCCAATTTCATACCATACGTGATTATATGTATTGACATCATCACTGAATGCCGTGTTGATGATGTTTAACAACACATCGCGCTGACATATTTTGATTTGTGTGCCTTGCAGGGAAGGACGATCATACATCCATGCGATGCGAGAGGTGACGCGTCCTTGCTGCGCGGTGAATGGGTCATCCAAATAAAAATTGAGCGGCGGGCTGAATAGACTTGCCAGTCCCACGCCGCTCAATTTTAAAAAGTCACGTCTTGATACGTTCTTCGATTTCATCAACCTTAATAATGAACGTTGACCACAGTCCCTACAGAAGAGAAGTTGTACAACCATTCTGCATCTGGAATGGAGAGATTCACACATCCATGACTCATGGGCGTTCCGAAATTATTATGCCAGTATGTGCCATGCAATCCATAGCTTTGATAGAAATACATGACGTAGGGAACATCGGGCAAATAATAGCCAGGGCCAGTCATATCGGCAGAACGTAGCTTAATCCAAATCTTATAACTACCCGTCACGGTAGGAGTCTGCCAGGTGCCTGTGGACACTACAAATTGATTCACCAATGTATCACCTGCATACGCATATAACCGTTGTTGTGAAAGATCCACATCAATCCAATGCACACCATTTGCCACAGCGTTGCTTACTTCAGGAGAGGTCGCGGCGACGGCTTCCGCAGTGGGGGCGATATATTCAGCGGTGGGTGTATCTTGTACAATTTCAGCTACGGCCACACCACTTGTTTCTGCAGTGGGCGCGACTGTATCGGTTGGGAGTACAAACACATCCGCATTTGGGATGGATGAAGTTGGAATCACATCTGCCACGCTGGGAACTTCTGTCGCTTCCGTTGGCGGAGTCAATGTAAAGGTGGGAGCAATATCTACTTGTGGCGCAGCTTGTACTTGTGAAACAGGTTGCGCGTTTGAAACGGGTTTGGCAATGGCTACTTGTGCAAAGGAACGTTTCGGTGGAAGTTGCGCCGTTGTGGAAGAAGATACGCCACTTAAGATGGAGGCCATCACTGGAGATCGAACGGCAGACCATGCTGCAAACAAGAACACGCCCAATCCCATGATGATTAATAAGATGGGATGAATGCCGCTGCGTTTCTTTGTCTTTTTGGGTTCGCTTCGTGCTGGACCCTTGGCCTGCTTCTCTTTCTCAGGGGTGGTCTGCACTTTGGGTTGATTCCCACCGAGTCGACTCTGTGCCCATTCAACTCCCTGTTTTGCGCGTGGACTATTTGGATTCGCATCCAAGGCTTTGCGGGCATATTCCAAACTTTTCTTTGGTTCAGAAACAGCCGCGAGAATTAACCAGCCATCTTCGTTTTGCGGGGCAAGTTGGGTGGCACGTTCTGCCCATTCACGAGCCTCGTTGGTAGCGCCATTTTTTAGCGCCTCACGGGCATACATCACAGCTTCACGAGATTCGACAAAACGATCGTTCATACGGCCACCTTTGCTAAAGTAAAAGGACTTGCATGCAAATTATAAACCCTAGACGTAGGGGAAGATTCGATTGTTACCACTGAATTTCAACAGGCGTACCCACTTCAGACCAATCATACAACATTTGAGACTCAGATACACCTAAAACAACGCATCCGTAAGAAATTGGGGTACCCAAATAGCCAGACCACAACCGTGCTCCATTCGACAAAATTGGCAGGGCATGGATGCCATTTTCCAAACTGCCCGCCCAATAAATCCCGAGCCAGTTTGGCATCCAAAGATCCCAAGTGGCGCCGTAGGCGTTGGGAATCTTATCGAGCACGCTGAAGGTTCCTGTGCGTGTGGCGTTGTTCATGCCTGTGGATGCCACAAAGCTAAAGACTAACGTATCCCCTTCATAGGCATACATGTGCTGTTCTGAGATGTCAACCAGAATGCGTTTGTTCCCGTTATAGGTGCTGACTTCCTGAACTGAAGAGGCATCATTTTGAGTTGCTGGGGTATCTTGCACAATTTCTGCCACCGCAACGGCTGAGGAGGGTGTCACTTCCAAAGTTTCAGTTGCGGCAGGCGGATTCCCTTGAATGGAAGTATCAATAGGCAGAAGTTCTTCTTTTGTTACTTCCAGTGTGGGTGTGATGGTGGGCATGGCGGTGTATGGTGGTTTCGCCAATTCCACATGACTATAAAATGATGCATGCGTTTGTGGCAGGCTGGTTGGGCTGGACTTCAATACATTATCAGCGGCTGGGCTGATGGCCCAAGCTTGTGCGGCCATTAATCCGCAAGCTACTACTAAAAGAATGCTTCGAAGAAGATTAGCTTTTTGGGATGATGTGTTTTTGGTCATGGTCCATTGACGGGGAGGTTGGTAGGTTGGACGTTTTCGTTGTTTACAAAACAGAGGATGCCTTGAGTCACGCCTTCGGCTACCTTATCTGTGTGTTTGGTTAAGATATCGCGATCCAGGTTTAAGAAACCTGTCTCGATAATGGCTGTGACTGTGTTGGGGTCAATTTCAGAGAAGGCGTGATACTCACGCATATCGGCGGTGATACTGCCCGCATGGAAAGTTAATCCTGTAGCTTGTTGATAACGGTCTGTCATACAGGCGGTGAGGCGTTGAGCGCGATTCAGGTCACGGGTATCCAGCGATGCGGCGACTTTAAATCCAGTGGCCTGATCGTTGACATACTCACATGAGTCATTATGAATGGAAACCAAAGCCACAGCACGATACCCATTCAAACGAGTATCGAATTCATTTAATAAGTCAACTTGGAATCCTTGAGCCACCAAACTATCCCGCACCATGGTGGCAATCTCAAGATTGACAGCCGCTTCTGTTAAATCCACTTGACCATTTGCATCGGTGCAGACGGCTCCTGAGTCGTTGCCATTGTGACCTGCGACGATTCCGATTCGCAGTTGAGGTTGAGGAGAAATTGCGATGTTGTTGACACCAGGCTGAGGCGTGAGGATGATGCGAAGCTGTTCCTGTAAGTTGGAGGCAAATAGACTGGTGGGAGTCCAGGCTGTGAATAAAGTCGCTAGTAAAACGGCAATTCCGAGTGTGTTGAAGAATGCGTTGAAGGAGCTTGCTTTTCTGGCAGGCCGTATGGTTCTTGGTGCAGGGGTGGGGACTTTTGTAGATTCCATGTTCTATTTTATGATATTCGCTAAAAAACAATCGCGCAAGGGCAGAAAACTTCAATTCATGTTGTCCAGAGCATGCCTGCATATTTGCCTTGACTCGCATTTCACAGGCTATTATGATGAATTTTGATATGGAGAACTCCGCTCGTGACAATGACAAATCTTAAATCTGAGCAACTGCGCACTGCCATGCGGGCGTGGTCTGCTGGTGTGACCGTGGCGACTGCCACCTTTGAAGGAAGTTCGCATGGGATGACGGTGAATTCATTTACATCGATTTCACTGGACCCTGCTTTGATTACGATTTCGCTACAGGCGCATACCCGTACCCATGAACTCGTGACAAAATCGCGTGCCTTTGGGTTGACGATTCTTTCTGCGGAACAAACGGCGATTTCTGATTTATTTGCTGGGCGGAAACCAGAAGTGCAGAATCGCTTTGCTGAAATAGAAACAGAGACTCTGGTAACGGGTTCGCCTTTGATTGTGGGTGGACTGGCTTGGTTGGATTGTAAAGTGGTTCAAACCTTTGATGCAGGCATGAATCATCTTTTTATTGCCGAGGTGGTTGCGGCTCGCGAAGGAGTGCAAGGCGCACCTTTAATTTATCATGACCGAAAATATTGGAGCTTGGCTGAATTAAGGTAGTTGGGCAACTATGAATGAAAAGTTTGGCCTTGCTGTTGAGGGAAGAAACTGATTTTAAAAACTCCAGTGCAGGTATCCCGTGAAAATCACACGGGACAAATCGCAAACCGTTGGGCGGTTCACGGAAGATTCTTGAGATAGACGAGGTAAGCATTGATGCTTGAAAAGCTAAACGTAAAGACGATTGTATCGAAAATCGTCGCCTATTTGTTCCTAATATTTTTTATCTTTATATTGCCTCCACCCTCAATATCCTTTCTCATTCTTTCTCTTTCTGTCGTAATACTTACCTTGTTGTTAATGGTCGTTTCGCTCAAAAAACGAAACGCAAAACTATACTTAATCTACCATATCGGTACATTCACGATTTTCTTTATTTTAGGCTTGCGTTTCTGGGATATTTCCATTGGAACATCCTTTAAGATGTTGATTTGCCTGATACCAGGGCTTTCACTTGCCAGTTTTCTTCCATTCATTAATCCAAGCTTATCAGAACGCCTATATGCGGCACAATGGCTTTCAGGTGCAAAGAATCTTCTATTGTTGGCTACACTTGGACTAGCAAATATAATTATCGTCACGATTCTTTGGCAATTGATTGGCGTGGTAGAAGTAAAGAATATTCCGCTTATGCCTTTCGGAATTCTTGGTTTTCTCTTTTACGTTATACAATTGATGGGAATGCAGTCTGGCATTCATTCGTATGTAAATGGGTTTTTACAAAATTGGTTGAACAGCAAAAACGGACAAGCCGTACGTTAAAACCACTGCCCAACAAAACAGCAGCGGACCTTTTCTGTCCGTTGGACATCTCACCACTCGCTACGCTTCGGGCACGCGTCTCCTAAAGGAGAAGACTCCGCTTTCGCGTTTTTCTGGCTGGACGGATGAGTCAGGCCCATGTGGCGGGGTGGGTCAATGCAAAGAGTTGGGCGCTTACAATAGATTTCATAGAGAGATCATAAATATGGAAAACATGAGCATTGTTTGGGCAATAATTGCTATAGTCGTGATACTTGGATTTGTATCGTTACAAGAGGGGAATGGGAAAGCCAAAGTCAAGGCTCTCTTAGAGGAAAAAGGATTCAAAGAAATTGATATAAAAACAAAAATGTTTACTGGGAGCCAAGGTACCGTTACATTTGAAGTCCAGTATCTTGATAAAAGTGGTGCAGTGAGAAATAACTCTTGTGTAGTTCATACCGCTACATTTTCAGAGGAAAAGATTTTCTGGGAAAAGCCTTTAGAATAACAATTTGTTGTTTACTGTTTGATGTAATAAGAGATACGCCTTGAAAGCGTTCAGCAGACCTCTTCTGCCCGTTGGACATTCTCTCCTACTAAAGGAGAAGACTCCGCTTTCGCATTTTTCTGGCTGGACGGATGAGCCAGGTCCATGTGACGGGGTGGTTGGGTAGGTAGTCAGTTAATCGCAATGCTAAGAGTTTCTAATACCTAATAATGATAATGAAAAATATAATCAAATTGCTAAAATACTTATTTGCAATCGGTAGTGTGCTATTCCTTGTATGGGTAATAGCTTTTGCTAGTTTGTTTTTAGTCCCATCAAATTCAAGGGACAATCAAAACCCTGCTAAGCAAAAAGAAATGATGGCATTTATTTTAGAATGGGGTCGACTTTCACCTTTCCCCTCAAGTGCTACTAATATATCAATCAAAACAGAAGGCGGTTCATTTACTCGTAGTTTTCGCGCAAGTTTCACAGCGCCAAAACAAGATATTTTGTCTTGGGTAAAAGATTCACCAGGTTTAAACGAAACAACGCCTGATCAATTATCTAACAACAAAGTGCAATACATTATTGCTCCAGCTGGTGGAGCAAATAAGGCAGAAGTAATGATTGATTACGATTTAAATCAAGTGGAAATTTATGTGTCTTGGGGTTAATTGTTTTCTTATACCTAAAACTACTTGGCGCATAACGCAGCCTAACAAAGCATGCAGCGGACCGCTTTTGTCGGTTGGACATCTTCTCCTAAAGGAGAAGACTCCGCTTTCGCAATTTTCTGGCTGGATGGATGAGTCAGGTTAATGCAAAGAGTTGGGCAGTTCCTTGCTAAAGAATATTGAATTAATAAAAAGGTGAAAAGCGGGTGTCTATCCTTAATGATGTATTCAAACCAATAATTGGAAAACCTTGTTGGCAAGTGAAGCAAGGTTATGCTTCCTTCCTGACTTTCGAGTTTGGCGAGCCTCGCCTTCATATTCAAGAGCGAAGAAAGCCCACTAAGCAATTATCTGAAAAGCTTCGAAAACGTTTGGCAAGAAGAAGTATTTTCATTCATGGAGATTGGCATCTCTGGGTCTATGCTTGCAATTGGAAAATCTTCTTGAAGAATCAAGAAATTGCAAACGACTCGTCCACTCGCAAAATAATAAAAAATGCCCTGTGGGAATTAGATGGACAAGCACTTGTTTCAGTTACAATCAAAAAATCCTATGTATATCTGTATTTGAGTTTGATTTAGGAGGAAAGCTGGAGCTAATTCCGAATCATAAAGACTTTGAGGACACTATTGACCTCTGGTTATTTTATGAACCATCAGGTCATGTTTTTACGTTGCGTGCCGATGGAAAATACTGTCGAAACCCAGGTGACGGCTCGCAGAAAGATAAATGGAAGTCTTTGGTAATCTCAAAATCAAAGGTGGTTGTAAAATAGAAAACCTGCCAAGCAAAACGTGTAGTGGATCTCTTCTGGCTGTTGGACATCCTCTCCTAAAGAAGCAGACTCCGCTTTAGCATTTTTCTGGCTGGGCGGCTTACAAAAATTATTTTACCTAATTATCAAAAGCAAAGGTGGTGTTATGGATAATCCGATTAAATTCAAAGTGGTTTTATCAAAAGATGATTTTGTAAAAGTCGCTAGAAGCTATTACCTCAGCCAGTTCAATAATCAAGTTTTTGGTGTACTTCTTGTTTTATTAATTGTTGCGGGGGTTTTAGGTCTAATCCGCAATGGTTTTGAGCTATCTATTTTTCTGTTTGTAGCTATGGCTTCTTTCGGGCTTATTTATTCTTACTTTATCGCGCCATTATCAGGGGCAAATAAAATTGAGCAAGATAAAAACTGGCACACTGGAAATTCTTGGAGCGCAACAAAAGATGGAATAAGTGTATATTCTGGCACGAAAGAAGTCAAAATCAAGTGGGATGTATTTCAAGATTTTCTTGAAACTAAAAATTATTTCTTGCTTATTCATTCGGATAATAAACAATCGTTTCAGATTATCCCTAGGCGGGCTTTTGAATCGGCTGAACAAGAAAAGGATTTTCGACAATTACTAAAATCTGTTTTTGATAAAAATCGAAAGTCATTTATAGTTCAGCATTGGCGTTTAATATTGTTCATCCTGCTACTATTGTCTATTAATGGCTATGTTATGTATATTTTAGGTAAGAACCGTTAGCAAAACCGACGCCCAATAAAAAGAGTGCTGACTTGTAAGTTTAGAAAAAATAATCATATGGATGCTGTAGGTAAGTAATCAAAACTCAGCACCAGGTTGTCTCTAGTTCAAGGTTGGTGTGTTATGTCTGGTTCATTGACCGATGCCGAAAAAAAAGTCCTCTTGCGATTGGCGCGAGATGCGATGGAACATGCGGTGAAGGGGAATCCGCTTCCGCCACTTGATTCTTCCTTAATCACAGCAAACTTAAAAGAATTTGGCGCTTCATTTGTAACGTTAACCATTCATGGGGAATTGCGTGGTTGCATTGGCGCCTTGGAAGCCTATCAGCCATTGGTGGACGATGTCCGCGAACATGCCGTCGCTGCGGCGTTGGAAGATCCGCGCTTTCCTGCTGTTGATTCAAGTGAGTTAAGCAGTATCAAACTTGAAGTCTCGCGTTTGACCGCTCCTCAGCGGTTGGATTATTCCTCCCCTGAAGACTTGCTCCAAAAGGTGCGTCCACATGTGGATGGCGTCATCCTCAAAGATGGATATCGCCGCGCCACCTTCCTCCCCCAAGTTTGGGAACAGATTTCTGGCAGGATTGAATTTTTGGAACGTCTCTCTGTCAAAATGGGGGCAAAACCTGACCATTGGCGTAGTGCCTCTGTGCAAGTCTGGATTTATCAAGTGGAAGAATTCCACGAATAAAAAAATACAGGCTTGCTGTTTTGTTAAATTTCCAGTGCGGAATCAGTAATTTAGATAACAAGCGGTAAAATAGGGGAATGGCTGACGCTTTTAATAACGAGCAACATGATGGAACCATTTTTCAAGATGCTGTGGATGCTTTGCGCCGTGGAGATCGTCCGCGCGCCAAAGAGTTGCTCACCCTTCTGCTGAAAAATAATCAGACGAATTCCACCTATTGGGTTTGGATGAGCGCCGCAGTGGATAACACCAAGGAGCGCATTTACTGCCTGCAAACAGCGCTCAAACTGGACCCTGAAAATGGTACCGCGAAACGGGGTTTGATTCTGCTGGGAGCTTTGACTCCAGATGACACCATTCAGCCATTCCCGATGAATCGTCCACGGGCATGGGAGGAAAAACTTCTCCTTGCCAATGAACAGCCTAAAGAAAAAGGATTGAAGGTCATCACCAAAAACCCTGTCGTTCGTTTGGTGGGCTTGGTGTTGATTGCCGTTGCTTTGTGCGCCGTAGTGGTGTTCGGGTTTGTCTTGCCCCGCCGAACAACTGTCAAACCGACGACAACGTTCACCCCAGGCCCTTCTCCAACTTTTACAACAACCCCCACGTTAATTGGGGCCACGGCTCCAGCCACGCCCACTTATTTTGGCCCCACCCCATTATGGATGTTATTGCCGCAAACTTATACTCCCACGGCCGTCTATGTCAACACGCCGTTGCCGCCTGAATATCAGGATCAATTCCGAGTGGCGAAAGATGCGTATGCCAAAGGGGATTGGGATGCCTACATTCAAAACATGCAATTGATTTTGCAGGTCAATCCAAATCTAGCCGATATTCATTATTACATCGGCGAAGCCTATCGCTTTAAAGGGAATCCTACTGAAGCACTAAAAGCTTATAACGATGCGTTGAAAGTTGACCCCGATTTCGGTGCACCTTATTTGGGGTTGGCACGCGCTCGTTTGATGCAAGACCCCAATGCCAATATTAAGAATTTGTTTGATGAAGCTATTAAACGTGATCCTAACTTTGGTGAGATTTATCTTGAACGTGGAAATTATTTCACCCATAAGAAAGATTATGAAGCGGCCCTTAAGGATTTGGATAAAGCCAATGAGTTGATGCCAGGTTCGCCACAAGTATCCATGGCTTATGCCCAAACCTATCTGGCTAAAGGTGACAAAGAGAATGGATTGAAATACGCAGAAGAAGCCTATTCTCGCGATATCACCATTTTGGAAGTGTATCCATTATTGGGTCAGCTATATATTGAAAACGGAGAATATCAGCGTGGCATTGATTCCTTGGAATTGGATGTGGTCTACGAACCTGAAAATGCCAATTCCTTTGCATTGCTTGGGCAGGGATATTTCATGCTCAAAGATTACAAGTCTGCGCTTAAGAATCTTGACACGGCTTATAAACTCAACCCGAATGGCTTAAGAAGATTTTATGTCTATCGAGGTTTGGCGAATTTGGAGCTCAAGAACGCCGATAAGGCTGTTGAGTATCTTGAAAAAGCCTTTGATTACGATGAAAAATCTTTTGAGACCAACCTTGGTTTGGCTCAAGCCTATTACTTGCAAGGCACTTTTGGAAACGCCTATCTGAAATTAGATTCTATGAAATCTCTGGCAGAGACAGATGAGCAAAAAGCTCTCGTGTTCTATTGGTTGGCGTTGACTCAAGAAAAACGCAACTCAACCGATGAAGCCATTAAGGCTTGGCAGGAACTACTCGCCTTGGATAAAACAGCCATGACCTCAGCCATGCGTTCAGAAGCAGAAAAGCATTTGAGCACCATGGTGACTTCAACCAACACACCGAAACCAGGAACTCGGACTCCAACTCCGAAGGCTAGCTTCACCGCCACGCCTACGAAGGCTTCTTCCACCAAGGCAACATCCACGCCCACACCAACGAAATCGTCGAAGACGCCCACTCCTACCCCCACAAAGTAATTTGAATAAAAAACAGGAGCTAGTGATTTTCACTAGCTCCTGTTTTTTATTTCTTTTGTTTGTTCTTCAAGAAGGAATGCATGTTTTTCAACATCCAATTCCATTCAGTCTCTGCGTTTATTTTTCTTTTGATTTCATCCGCTCGTTTTTGCATAATGCTCATCACTCGTTCATCCTCGCCTGCATCGAGCCAGAAGCCGTGGGCGTTTTCAGAGCAGTAATCCAGATTTAAATCATAGAGTCGATATTGAAACTCTGTTAGCGGGGAAGCGCAGTGCGGACAGCGAAACTCAGTCTTCTTTTGAAAATGAATCAATGAGCCTTTGTGTTCATCATCATCAAAAACGACATCTTCGAGTTTATCCAACTCGTTGACATCTAACCACATGCCGCGGCAGTTGGGGCATGAATCAACTTCGATCATGCCTTTGTAAAACTTTTGCACCAATTCAGTTTCACATTTGGGACAGTTCATAGGTATTTCATTCCTTTTTAGCAGAAGCAAGCTCTTCTGGCAAAATGTTGTTGACCAGTTCTTCCACAGACGTATTATTGGGAATTAAATCCATCCACAGCAAAAACTCTACATTGCCTTTCGGCCCAAGCAGGGATGATTTGACCAATCCACGCAAACCAAAGCCTTCGCTTTTTGCATAACTCAGCACATCCAACAGGACTTGTCTGTGAATCTCAGGGTCACGGATGACGCCATCGCCACGCGAGACATCTTTTTTGCCTGCCTCAAACTGTGGCTTGATTAATGCAACAATTTGCCCGTTGGTCATTTCCCATTTCTTAATCACAGGCAATAAGATTTTTAACGAAATAAAAGAAGCATCGACAGTGACCATCGAGACAGGTTCAGGCAATGATTCAACATTTCTTGCATTGGTCTCTTCCATTACGATGACACGAGCATAATTTCTTAACTTCCAATGCAGAATGCCTTTTCCTACATCGATTGCGTATACTTTCTCGGCGCCGTGTTGCAGGAGACAATCAGTGAAGCCGCCTGTGGATGCACCGACATCCACACAGACCAGACCAGTAACATCAATGGCAAAGGCGGTTAAGGCACCTTCGAGTTTTTCACCACCACGCGATACATAGCGCGGACCAGAATCCACTGTCAGCGTGGCTTTGGGATCGATGGCTGTAGCAGGCTTAAGCACGACTTGATCGTTCACTCGCACTTGTCCCGCCATAATTAAAGCTTGCGCCTTTGCGCGCGATTCGGCCAATCCACGCTCGAGAAGTAAAACATCCAGACGAATTTTGGGCATGTTTCTATTTTACTGCCAGTGATGATATAAAAGAGGAAATTTGGAGGTTCCATGAAAAATCGTTTTTTGAGCTTTGTTTTGCTATCGGCCTTTTTGTTGGGAGCTTGCTCCTCAACTGAAACACAAACTGCTACGCCTGTTGTTGAAACTGCAACTCAGCTTCCCACTTTAATTCCTACAGTTGTGCCAACAGATGTACCCGTTGAGAATGGAATTGCACATCCTTTCCCTCAGCATGTGACTTATGCGCCGAATACAATTTTTCCAAACAATCGCACTCAGGATGAATTGGATCAAGATATTCGTTCTTTTTATGATCAGTGGAAGGCAAGCTATATTGTCAAAGATGAAATCAATGCGGATGGAATTCAAATGTTCCGCGTGGCATTTGGGAAAGATGAACCAGCTTATTCAAACACGGTTTCTGAAGGTCAGGGTTATGGCATGGTTATTGTCCCAATGATGGCAGGATATGACCCAGATGCTCAAATGATTTTTGATGGCTTGTGGGCCTTTGAACGTGCGCACCCCAGTGAAGTGGACGCGCGCTTGATGGATTGGAATATCTCTGAGACGGAGGGGAATGATAGCGCCTTTGATGGCGATGCTGACATGGCGTATGGATTATTGTTGGCAGATGCGCAATGGGGCAGTACAGGTCGTGTCAATTACAAAGCAGAAGCCGAGACCATGATCAGTGGAGTTTTAGAATCAACCATTGGACCAGATAGTCACTTGCCGATGTTAGGAGATTGGGTGGATGCAAATGGCGCTGACTACAATCAATACGCGCCTCGTTCCTCTGACTTTATGCTGGTCAACTTCCGGGCATTTGGCAAAGCGACAAATAATCCTGTTTGGGATGATGTTGTGTTGCAAAGCCAAAATGTGATGACTTCCATACAAACCAATCACAGCCCAGAGACTGGTTTACTGCCTGATTTTATTGTCATCAAAGATGGAATTCCGCAGCCCGCTCCAGCCAATTATTTGGAAAATGTCACGGACGGTGCATATAACTACAATGCAGGCCGTGACCCGTGGCGGGTGGGGTTGGACGCCTTGCTTCATGATGATGCAACTTCCCGTTCTATTGCTCTAAAGTTTTCGCATTGGATTCAAGCCAGCGCCAATGGTGACCCTGTCAACATCCGTGCAGGCTATGAGTTGAGCGGCGCCCCCTTGCCCGATAGCGAGTACTTCACTACCTTTTTTATTGCTCCCATGGGTGTCGCTGCCATGACCGACCCCGCTCAACAAGAATGGTTGAACGCGGTTTATAGCTCGGTCTATGATAAGCATCAGGATTATTACGAAGACTCGGTCAACTTGCTGTGTTTGTTGGTGATGTCTGATAATTTCTGGACGCCCTAAAACGTTGGGGATTCTTTTTAAACAGTAAATACAGGTAAAATATCCCTCATGTTAACAGCCTTAATTAAAACCATGCGTCCGCGTCAATGGACAAAGAATGTTTTCATCTTTGCCGCGCTTGTCTTTGACAAACAACTTTTCAAGCTTGATTCTTTTTTGCATACCCTTGCGGGGTTTGCCTTGTTTTGTTTAATTTCCTCTTGCGTTTACATTTTCAATGACTTGGCAGATTTAGAAGCAGACCGCCAGCATCCTGAAAAGAAGAATCGTCCAATAGCTTCGGGCAAACTCTCCGTCAGTGCGGCGTGGGTGGCTGGAATTGCTTTGGTGGCGATTACGATTGGGTTGTCGTACCTGCTGACGCCGGGGTTTGAAGCGGTAATCATCGCATACTTTATTTTGAACATGGCTTATTCCAAATGGCTTAAGCATGTGCCAATTTTGGATGTGTTCATTATCGCGACAGGGTTCGTCTTGCGTGTGCATGCGGGCGTGACCTTAATCCAAGTGGAAAGATTTTCTCCCTGGTTGTATGTGGTGATGACTCTGCTTTCCCTCTTCCTCGGTTTTGGAAAACGTCGTGCAGAACTTTCGTTGTTAACGAGCGGCGCAGGTTCGCATCGCAAAGTATTGGAAGGTTATACTCTTCCATTGCTTGACCAATACATCATGATTGTCTCGGCAACATTCATCATTGCATACTCGTTGTATACATTCAATGCTCCCAATCTCCCCAAAAACGACAGCATGATGTTGACGATTCCATTCGTAGTGTATGCCATCTTCCGCTATCTGCATTTGATTCATGTAGAACAAGCGGGTGGTTCTCCTGAAGAAATTTTATTGTTAGACCGCCCATTTCAAATCGCAATGCTGTTATGGGCTGGGGCAGTCTTGGCAGTCTTTTATCTCGCGTGAAAGCATCCGCCCCCGGCAAGATCATCCTCTTTGGTGAACATGCGGTGGTGTATAACCGCCCGGCTTTGGCTGTACCTGTTACTCAAGTGCAAGTGGATGTGGAAGTACTGGACTCATCTGCCACCGGGATTTGGATTCATGCTCCCATCATAGGCTTGCATGCTGAATTAAAAACGCTTCCATCTGACCATGCACTTGGTTCGGTGATTCTGAAAGTTCTTCAATTCCTCAACATTCCCAACCCACCTGCTCTTGAAATTAAAATCTCATCGACGATTCCTGTGGCCGCGGGGCTTGGTTCCGGTGCTGCGGTTTCGGTGGCCCTGATTCGCGGGCTGACTACTTATCTCGATCGCCCTATGATGAGCTCGCAGATTAATGATCTTGTTTTCGAAATCGAAAAGCTTCATCATGGCACACCATCAGGGATTGATAATACGGTCATTACCTTTAGTAAACCTGTCTACTTTATCAAAGGCAGGCCAATTGAAACCTTTACGGTAGGGAAGCCCTTTACCATCATCATTGCTGATACGGGTGTGCCAGCACCGACCAAAGAATCGGTTGGAGATGTGCGCCGTTTGTGGTTAAGAGAAACGACAAAGTTTGAAAATATCTTCAACGAGATTGCGCAGATTTCATTAATTGCCCGTCGTTCCATTGAAAGCGGACAAACGGAACACCTCGGCGAACTCATGGACCATAATCACGCTCTCCATCAAGAGTTGACTGTATCTTCTCCTGAGCTGGATACGCTGGTAGAGTCAGCGCGGAAAGCGGGAGCTCTCGGTGCCAAACTCAGCGGTGGCGGACGGGGTGGCAACATGATTGCATTGGTAGAAAAAGAAAAGGCAGAAAGCGTGTCACAAGCACTACTTTCTGCTGGAGCCAAACGGACAATTGTTACCGAAGTTCAGTAGGGGCGAGGTCTCCTCGTCCACTTGTCCCAACATGCGATTAAATAAAGAGACAGTCACCGAAAAGGTGACTTTCTCTTTTTATAGCGTTTGACGATAAGATTGTTCAATCAAGTACAGGATATTATCTATTTCAGAAATATCTGATAGATACTACCCCAAAGTAAGTTGTAAAGGTAATTAAACTAATACCCAGTTTGTCCTAAGTTCTTCATGATGACCAACTTTAGATCACATCTCGACAATTTATTTTCTTAGCGATCATCTATGTTGAGCCACTAAAATTGCTCTCTTGTACATCAAGCCATATTTTCATGCTAGTAGATCAAAAACTGTAATTTTAACTCATGCATCGGAATAGTTGGGTTTTCCGTGTATCAATTAGCTGATGCTATTCGTTTTGCTGGCCTTTTTCATGAATATAATAATCGTGATCGCCATCGGCATTTAATGAAAGCCGCGGGCTTTCAATATTTCCATAATTTCTTGCGGTGTTAATGGTATCAAAGAGTAATCTAAATTCACTCGATTTATCTGTAAAATCCGAAGCTTTCTTCAGATTGTATAAATAATTTGGAAAGTCTTCAGGTTTAGCTTACATTATCGATAACTTCTGCTTGTTGTGACTTGTACTTTCTCTGCTTGTCCTTGAATTTGCTAAGTGCGCCGAGAAAATCGCGTCTAGTACATAGCTTTATATGGCCAGAAGGGGACCATCACCGTAATCTGCGATATGTTTTCAAAGTTGAATATTTGAGACCCCAATACGATCTACAGCATATTTATCGTATTCTGAGAAACTTTCTGCAACAAGATCAATCTTGAGGTTTCTAAATGATCCAATCAATCTCTATATCATTTTGCCTCTTTGAATGTAGGTTTCCATGTTGTAACATTTAGATCAATACATGCTGCATAATATCCATCGCCTTTATGGTCAACTAGCCAATCAAGATAAAACAAACCTTGGTTAATGATGTTCTCTTTACTTGATTTTTTGTATTCAATTATTACGGGTGTGCCGTCTTCATCAAGACCTAAGGTGTCAATTCGACCTCTTTGTCTGTCGCCAGTTGTAAATTCACTTGCAACAAATCTTACGCCTAATAAATCTTCTAAATTGGCCTCAAAGAGTTTTTGAAGTTCACGTTCATTCTTGAAACTTGATGGCTTAATTTGTTGTGTAGCGTTTTGCTTGATTTGATAGAGAGGCATATTTCCATCCTTGAATTCCTCAATTATAAGGCAATGGCGGCACCCCATTTGCCGCCATTGCTGATCGCTGAAATTAAATCACACCCAATTTCTTTCCAACATTCTTGAATGCTTCCAGCCCTTTATCCAAATCATCTTTTGCATGCGCGGCGGAGATCATCACGCGGATTCTCGCTTTGCCTTGTGGCACGGTGGGGAATCCAATGGACATGGCGAACACACCTGCATCAAATAATTCACGGCTGAATTGTTGCGCCAATGGCGCTTCCCCAAGCATCACAGGGGTGATGGGAGTCTCGCTGACGCCTGTGTTAAATCCGAGCGTCTTCATTTCGGCTTTGAAGTATTTGGCGTTTTCCCAAAGTCGATCAACGAGTTGGGTGGAGTCTTCGAGCAAATCCACTGCGGCCAAACAAGCGGCGGCATCGGGTACCGTTACAGCAGAGGAGAATAGGAAGGGGCGTCCACGTTGACGTAACCATTCGATGATGACTGATTTGCCTGCCACGATTCCACCGACCACACCAAAGGCCTTGGACATGGTGCCGATCTCCACATCTACTTTTCCATGCAGACCAAAGTGATCAACGATGCCACGTCCACCCTTGCCGAGCACGCCTTCTCCGTGTGCATCATCCACCATCAAGAGAATATCGTACTTCTTTGCCACTTCATAAATATCAGGCAGGGGAGCGATATCACCGTCCATACTGAAAACGCCGTCGGTGATGATGATGGCGCGGCGGAATTGACTCAAGTTGGCTTTGATTTGTTCTTCAAGGGATTTCACATCGTTGTGTTCATAGGCGATGATCTTCGCACCAGACAAACGACAACCATCAATGATGGAGGCGTGATTTAATCGATCTGAAAAAATAACATCTTCTTTGCCCACCAAAGCAGGGACGGTGGCGAGGTTGGCAGTAAACCCGCTTTGGAAGGTAATCGCCGCTTCCACCCCTTTGAATTGAGCAAGACGTTTTTCAAGTTCAACATGAAGAGACATGGTCCCAGCAATAGAACGGACCGCAGCAGGCCCAACGCCAAATTCATCTGTCGCTTTTTTAGAAGCAGCCACCAGCGTAGGGTGATTCGCGAGTCCAAGATAATTGTTCGAGCAAAAATTCAAAACCTTTTTTCCATCCACGGTCAACCATGCGCCTTGCGGTGAGCCAATGGTGCGGATGTTGTTATACAATCCCTGAGATTTCAGAGAGTCGATCTCTTGCTGGATCCAGTCAGTTTTAGACATATTATCTCCTTGTTGGAAATCTACCTGTATTATAGTCATTTCTCGAAAGAGTTTGTCTTGAAAGCATCCTTTCATTTTAGTTACACATTGTCTGGCGCAGCCCGATTCTTATATTCAGGTGAATTATAATTTTGACCGATGAACTCCAAATCAGTGCAGGATCAGATTCGTAATCTTCAAGAGGCCATTCGGGCGCAGGAAGCCTTGCGTCCCACGCTGGGGGATGCCATGGTGGATACCGTGGTCAATGCTTTGCAGTCTCAGTTAAATGAATTGCAAAAGCAAATCGCTCGTCCTGAAGTGAGCACTGAAACACGGCGCAAGCAAGTCACTGTGTTGTTTGCGGATGTTTCTGGCTTTACTGCTCTTTCTGAAAATATGGATGCAGAAGATGTAGCAAATCTGGTCAACCGTATTTGGGCCAGGTTAGACCGCATCATTGAAGAAAACGGTGGCCAAATTGACAAGCACATTGGAGATGCGGTCATGGCCTTGTGGGGTGCAGAAAATTCTCGTGAAGATGATTCAGAACGAGCCATTCGCGCGGCATTGAGAATGCAGGAAGAATTTAAAAAAGAAACCGTGGATTTGCCAATCAATATCAAGATTGGTATCAATAGTGGTTTGGTGTTATTGAGTTCCATCGGCTCACACGGAGAATTTACTGCCATCGGGGATACGGTCAACACCGCCAGTCGATTGGTCAGTGCGGCGGGGGCAGGAATGCTGCTCATTTCATATGAAACTTACCAAATGGTACGCGGTATTTTCGATGTTCAAAAACAAGATTTGATTGCAGTAAAAGGCAAAAGCGAGCCATTGCAAACTTATATTGTGCAAGGCATTCGTCCGCGTGCATTTCGCATGGGACGGCGTGGCGTGGAAGGAATCAGCACACGCATGGTGGGCCGTGACCTTGAAATCAATCTCATGCAAAATGTTTATGAGCAAACTCTGTTAGATCGAAGAGCAACCGTGTTTGTGGTCAAGGGAGATGCGGGGTTGGGTAAGAGTCGTCTTGTGTATGAATTTGAAGGCTGGTTGGATACACATCCGACTTTCTTTTATTTATTCAAAGGCCGCGCTGATGAGGAATCACAAAACCTTCCGTATAGTTTATTGCGTGATGTGTTTAGTGAACGCTTTCAAATCATGGATAGCGATACCCAGACTGAAGCTCGTGAAAAAATTGTACAAGGCATTGCTGCTTTGGCAGGCGAGGGCACGGAAGAAGAAGCTGCATTTATCGGTCACCTAATTGGTTTTGATTTTTCAAGCAGTCCCTATTTGCGCGGAATTTTGACCGATGCAAAACAAATTCGTACGGTTGCGTTTTCTTACATCGCCCGTTTTTTTGAAGACTTATCGGCAAAGGCACCTGTTGTTTTGCTTTTGGATGATATTCATTGGGCGGATAATGGTTCTTTGGAATTGCTGGCGCATCTTGCCGCGCTTGAAGTTGATTTGCCTTTATTTATTTTGTGCGCCACCCGACCCAGCCTTAATGACCTTCATCCGAACTGGGGACATGACTTCCCACGTTTTCACGAGACCGAAATTAACACCTTGGATATTGAAGCCAGTCGCCAGTTGGTCAATGAAATCTTGAAATATGTTCCCGACCTTCCAAAAGAATTGGTGGATACTGTTGCCAGGAATGCAGAAGGCAATCCGTTTTATTTGGAAGAGTTGGTCAAAGTTTTGATTGAAGATGGAGTCATTGTCAAAGGTGATGAAGAATGGCATGTGGAAGCGCAAATGTTGACTCAAGTGCGCGTCCCATCTACGTTGACTGGAGTTTTGCAAGCCCGCCTCGATCGCCTTCCCAGCCCTGAAAGTGATGTGCTCGAGCGAGCTGCGGTGATTGGTAGAACATTTTGGGAGGATGCAGCGATTTCATCCATGAATGGGTCAGAAGCTGCTCGCACTGTCACTGGTACGGATGATGTCACCACAGCCTTGCGCGCTTTGCGAAACAAAGAGCTTGTCTTTTCCCATCAACCCTCCGCATTTGCCAGTACGCAGGAATATATTTTCAAGCATGCCATTTTGCGTGAAGTCACATATGAACGTGTGCTCAAGGCCAAACGGAAGTTGTATCATCGCATGGCCGCCGAATGGTTGATTCAACAAAGTGGGGAACGTCTTAATGAATATCTGGCACTGATCGCACAACATTATGAACTTGCGGGTGATAGTCAGCTTGCGATTGATTTCCTGGAGCGCGCAGGGTTGCAATCCATGCGCTTGAGTGCATATCGTGAATCTCTAACTGCATTCGAGCGAGCCATGGGCATCATCGCATCTTCTGAAAATAATGACCCATCCATACGTGCGCGCCTATTATTGCATATTGGCAGAGCTCATTTATGGTTAACCGACCATGCAGTGGCTCAAGCTCGTTTTGAAGAATGTCTTGCCCTAGCCAGCCTAGCTCATGATCGCGGTCTTGAGTTGCGAGCCCTTGCTCAACTGGGGCGTATTCAGTTGGAGCTTGGAAATTTCAGCGAAGTGTATCCATATGCAGAGAAGAGTCTTGAGATTGCCAACGATCTTCATGATGAAGAAATGGTGGCTTATAACCTCGCTCATCTTGGATATGTATCTCATTATGAAAGCCGATATACAGAAGCTAGAAATTATGGCGAGGCTAGTTACGAATCGGCTACCAAGACAGGTGATATGCTTGCCCAAGCCTTTGCCCTTAACGTACTGGCAATGATCTCAGTCAATATGAACGAATTTGAACAATCACAAAATTATCATTTGCGTGCGATTGAAATTTGTAAAAAATCAGGAGATCGATATGGATTGGCGCGGGCCTATGCCAACTTAAGTGAAGGGTTGCGGGTTCAGCGCAGGTTTGAAGATGTAAAACCTTACGCTCTTAATAGTGTTGCAATTGCCCGCGAACTTGGCAACACCTATTCGTTATCCATTATGTTGATTAATTTGTTGTATGCGCAAGTTTGGTTGGAAGAAATTGAAGACGCATATGAGACTTTACGCGAAGCCTTGCGTCTTAATTTGCAACATAAAACTGTCGGTTGGGTGTTGTATTCATTGTCAGGCTATGCTTATATTCTGATGTCACAAGGGCTGCGCAGTGAAGCACTTCATGTCATGGGAATGTGTTTGAACAATCCCGAATTGAACAGCGACACCAAGCGCGACATTGATTTAATCTTGCAGGAACTTCGCACAGTCCGCACCGATGATATTGAGACGGAATTGGAAAAGGGGAAATCCCTCAATCTTGATGAAGTTGTTAATCGTGTGTTGGCGGGGTAGTCAACACATCAGCTAGCAATCCTAATTCGGCCAGCGCTGCCATTACTTTTTGAATGGCCCCTTCTTTGACCACCACAGCCGTTGGACTTAAGATCTCCCCCAAGAATTTTCCTGCTTTTGAATTACGCATCTCTTCCAAAACCTCTGGCCTGCTGACTCTTAGCACCAGCAGACTCTCCACCCGAGCTTCGGTGCCGTTTAGCTCCCAACGCTTGAGAGCTTTGACCATGGTGGGGGGGACGTTGCTATTGGTGTACTTCACCAACATGGCTAGTAATTGTTCTGCTTTCAATCCCTGCTCACTGGCACGTTTTAATGAACGAGCACTAACAGAATAAATAAACTCGTCATTCTTATTTTCTTCCCATTCACAAAACCTGGCGATTTGGTATCGCACTGCACGCGAGAACATACGTGAAACCGCAATTCGTCCATTGGAGGTTACCAGTACTTTGCCTTCCACTTTTGACGGAGTCTTTACTCCGCTGATTCGAAATGCCGTAAATTCCTTGCCTTCTTCTGTCGATGCAAGGTCTACCATTCCCAACCAATGCAGATTCTCGATTAAATATTTAACCAAGGCACCATCCACTTGATCCCAATAAGCAAAGCCTCGTAAAAATTGTCCATCCACTTTGCGTTTGATGAACCATGAATCATAATCTCCAGCGGGACGTTGGAAATCAGGATGTTTGGTCTTTAAGTCACGTAAAAATGCGGGCAAACTCCACCACTTTCCTTGCGGGAGTGCATGGATAAAATTTAGGATAGTCTGACGGGTTTCGCGTGGAGAGTTGCTCCATTCACCTTCGCAGATGATCGTGGGAATCAAACGCAGTTCATCAAAGGTTTGAGAGTCCAGCCAAGCCTTGTAGAGCAAGTCCAATGCTTCCACACGGGAAATTTCAAGAAACTTTTTTACTGCCTCAGGATTGGGAACATTTTTCTTGATGATCTTTGCAGAATTCAATAAAGTTTGTAGTGGAAGGGTGGGTTGCCAATCGGTTTTGCCCATGCGTAATGCGGCAAGGTAGGTGGTGGCGTCGTCTAGTAAATAATCTGTGGCTGGAATTTCAAATGCTTTTTCCACGGGAGTTGCAGGGCGGCCTAAAGGTTCTGCAGTTTGTTGTTCTTCATCCAATTCTTCATGACCCAGGAGTTCCAATAAATCATCGGGGATATAGGCAAATTCTTGTGAACCTTTTTCTGTATCGAAAAACGCTTTAGCGAGGAATCCATAATAGAAAAGAGTTTCAGCAGAAGAAATTGGTTTTTTATGAGGCTGTTCGCGGTCTCGTCTGCCTGGCCCCATTTCGCGAATCTCACCATGGTTGCGAGCGAAGGCTGCCCATTCCATTTTGCCATCGGATGCGATTAAAGAGCGCAACGCGGTCACTGCGTCGGTGGGGAGAATGTCTATGGTTTCAGTAACAGCTTCAAAGTCCAGAAGAGATGCGGCAAGTTCTTCTGCGGCAGAGTTGAGGTCTCGCGAGTCAAGTTCTAGTCCCCACAAGCCAGCGATAATGTGAAGCTGTCCGAGGTCGTATTTAAGTAGAGTTTTATAAAGGTCGGGCATAAGAAAAGGGCGAGTCTCCTCGCCCTGATTTTACCCTTTCACTACTCGTAACGCGTTTGGCAAAATTTCAAAACTTGCCTTGCGCAGATTACTGCCAAAACTTGTAAAGATTTCGCCATCTGCATGAATATATAGAGGACGGTCTGAAGAAAGAGAAATCTTTTTAAATTTCCCCATGCGGATTTGTTTGAAGCGCATGTGTGTGCCTTTCATAAATTCAGGCACAAGGCGGAACATGGTTGCTCGCGAAACTTTTGTAACGGCTACGGATTCGAAAACTCCATCATCATTTTTTGAATCAGGCGATAACATAAAACCGCCGCCTTCCCGCGGACCGTTGCATAAAGTCAACATAAGAATTTGATCTTCCCATGTTTCATTATCGGTTTCTACTTTTACTTTGGCAGGGTTGTGATTGAGGAGGATGGTTTGAATGACAGCCGTGAGATACATCAAGAACCCTTTGACGATGGGCAATTTGTGAGAACGAATGGTGACCACGGCATCAAAGCCAATTCCCAATGTGTTATCAAAATATTCTTTGCGACCGTGCTCATCAGTCAACACGCCGATATCTACGGAGTGAATATTTTCGGCTTTGAGCGCGTATGCAAGCGCATGACTTGGCTTTTGGGTAATGCCGATGGAGTATGCAAAGTCGTTGCCTGAGCCAATTGGGACGACGCCCATAACAGGACGCTTTTCTGCTGGGACTTGCATGAGGCCGTTCATCACTTCGTGGGCTGTTCCATCTCCGCCCATGGCAATGACCATATCGTAGCCTTCTTCAGCGGCTTGTTTGGCAAGCTCAATGGCATGAGATGGGTAAACTGTGCCGCTCCAGGTTAAGTCACCTTGAAATTCCTGAGCGATGGGGCGTAGGTCGTTGGCGGTCTTCCAGGCACGTCCCATATCAGCCATTGGATTGAGAATCAGTTTTACTTTGCGGGGCATACAGTGCTCCTACTTTGGAATACTCTTTATAACCCCGCGAATTATGTAAAGTGACTTTGGAACTTTATTTTTTAGAGATATTAATTGTGTTTAATGGCCCAGTGGAAATATTTGCGACTACATAGGAACCACGGTTACGCCTTTTGGCTTGGTAGAGCGCAGTATCGGCAGCACGCAAAAGGTCGCCTGCATTGAGTGCCTGGGTTGGATAAATGGCAATTCCCGCTGTGATGCCAAGTTTAATGGGATGATTCCCAGCCTTAAAGGTATATCCTGATGTTAAGTCAATAATTTTATTGGTGACGGCAATGGCGGCCTCAAGATCGCTTTTCCTCATAATGAGGGTTAATTCATCTCCGCCATACCGCGCCAGAAAATCATCAGAGCGCATGTTTTGTGCTAGATAGTTAAACGCGGAATGAAGAATTTCATCTCCAACCGAGTGACCTAATGTATCGTTTACATTTTTGAAGCCATCCAGATCCATCATGACAACTGCAAATTGTGACTTCATGCGGCTGGCATAGCGCACTTCTTCTTGCAGGCGTTCGTCAAGTGCACGACGATTAGGCAGGCCAGTAATACTATCTGTATTGGCTTGTTGGGTAATGCGGCGATGTAAGCTTGCATTCGAAATGGCAACAGAGGCTTGCTCTGCTAACAGGTCAAGAAGACGAAGCTCTGCACGAGTAAACCCTCCCACTGTAGAACGCGAAAGATTCATGACTCCAACGATGGAATTGTTAAACTTAAGCGGAACCCCGATGATGGAGCCTTTCCAATCTTTTGGAGCTTGTGTGTACAAGGGGTGAACGGAAATATCTTCAATTAATATTTTATCTTTTTTGCTGATGACTCCTTGTGTGAGTCCATTGGGGCGGGGCATGGATAAGGGTTTATTACGGCTACCATCAGAAGTAAGCGATGAGCCGAACTCCAGCTTTCCTTCATCATATAGAAAGATGTGGGCCGCACGCGCATTCTTAACCAACCTCATAGCTTCGGCTACGACTGAGTCCAACACGGTTTGTAAATCAAGGCTGGAGCTTACATTAAGTCCAAGGCGTTTAAGCGCGTCAAGTTCGTCGGCTTGTTGTTTAACAAGAGCCAACAAAGAATGTTTGGAGATGATATCTTGAGTGAGCGAGGCGATTTTTTCCCCTTGAGGTTTGGCGTGTTGGGAAACTTCAGTTGCTTCAATTAGCACTTGGATTAATTTCATAATCGCTTCTTTTTCATCCAAGGAAATGCTATCGTCTTTTTCTATAATTTCCCACGCCCGAAGGAAAACACCACCATGTGCCTGGTTAACGACTTTCATAATCTACCCTTTTTATCATAACAATCCATAATTGTGCCATTGGTCTTATGTACTAGAGTCCTTCTCCCAAGTGAATTATAAGATAGTTTTTATCAGAAATAACCTGTGTTAAAATGAAAACTATCTTTTTCGTAAAGAGGTTTTTGTGTCAGACCATTCAAACCAACCTGCTCCGGATGGAGTTTCTCAAGTCAAAAGTTCGTTTGCCACCCCTTTAAACCCTCGTAAACGTGGAATTATTCTAGGGGCTTCCGATGGTATTGGAGCTGCTCTTGCTCGTAAGCTTGTCAAAGAAGGATATATTCTGGCATTGGTAGCTCGCCGTACAGATAAATTAGATTCTATATCTGGTGAAATCAATGCAACTGCTGGAGAAGTCCGTACTATTTCATACGGACATGACGTATCTAATTATGATGAAGTTCCTGCTTTGCTTACGAAAATCGTCGCTGAGTTAGGCGGCTTGGATACAGTCGTCTTTATGGCGGGTGTTAATTACCCTCCTGGTGGTTTGGATAAATATATTTTTGAAAATGACCGCAAGATGATTGAGGTGAATCTCATCGGTGCCATGGCTTGGCTGAACCCAGTGGCGATGATGTTCCAATCTGCAAAGGCTGGTCAGATTGTTGGTATATCCTCTGTGGCGGGCGATCGTGGGCGTGTGGGGAACCCTGGGTACAACACATCCAAAGCCGCATTGACTACTTATTTGGAAGCCTTGCGCAACCGTCTTACCCGACACGGGGTCAATGTGTTGACAGTGAAACCAGGTTTTGTAAAAACTGAAATGGTCAAGGCTGCGCAGGGCGGTACGCCATTTATGATTGAGCCTGAACAAGCTGCCAATGAGATTTATCAGGCCATGAAAAAACGGAAGCAAGTTATATACACACCATCCTTATGGCGCTGGATTATGCTGGCGATTCAGCATGTCCCTTCTTTTATTTTCCGAAGATTATCTTTTTAATCCTTGTTCCATTGGAACAACGTGAGCAGAAACAAACCCTATGAATCCATCTGATGAATTGCTAAATAAATTTACACTCCTTGAGAATTTTGGACATTCTCTCAAGGCACCGTCCTATCGTATACAAGTTAAAACTGCAGACGAGATTTACGAGACTTTTCAATTTGCGAAAAAGGCTGGTTTAAAAGTCAGTACGCGTGGTGGTGGACGTAGCTACAACGATGCGGCCTTGAACGGTGGCGGCATTATGATGGATATGTCTGGGATGAATCAAATTGTCGAATGGGATTCAGCTAGCGGCGTCGTGCGATGCGAGCCCGGGGTCACCCTTCAGAAATTATGGGAGAAAGTTTTGCCTGATGGTTGGTGGCCACCAGTAGTTTCAGGCACAATGTTCACAACACTTGGCGGATGCCTTTCAGCAAATATCCATGGAAAAAATAATTTTCGAATGGGGCCCATTGGGGAACATGTGCTTGAGTTTACTGCTGTGTTACCCACGGGCGCCGAGATTACCTGTTCTCCTAAAAAGAATGGCGATTTGTTTTATGCTATGATCAGTGGCTTGGGAATGTTGGGTGTCTTTACTTCGATTACTTTGCAAATGAAAAAGATGTATTCTGGTTTAATCGAAGTTCATGCATGGCCTACGAATACAATGAAAGAACATCTTTCGTTGATTGAAGAGAATGCGCCAAACTATGATTACATCGTTGGGTGGTTAGATACGATGACAGTCGGTCATGGACAAATTCATGCGGCTAATTATTTGCATGAAGGCGATGATCCGAATCCGCAAAAGACCATGCAGCTTGAAAATCAAAATTTGCCAAGCCGTTTGTTTGGAGTGATGCCTAAATCAATTTTGCATTACTTCATGACACCCTTTGTAAATAACCTCGGTTGGTGGGGTGTGAACACTGCCAAGTATATTGCCAGTTTGCGTAAACACACATTCCGTCAACCCCATGCGGCATTTCACTTTTTATTGGATTATGTTCCTGATTGGGAACGAGCCGTGGGACGTGGCGGATTGATTCAATATCAATCGTTCTTGCCTAAAGAAACAGCGCTTCAAGCATGGACCGAGATGTTGGCTCTGGCTAAAAAGAAGGGATATCCTTCCTATCTTGGTGTGACCAAACGCCATCGCCCTGATAAGTTTCTGCTTACTCACGCAGTGGACGGCTTTTCATTGGCCCTAGACTTTAAAGTTACTGATCGTAATCGTGCCATACTAAGTAGTGTTTTACAAGAATATGATCGTATTGTGATTGCCAACGGCGGTCGATTTTATTTTGCTAAAAATGGCGAAACATCTGCTGACACTGCACGGGCATTCTTAGGTCAAGAGACAGTTGAGAAATATAAGAAACTAAAGAAGCGTTGTGACCCGAATGGTTTGCTCGAATCAGATTTGTATCGCAGATTGTTTGGAGAATAATACTGTATGGGCGGGGTCTTTCCCGCCCTTGTTGATTTAATGCCATGAAATTTATTGTTGAAGATCTTGGTTTAATCGAATACGAAACAGCCTGGGAATTGCAAAATCAATATGCTACAGAGATTGCAAATGGCAACCGCCCACCAACATTGCTTTTGTTGGAACATCCTCATGTGTATACATTTGGACGTAAAGGACAGGCAGAAAATCTTTTGTGGGGTGAAGAACAGTTAAAGAAGAAAGGTATCTCCATTCATTGGGTGGATCGCGGTGGTGATGTCACATATCATGGGCCTGGACAATTGGTAGGATATCCATTGCTTCCGTTAGGTACATTGAACTCAGATCATAAACTTCCTGGTGCAGATTATGTGGGGTATGTCCGCAATTTGGAAAAGATGTTAATTTTTACTCTGGCAAAGCTTGGTCTTGGTGCAGGTCAACGACCTGGGAAGACCGGGGTTTGGATTCAGCCCGATGTGTATTCACGTTGTGTGAATTGCAAACCAGAAGATCGTGAAAAGCCAGCCAAGATTGCGGCCATTGGTGTAAAAGTGGATGCGCACGGTATTTCTCGTCATGGGTTTGCTTTGAATGTGAATCCTGATATGGAGTATTGGGAAGGAATCATCGCCTGTGGGTTACAAGGTGAGCCGATTACTTCCTTGGCTGATTTGCTTTTTCCCATCCCATCCATGGAGCGCGTGAAACAAGAGGTTGTTACTTCATTTCATGAAGTATTTGATGAATAATTTTGTTGGTACCTTTTGGGGAGATGGATTGCACGATTGTTAATCAAACAATCATAATTTTTCTATGTCATTATGGTTTAATCTATAAATCAATCAACAAAGGAGCATGAATGTCAACTCCCACTCGACCCCTTAACCGCCGTGATTTTCTCAGGCTGAGCGGAACTCTTGCAGCCGCGTCGTTGGTTGCTGCTTGTACGCCACAAACTGAGAGCTTAGCTCCGCCAAGCCAAACTTCAACTGAACCATCCGTTCCATCTGTGGAACAGCCACAGCCATTGGAAAATGTCTCGGCTCCATTAGCAATTCTTGCTTTGAATCGCATGGCTTTTGGTCCACGCCCCGGGGATGTAGATGCTTTCAATGCGCTTGGCAGTACAGACGAAGAGCGATTGCGCGCCTATGTCCAACAGCAACTTAATCCTGAAACTATAGATGATAGTGATTTTGAATCAAGGTATTCTGCTGCGGGGTTTGAAACTTTGCACAAATCCCTCGAAGAATTATATGCAGATCATATTGCCAGTAACCCATATGATTCAAATAGCGATACCTATTGGGATTGGTATAGCAAACCTGCTTATGAATTGGTAGATGCAGTCATCCTACGGGCGGTATATAGCCGCAAACAATTGACAGAAGTATTGGCTGATTTTTGGCAAAATCATTTCAATGTGTATTTCTGGCAGGATGATGGCGTTCCTCTCTTGGTTTCCTATAATCGCGATGCCTTACGTGCCAATATGTTTGGAAACTTCCGCCAAATGTTAGAGGCAGTGGCGAAACACCCATCCATGCTGTATTACTTGAATCAAAATAATAGTTCTGATGCAGGACCCAATGAAAACTTTGCACGTGAATTGTTCGAGCTTCACACTCTCGGCGCAGAAAACTATTTGGGTGTGCGCGACCCAAACACAGTCGAGAAAGATGCGAATGGCTTGGCAGTTGGCTATGTCGATAATGATGTCTATGAAGCGGCCCGCAGTTTAACAGGGTGGCGTATCGATGATGATTTGGGCGACTGGGAAGATGGAGTTGAAAAGACAGGACGCTTTCTGTATTACAAACCCTGGCATGATCGTTTCAATAAATTAATTTTAGGCCATTACATCCCTGCTGACCAAGAAGATTTAAAAGATGGACATGATGTGTTGGACTTGCTGGCAAGCCATCCGGGCACAGCGAGATTTATTGCGCGCAAAATTTGCCGTCGCCTCATTTCTGACACTCCGCCTGATTCCGTTGTTCAGGCAGCAGCTGCCGCCTTTACAGAATTCCGCGATGCACCAGATCAATTAAAGCGTGTGTATGAAGTGATTCTACTTTCACCAGAATTTAGCCAGACCTTTGGACAAAAGATCAAACGCCCATTTGAAGCCGCGATTTCAATGATGCGTGCTTTGAATTCAGATTTTGTACGAGCCCCCGGCGGAATTCCGTGGATGGTTGAAATGATGGGGCTGCCCATTTTCCAGAAGCGCTCTCCAGATGGATATTCTGATGTCAAGGAAGCGTGGGCAAATTCCATGTCGATTTTGTATCGTTGGAATTTTGCAGTGAACCTTTCGGAGAATTGGATGGATGATGAGGATCAGGGTCGCACAATTCGAAGTGATATCTTCGGTCAAACCCCTGCAGAAATTCGTACAGCAGAAACTCTTGCTGATTTTTGGATTAACCGTCTCTTGTCACGACCCATGTCTGAAACAGATCGTGCTGCGGTTATCGCGGTCATGGCTCAACAGTACAGCACACAAGAAACCCTGCCCGATGATCATGTACATTATGTGTTGCCAGCCATGGTCGAAGTGATTCTAATGAGCCCTGATTTTCAGTGGAAGTAAAGGTAAACATGAAAAGACCAATCTTACCCCGTAGACAATTTCTTCAAGGTTGCTCGGCTGCCATTGCTTCCATGGCAGGAGCTCGCCTGACAAACCTGGCTTTTGCAAAAGAAGATAATTCTTCTGATATTCTGGTCGTTGTGTTTTTGCGCGGTGGTTGGGACGCGTTGAATGTTGTTCCACCTATCGGTGGGGATGACCGTGGCTTTTATGAATTGGCCCGCCCCAACATCAAGATTACAGATTTACTTCAACTCAACGATCAGTTTGGTTTACATCCCTCTTTAGCCCCGTTGCATGATTTGTATCAGGCTGGCAAGATGGGTATTGTTCATGCTGTGGGTTTGAATTACGATACCCGCAGTCACTTCGATGCGCAGGAGTTTATTGAATTGGGAACTCCTGGGATGAAAAATACCACCTCGGGATGGATCTCGCGTCACTTGCAAACAACAGGTGTTTCTTCCATTCTTCCTGTACTTTCTACTTCAGGTCAGCCTACCTCTTTATTGAACTTTACCCCCACAGTGAATTTAGATACGCCCTCTGATTTTTCGCAATGGGGCAATGGCGATTTGGTTGGCTCACAGCAAGCGGCTTTACGTCAGTTATATGGAGGTGACACTTTGCTCCATCGTGCAGGCTTGCGCACATTGGACGCTTTGAACATCGTCAGCCCATTGGTGGGGCAGGAATATCAACCATCCAATGGTGCTTCTTATAATGATGATGAATTGGGTCGCCAGTTGAAGACGATTGCGCAAATGATAAAGCTGGAAGCTGGTTTGCGAGTCGCCGCCGTTGACTTTGGCGGATGGGATACCCATGAATATGAAACAGATGGCAATGGCGGGTATATTGCCAATTTGTTAAATCAGTTGGCTTCAGGCCTTGCTAATTTTTATCTCGATTTGGATTCAGGATATACCAATCGACTCTCGGTAGTGGTCATCAGTGAATTTGGACGTCGATTGGTACAAAATGAATCTTATGGAACCGATCATGGTCACGGGAGTGTGATGCTTGCCTTAGGTGGCAATGTCAATGGTGGGCAGGTGCTTGGAACTTGGCCAGGCTTACATAATGATCAGTTATACGATCACGCAGATTTGGCTGTCATGACAGATTATCGTCAGATTATGAGTGAGTTGCTTTCAAAACGACTCGGAAACTCAAATATTGAAGCGGTGTTTCCAGGGTTTTCGGGAAGCTACAATCCATTAGGATTGTTTCGATAAGCAATAAAAAATCGCAACATCTCTGTTGCGATTTTTTATTGCTATTTATTCTGCGATTACCCAGCGATCACGTCCGCTGGATTTGGCTTGATACATGGCTGTGTCTGCGCGATTTAGCAGGGTTTCCCATGTATCTACATTATGCTTGAACTCTGCAATGCCAACACTGATAGTCACCTGTAAAACATGTTGACGGAATTGAATTACCATTTCACGTGCATTTTTGCAGAGTCGGGCTGCTTGTTCTGCTGCAGCGTTTGCATTGGAGTTGGGTAATAGGATGAGAAATTCCTCACCACCATAACGGCCTGCCAAATCAGGGTGTCGGATTTGATTATTGAGTTGTTGCCCAATCTGTTTGAGTACTTCATCACCAGAGAGATGACCATATGAATCATTTATCTTTTTAAATTTGTCTACATCCACAACAGAAATTGTCAGTGGCGTATTGTAGCGTTGTGCTCGAAGCACCTCATCCTGTAATTCGCGTACGACCATGCGTCGGTTGGGAAGAAGCGTCAGCACATCGATTTGGGCAATCTCATGGGCTTGGGCCATGATGCCATCTACTTCCACTTGTTTGCGTTTGGCTAACTTTTTGGCTGCTTCACTTTCCAATTTGAACATCTCTGCTCGTTTGCCAAGTCGTTGTACTTGAGCGGCAGTAGTGGGATCTGTATTGACATGTTCTGCAATAAATAACAACCGATCTTCTTCCAAAGGGAGAATCATGCAATCGCAAATCAAATCAGCCTCGTGGGCTAGGGGACATAGATTCGCAATCCAATGATCGGTTTGTTTGAGTATTAATTTGGCTTGAATATTTTCTTTTTCAAGAAAAAGATCTTCGAACTTGATATTTGCGGGCAATTTGGATTTGTACGTTTCAAAGGCACGATTCCAAGAAAGTAAGGTCCCATCTTTTTGGACGAGAACTACCAGAGCATGAATATGTTCCAGCATGGCGGGAATTCCATGCTTTGCAACGAGTGCTTCAAATTCATTCATGTTGTCATTGTAATATTAATCATCTATATTTTTACCCGCCTTACAGAACTAAAAGTATTTAACGTGGTCCTTTTCGTCCGAATTGTTTTTCCAAGGTGTCTACAGATAAATGAATCATCGTGGGTCTGCCATGCGGGCAGGTGCGTGGAGAATTGCAGGCTTCAAGGTCTGATAACAAGGCGCGTTGTTCTTCAGAGGTAAGTGTCTGTCCGCCTTTGACTGCCATGCGTTTACAGACACGTGCGGCAAGTTTCGCTTCAACCTCCGCCTGAAGTGGACTCTCGTCCTCTTCAAAATCCTCCACTAAAGCACGGAGTGCTGTCGCTGGGTCTGCGCCAGTAAATAACACTGGCATGGCGCGTACTTGGAATGTGTTTGTGCCAAACTCTTCTACTTCAAAACCAAAGTGATTGAGAAAGTCTAATTGTGATAGCAAGGCCTTCGCAGATTGTGGTGGCAGAGTGATGACTTCAGGACTCAAGAGAGATTGAGCAGGGATGCTTTTGGTCCCATGTTGCGCCATGAGTTTTTCAAATAAGACTCTTTCGTGCGCAGCATGTTGATCAATGAGATATAACCCATCGGGTCCCTCGGCCACAAGATAAGTAGAACCGATTTGTCCGATGAGGCGAAGGAGCGGAACACCTGATTGAGGTAATGCTCCTTGGGTTTCAACTGTTCTTTGTTCCCTGTTTTCAATGACATCTTGAATATCATCTGTGTTTGAATTGTCGTTGTGAGCAATTGACCAGTCAATGCCAACTTGTCTGCTGGGCATGGCGTCAATGTTTTGTGGACGTGAGCCCCAAAGTTGTGGGGAAACGGTCGGGACAGGAGTGTAAGCTAGTAAGGCTTTTCGGGCAGAGCGTTGCACGAAACTGAAGATTTTGTCTTGATTCTTAAAGCGGACTTCTGCTTTGGTGGGGTGGACATTGACATCTACATCTTCGGGAGCAATTTCCAAAAATAAAGCAGTAAGTGGATAACGCCCGACCATCAACAAGGTGTGATAAGCCTGTAAGAGGGCAGAGGTCAAAGAGAATTCTTGCACCCAACGGCCGTTGACAAAGAAAGTTATTTCTTTGCGATTGGAACGAGTTAGCGAGATTGGGCTAATGAATCCCGTTAGGGCAAGGCCATCTTCATTGGCCATGACTTCGAGCATTTGTTTGGCGACATCTACTCCATATAGAGATGCGAGAATGGCGCGGCGGTCTCCGTCACCAGCTGTTTGTAGAGTCGCTTGTTTACCATCGGTTACCTTGAAGCGCACATTGGGATATGCCAATGCATAGCGTGTGACGAGCGCATCAATGGCACGTTTTTCGGTGGTATCTGTTTTGAGAAATTTTAAGCGGGCAGGGACGTTATAAAAAAGGTCTTCCACGCGTACGACGGTGCCAATGGGTGCGCCAACTTTTTCCACTTTGCCTGAGATGCCGCCATCTATCTTTAGGCGAGCACCTTCCTGTGCTTCTTTCACACGCGAGGTAATGGTCATATGGGAGACAGAACCGATTGAGGCCAATGCCTCGCCTCGGAATCCCAATGTTTGGATGTGGAACAAGTCTTCGGACTGAGTCAGCTTTGAGGTGGCGTGACGCGCTGCTGCTAATTCCAATTCGTTGGCAGGAATGCCGTGTCCATCATCTGCAACTTCAACCAAGCTACGGCCTGCATCCCCGATGGAGATGGCAATGCTTTTTGCTCCAGCATCCAAAGAATTTTCGGTCAATTCCTTGACCACAGAAGCGGGACGTTCGATAACTTCGCCTGCTGCGATTTGAGATGAGACTTCAGAAGAGAGTAAACGAATGGGCATGCGCGGATTATACCCGCCGCCGATATAATAGGCCGAATGAAACGTGGATTTTGGTTTGTTCTTTTGATGTTGACTGCCTGTGCGGTGCCACAGCCGACTGTGCTTCCTACACCAACTTTATTGGTGGTACCTGTGTTTGTGCCTTTGCCAACTCAGACCATCACACCAACGCCTGTTCCAACTTTTACATTGGAGCCGACCTTTACTCCACTTCCAACCCAGACCTTGGCTCCTTATGAACAATATCGTATTGATTATTTGCGTTCACGTTCTTATGGGGGAGGTGTCTTTGAGATCGTAGAGACATTAAGTGAACATTCAAAATTTACAACTTACACAATTCGTTACCCCAGTGACGGACTTTTTATTTACGGTGTGATGAATATCCCTCATGAAGAGGGTTTGTATCCAGTGGTCATTTCTGTGCATGGATATTACAAGCCAAAGACCTATCAAATTTTGGAAACAGATTTTACGATTGAAGATGAACTTGCCAACCATGGATATATCACCATTCATCCCACCATGCGAAATTATTCTCCCTCAGATAGTGGTGATAATTTATTCCGCGTGGGAGATGCGATTGATATTCTTAATTTGATTACATTGGTGAAATCGGGCGCTGTTCAAAAAGCAGACCCAACCCGTATTGGACTTGGTGGACGAAGTATGGGAGGAGGAATTACATTGCGAGTCTTGACATGACTCAAGATGTCGCAGCAGCTTATCTTTATTCTCCTACCAGTGGTGATGAAGCGCTCAACGTGAAGTTCTTTCATAACTTTGCCCGTGATGTATTCGCTGGCGAAATGGATACACCTGCTCAGATGCCGAGATTTCGCCGCAAAACTATTTTAGTGATATTACTGCCTCCATTTTGTTGGCACATGGAGTTAATGATCGAACTGTACCTGATACCTGGAGCGAAGAGACTTTTAAGCTCTTCGGAAGCAGATGGGATTGATAAGAAATGTCTTTTCTATCCTGGAGAAGACTAAAACCTTTTCGCAGCGATGACCTTCAAGTTCATTTCCGAGATCCTTTCGTTTTTGGAAAGCATCTCGCCCAATAAATATCCTCAATCACCCCGTGCGAATTTCAACTATTTTTTGACCTTGATGACCTCTCTATCCGCAAACTGCGGGATTATGGAAAACCATCAAAGAACGTATGAATATCTATATGCGGGAACACATGAATATCCCTGAAGAGCAGATTTCTGCTTTGCGTGAAAAATATTTTCTTCAATATGGCACCACACTGCGTGGACACGCAGACTTGCTCAACATTGATACGAAGATTTCCTAGCATTTATTCATGACCTGCCCCTTATGATGCCTTGCTCAAGTCAAACTCAACGCGAGATGCTTTACTTCAACCCGTAACCTGATCTTCACCAACGCAGACAGTTCTCACGCAAAGAGAGTTCTCTCTGCTCTTCAATTGGAAGATTTGTTTCCCACGATTGTCGATGTCAATACAGTAGCACCCTATTGCCGACAATGCTGATCCTTTTCGATTTAGGTGAAACTTGCAGATTGGGGACAGATCCATCCCGTTGTGTAATGATTGATGATTTAAACCGCACAACTCGGGCGGCACGTGATGCGGGCTTGTCCAGCATTTTATGTGGTAATTCGAATAATGGGGATGCGCATGCTCACTTCACCGATTGGCAGGAATTGCCAGAAATTTTCTCGGAGAGGTTGTAATGGAAAACACCACGAGCCACAGTTGGAGCTATCATCTTCATCGTTTTGATCATTGGCGTTAATTTGATTATGTATGGAATTGTACGTGGCATGACCCGCTCCAATGGCAGAAGCATGTTGGAGATGATTGGAAAATCTTTAAACCCTTCGGCCGCCAAGAAAGATCAGTCCATGGAAGAGTTGCGCCGCCGAGTGGAGGATTTAAATGGGGGTAAGAAGGATAATTCCGCTGATTCTGAATAATTGACACTCTTTTCTTATATAAATCGTATAAAGAATTCAGGGTCCTTTAATCCCGTTTTGGTATCTTTTAAGCTGTACTAGCCATATTATGGAGGATTTTGTGAATAAAACATTAAAGTATATTTTTGCCGCCCTGGCCGTGATTGTGATTGCTTTGGGCTCTTTCGCAGGCGGTTTTGTCACTGGGCATGTTTTACCTTTTACAGGAGTGCCTTTTATCGATCAACAGACCGCGACTCTGGAGCCTGCTCCTACAACAAGCCCAGAGCAATTAGCAGCTACCCCCGCTGATCAACAGGCGCTTTTTGCTCCGTTTTGGGAAGCATGGAATTTAGTCCACAAGAATTATGTAGATCAACCAGTTGATGACTTAGCTCTGATGCGTGGTGCTATCTCTGGCATGATGCAGGCTCTGGGTGATGAACATTCAACATATATGGATCCCAAAAACTTTGCAGATGCCAATGCCAGCTTGGAAGGGGAGTACGAAGGGATTGGCGCCTATGTGGATACTACGACTGAGTACATGACGATTACCAGTCCCATGCCTGATTCTCCAGCAGAGAAAGCTGGATTAAGACCCGGGGACCAAGTCATTGCCATTGATGGTCAAGACATGAAAGGCGTCCCAGCAGATGCGGCTCGTCTCAAAGTATTGGGGAAAGCCGGTACTACTGTTCATTTGACGATCTTACGCAAGGGTGAAGAGAAGCCACTTGAATTTGATGTTGTACGTGCCAAGATTACAATTGCTTCTGCTTCCGGTAAGATGCTAGACAATAATATTGCTTATATTCAAGTCACGACATTCGGTTCCAAGACAACTCCTGAGTTGCTTGCTGCACTCACTGACTTGATGGCACAAAAACCAAAAGGCATCATCCTTGACTTGAGAAACAATGGTGGTGGATATTTGCAGACTGCAGTTGAAGTTGCTTCTCAATTTATTGGCAAGGGTGTGGTCTTGTACGAAAAATATGGTGATGGCAGAATGATTAACTATGATGTGATCGCCGGTGGTATGGCAACCGATGAAAGCATCCCAATGGTCGTATTGATTAACGAAGGTTCCGCCTCTGCCTCCGAAATTGTCATGGTGCATTACAAGATGCAGGCCGTGCCCAATTGGTGGGTGTCACTTCTTACGGAAAAGGTTCTTGACTTCAAACTGGGTTCCTCTAAGTGGAATAATGGTGCAGTTCGCATCACCATTGCCAAATGGCTTACCCCCAACAGACGAACCATCCATCACCTGGGTTTGACTCCAGATATCGTGTCGGCGAACTGAAGATGATTATAAAAACAGTCGCGATCCTCGGTTTAGATAAAGCTGTAGAAGTTTGTTAGAGATAATTAGCAAAATAAATTCCTCTCAGATCCTCGAAGAGATTTGAGATAAAGAAGGAGCAAAATGTTTTTCTTTAACCAACCTATCTTTTATTTATGGCTCCAGCCTTCCTGTTGATGGCATTGACTTCATGGTATATGAAGTCAGCATATAACAAATGGAGCCAGGTACGTGCTCAAAGTGGACTTACGGGTGCGCAAGCTACACAACGATTGATTGCCAATAGTGGATTGTACGGTGTGCAAGTTCAAACCGTTGCTGGAAATTTGACCGATCATTATGACCCTCGTGATAAGACACTTTATCACTACGGGGTGTTGCTGGCGTTCCTTCAGTTGCATCTGTGGCAATTGCGCTCATGAACTGAGTCGTACTTTGCAGGATGCTGAAGAATATTTCCCATTGCGCTTTCGTGCAGCCTTGGTGGCAGTGGTGAATATTGGTTCCTGTTGGGCTGGATACTTATTACCAGTCGGCATTTTCATAACTTTGCCAATTTGGCTTGGCTGGGAATCTCCTTTTATTATTGCTGGCGATTGTACCGACTTGCCCTGGCTACATTGCCTGTCGAGTTTGACGCGTAGATCAATGCGCGAAACAACTGCTTCGACAAACAGGCATCATCCAAACCGATGAAGAGCGCGTGGTGTCAATCATGTTTTGAACGCCGCAGCATTGACTTATGTCGCAGCTCTGGTGACCGCAGTTTTACAATTGCTCTACTGCGTTTCACTTGTTTCCGGGCGGCAGACGTAGAGATTGAAAGCCGAGGAAAGACCCTCGTATTCAGGAGGAGCAGGTGAAAGCCTGCTCTTCTTTTGTGTATAATCATTGAAATGAAAAAATTCTTCTTTATTGTCGTGCTATTTCTAGCAATTGCTGTTGTTGTTTTGAGTTTTGGCGAACTAGAGACCATACTTAAGACATTACAGCATGCTCATTTGCTTTTTTTACTACTTGCAATCCTTGTTCCAGTTCACGTGGTTTATCAGCTCGAGGAGAATGTATCAATTAATTTTCATTGTTGAGGTGTAAGATCTACATACAGTTAAACCGGTGCTTACCGCCAAAGTTTATTAATGTTGTTGCGCCCACCGCAGGGATGGGAGGCGTGGCTCTCTTTTGCTTCGACCCGCCGTCATAGGGCATGCTGCCCGGTAAAGTAACGAGTTTGCAGCTGCGCTTTCATAATTGCTTGACCAAGCTTCTTTTTGATTTGTCCTTTCTTTGGGCCAATCATTCAATCAAGGCATAATAAACGGATGCCAGCAAAAATTTCAACCTCCATTTTTCCTGTTTGGCATTTGCAATTTCCATACGCTACTATTTTATATATTGGCTACCCGCTCGGAAGAAGTTGGGTAACTTGCTTGCCAAAATGGCGCGTGGCATTAATCGGTTGGTTAATTTCTTTCGAAAGGGAATATCTTAGCGAAGCCCGTGCATCGATTTGCTCTTTAAATTGCAGATGGCTTTGCGGGTCTAACAGAAGGCCCAGCTAGTTTAATTCGACCCGTGATGTGGGGCATTTAGATAAAGCCTTGTTGATGTTAATTCTGACATTCCTTTTGGTCTTTTGAAGTTCCATTTTCGATTGAAACCATCATTGCTGGTTTTTCCATTGCATACTTTTCCTAATTGTTTTACCCTTCAGGAATTGGAATTTGTCGAAGCATTATGCCAATTGCATTGACCACGTTGAACGTGGATTGGAGTCAGTCAGTTGTGATTACGCTTGCATATCGTGCTGTCACATTCTGGCTTCCCCTTGGAGTCGGTGCATGGACTTTCCGCACCTTACATACAGTTTCTGAAGATTCTGTCGCGCCTTAATATCAAAGCCCATGCTTCAATCTCTGCTTGACTTTTGAACAAGATTGAGACTGCTTAAATTTTTTTTGCGTGGAAAACCTACTTTCCACCTCGTGCCGCGCGGCATGTTCTGCAGGAAAAGCTGAATTTACTGCTGCCCTTCAAGGATGCATTGTCTCCCGTGGCATTGACCAACTTTATTCACACCGCTCTCGCGTGGACACAATCTCGTGCAGGCAAAATATCATCCTTTCCACAGGCACTGCCGGCGGAAAGACCCTTTCCTATAACCTGCCTGTCCTTGCGACCATGCTTCAAAACCTGAAGCCCGCGCACTTTATCTTTTCCCCACCAAAGCTCTTGCCCAAGATCAACAATCGACATTGACAAGTTTGAACATTCAACGTTCATTTCCAACCTTCAACAGCGATCTATGACGGCGATACTCCTCAAAAAGATCGTCCCACGATTCGAAAAAATGCCCGCATCATCTTGTCGAATCCAGATATGCTGCATACGGGGATTTTGCCGCATCACTCCAACTGGAGTGATTTCTTCTCCAACCTGAAATACATCATCATTGACGAAGCCCATACCTACCGCGGAGTCTTCGGCTCGCATGTTGCGAATGTCATCCGTAGAATGAAGCGCGTGGCAGATTTTTATGGAGCGAAACCGCAATTTATCCTTGCGTCAGCCACAATTGGAAATCCAAAAGAACTTGCAGAACATCTCATTGAAGAACCCGTTGAATTAATCGACAACGATGGCTCGTCACGTGGAGAACGGCATTTCATTATTTACAATCCGCCTGTTACCGATGCGGCATTGGGATTAAGAAAAAGCGCTCTGCTTGAGAGCGTGCGTTTGACGAATCATCTGCTGGCTCATCATGTGCAAAGCGTAGTTTTTGCGCGGACACGAAGAAGCGTAGAAATCATATTGACCTATCTTCAAGGAGCGAATCAAGGTTCGAATAGTTTTATCCGCGGATATCGCAGCGGTTATCTTTCTGCACAGCGCCGTGAAATTGAACAAGGCCTACGTGATGGAAGTGTCAAAACGGTTGTCGCGACCACTGCATTGGAATTGGGAATTGACATCGGTGGGTTGGGTGCGGCAATCCTTGTCGGGTATCCGGGCACAATCGCAAGCGCGAGGCAACAGTCGGGTAGAGCGGGGCGCGGTGATGATCCAGCCATTTCTGTCATGGTCGCTTCGCCGAATCCGCTCGACCAGTTTCTTGCTCATCATCCTGAATATTTCTTTGGCAGTTCTCCAGAGATGGCTTTGGTGAATCCAAATCATCTTTTGATTCTGTTGGAGCATTTACGTTGTGCGATGTTTGAATTGCCATTTCAAAAAGGAGATGGCTTTGGCAGTATTTCAGACGAATTGCTGGAGGAATATTTGCAATTCATGGTTGCCAATCAGGATGCGCATTTCTCAAACGAAAAATATTTTTGGATGCGAGATCAATACCCTGCTGCAAATATTTCACTGCGCTCTGCTTCACCGCAAAGTGTTGTACTTCAATCTACTGCTGAAGATGGACGCCCGATTACGATTGGCACGGTCGATGGTGAAAGTGCTACATGGATGGTGCATCCCGGTGCAATTTATATGCACGAAGGTCAGCAATATTTTGTGCAAGAGTTTGACCTTGAAGGTCACGTAGCCCAGCTTGTTCCTGTGGGATTGGATTACTATACCGAAGCACAACAAAAATCAGAGATCGAAGTGCTTTCCACAAATGAGCAAGCGGATGTTGTGGGTGGACAAAAAGCATATGGCGAAATTCAAGTGACCACACAAGTGGTTGGCTATCGCAAGATTCGTTGGTTTACTTATGAAACCCTTGGGCAGGAATCGCTGGAGATGCCGCCTTCTGAATTACAAACGACAGGCTATTGGCTTTCGCTTTCAGAAGAAACGCTAACGCATCTGCGCGACGCTGGAGTTTGGACCAATGACCCAAACGATTACGGTCCCGACTGGCCGAAGATTCGTGAGCGTGTGCGTGCCCGTGATGGATATAAATGCCAGGTTTGTGGCACCCCTGAAACGACCCGTCAACATGATGTGCATCATAAAATGCCATTCCGTTCTTTTGTCCGTGATGGAAAAATTGACCGCGAGCTCGCCAATCGTTTGGAAAACCTGACAACACTTTGTCCCACTTGTCATCACAAAGTGGAACAAAACGTCCGCATCCGCAGCGGGTTGGCAGGACTCGGCTTTGTGCTTGGCAACCTCGCTCCATTATTCCTAATGTGTGACACCCGCGATTTGGGCGTCCATACTGACCCTGTTTGGGCTGGGGCAGATGCGAGACCCTCCGTCGTTTTATATGACCATGTTCCCGCTGGAATTGGTTTCAGTCAAAAATTATTTGAAATTCACGATGAATTGATTCAACGAGCCTTTGAATTGGTAAATGAATGTTCCTGCGAAGATGGCTGCCCATCTTGTGTGGGCCCGGGGGGTGAAAACGGTGTGGGTGGCAAGCAAGAGACACTGGCAATCTTGAAGCGATTAACTCATTAACGAAGGAAAATAATTTTCATGACGACATCATCAGAACCTACCAACATTCCCCATGAATCTTATTTAAAACTTTTTCTTCGCTTTTTGCGTTTCGGATTTCTCGCTTGGGGTGGACCTGTGGCACAAATTGCGATGATTCGTCAGGAACTTGTTGAAGAAGAAAAATGGATTACCCCGCAACGCTTCAATCGAGTCTTGGCTGTGTATCAAGTATTGCCTGGGCCTGAAGCTCATGAGTTATGTGTGTATTTCGGGATGATCTCTCGCGGTCGGGTTGGCGCGTTACTTGCTGGTCTTGGCTTCATGACCCCAGGCTTTCTGTTGATGTTTGCGCTCTCATGGTTCTACGTCACCTACGGCCTCAACTCGCCCATCTTTCAATCCGTGTTCTTAGGAATGCAACCTGCTGTTGCTGCGCTCATCGTCCGTGCGGTACATCGCATCGGCGGTCATGCATTGCATCAAGACAAATGGTTATGGACGATTGCGATTCTTTCAGGCATTGCTCAATTTTTCAAAATAAATTTTTTGCTGACACTCATACTCGCTGGACTCATCTTCACTTTTGCTCAAAGAGGAAATGCCCGCCTCGCTCTCGTGCTGATTCTTGCTTCTGTTTCTATAAGCATTTATTTTCTCTTGAACATTTCTCCCGCTAATTCTCCAGTTATTCAAAATGGACCTATTCTTTATTTGTTTAATCCTCTCACAGTCTTTCTTTTTTCTGGTCTTCGTGCAGGACTCTTAACCTTCGGTGGCGCCTACACAGCGATTCCTTTTATTCAGCATGATGCCGTTGAAGTTGGTCGTTGGATGACCAACTCTCAATTTTTAGATGGACTTGCTCTGTCAGGTTTATTGCCAGCACCATTGATTATTTTTTCAACATTCGTCGGTTACATCGGTGGTGGAGCCATCGGCGCAATTTTAATGACCATTGGTGTCTTTGCCCCAGCCTTTGCATTCACGATTATCGGACATGAAACTCTTGAGAAGCTAGTGGAAAATAAATCTGCGCATGCGTTATTGGATGGGATTACCGCAGGTGTGGTTGGTTTAATTGCAGCGACTGCACTGGGCATTCTCAGTGAAACAGTCATCGGATTAAATGCTTGGGTCATTTTCAGCCTGGCTGTGATTGCACTCTTCCTCTCCAAATCAAAATGGACTGTAGCTTGGGTTGCCCTAGCGGCTGGGTTGTTTGGCTTGTTGTTTTTGTAAAAGGAGAATATCAAATGATATGGGTTACCCGTTCGCATATTCATGTAGACAGAGTTGCCTGTCCGTGGTTGATCACCCGCTTTGTCGATAACGAAGCGGAGTTTTTATTTGTCCCTGCCAATCAAGTTGAAAAAGTTGTCAAAGAGACAGGGGCGATTCCCTATGATGTGCCTGGTGTTGAACTTGGTCATGTGGATGGACGTTGTTCTTTTGAATCAATCATCGTCAAATATGGATTGAAGGAACCAGGGCTTTTGCGCTTGGCAAAAATTGTCCATGCGGCGGATGTTGCTGAAGATATTGACTCTGATCCCATCGCGCGTGGTTTGGAAGCCATTGCATCAGGCTACAGCTTGCGCTATCCTGAAGATATGGAAAACCTTGAACATCAATTTGAAGTATACGATGCCTTGTATGCATGGTGTCGATTGGAAGTAGCGAAAACAAAATGACAAATCAACGCGATATCACTCTTCTCTTTTCCACCCGTATCATCCGCCTGTTCTGTTATGGCTTTCTCTCTGTAGTGCTGGCGCTCTATCTTTCTGAAACAGGCCTTACCGAAAAAATGATCGGCTTGTTGTTCACACTCACTCTTGCAGGTGATGCGGGTATCTCCCTCTGGCTCACCACCAGCGCAGACCGTTTTGGTCGCAAACGTACGTTGCTAATCGGCGGATTGCTTATGTTGGGTGCGGGCATTGTTTTTATTTTGACGAACAATGTGATTGTGTTGATGGCTGCTGCCATCATTGGTGTGATTAGCCCCAGTGGAAATGAAATTGGTCCCTTCCTCTCTGTAGAGCAGGCAGGGTTGACCAATCTCATCTCAAATGAAAAGCGCACACAAGTTTTTGCCTGGTATAACCTCGTCGGTTCATTTGCAACTGCCACGGGTGCGCTGGCGGGTGGGTGGCTGGCACAAATTTTGCAAACCAAAGGCTGGTCTGCGTTGGAAGCCTATCGTTTCATTCTGATGGGCTATGCCGTTGGCGGTTTGTTGTTGACTCTGCTTTTCTTAAATCTTTCGCCTGCTATTGAGATTATCCAAACTGAAACAACTGATCAACCCAAGAAAGTGTTGGGCTTGCATCGCTCACGAAATGTTGTGTTCAAGTTAAGCGCGCTCTTTGCTCTCGATGCCTTTGCTGGCGGTTTAATTGTGCAAAGCATGATTGCATATTGGTTCCACATTAAATATGGAGTTGACTCGGGTGTTCTCGGTAGTATCTTTTTCGGCGCAAATGTGCTGGCGGGTATTTCTGCTTTGCTAGCAGCACGCATCGCCGCCAAATTTGGATTAATCAACACGATGGTCTTCACGCATATCCCATCTAACATTTTGTTGATTCTCGTTCCGTTGATGCCGAACCTGCCGTTAGCGATTACCGTGTTGTTATTGCGCTTTAGCATTTCTCAAATGGATGTGCCTGCGCGTCAATCCTACACGATGGCTGTTGTGGCGCCAGACGAACGCTCTGCCGCTTCGGGTGTGACCGCAATTGCGCGCTCTGTCGGATCTGCAATCTCCCCCGCATTGACTGGACTCTTCTTCAGCGTACCCATGCTATTCAATGTCCCATTTTATTTGACAGGTGGATTGAAGATCGTATATGACTTGCTGGTTTACAGAGAATTTAGCGCCGTCAAACCGCCAGAAGAGAAATCATAAAGTTTGGAGAAATCATGTCCACAGCACCGAAATCACAAGTTTTGAATCTCGTTGAGATGGTTAATTATCAAGAAGGTGCGGTTGTCAGCCGCCAAATTACCAAAGCCGAGGCGGGGAACGTCACACTCTTTGCTTTTGATAAAGATCAAGGGTTAAGTGAACATACGGCCCCTTACGATGCATTGGTTCATATTCTTGAAGGCGAATCGGAAGTGACAATTTCAGGCCAGCCGTTTCATTTGAAAGTTGGCGATGTAATTATTTTGCCAGCCAATGAACCACACGCTTTAAAGGCCATTGAGAAATTTAAAATGCTGTTGACGATGATTCGTGCGTAGTTAATAATGGAGTATATATGAACAGGTTTATCAAGATTTTCTTAATTGTAAGTGTCATGATTTCCATATCTGCATGTGGGACGTCTTCTACGTCCAATGCTCCTGTATTTCCACCCACGATGGCTTTGGTGGAGCCACTTACATTGAAATCCAACCCGATTAGTGAAGAGGGACAGGCTCCGAACTATAAAATCACAGCACAGATTCCATATCTTGACCCTGCTACTGAGACCTTATCCCAAACCTTTAATGACAATTTGAAGAATATTGTTGAAGGAGAAATTGCAGCCTTCAAAGGGAGCATGGCTGAAATGCCCGCCACTCCCATTGCTGCTGGCAGTTCCCTGGATATTCAATATCAGTTGATTGGGCAAAAGGGAAATATCTGGAGCATCCAATTTAATATCATGGGATATGCCGATGGGGCGGCGCATCCGTATCATTACAGCATTCCTGTTAACTATGATTTGAAAGCCAGCAAAGACATCACATTGGATGATGTCTTTCTTCCTAACTCCAACTACCTGCAAGTCATTTCTGATTACAGTAAAGCTCAACTATCCACGCGGGATATTGGATTTGAAGGTGACTTTCAGCAAGGCGTGAATCCTGTGCCAGAGAATTATAGAAACTGGAATGTGTCTGGTGATGGACTGGTGATTACTTTTGATGAATATCAGGTGGCGCCGTATGTGGCAGGTCCGCAAACTGTGACCATTCCATTTGCAGACCTTGCGTCAGTGATTAATCCGCAGGGAGCGTTGGCTCCGTTCTTGCAGTAAGTATCGAAATAGTTTAAAACATAACGCCGCGAAGATTTATGTCTTTGCGGCGTTATGTTTTATTTATGCGCTCGATTTAAGACCAACAACGTCAGCCCTTGTGTGGTCAATGCCGCGAGGATGGCGGCGAGAAATGATACGGTGAGGCTATGGTTTGGGATGAGCAACCCCAGCACGAGGAAGAAAGAAGCGAAGGCAAACAGCCCATAGATTAATCCACGCAGAACGTTGATTCCGCTGGCGGCTCCGTCATGCCGATGCGCAAAGACAGTCAAGATGCTGACGTATAGCGGAATGGTGGTGAGTAGACCCGTCAGACGCGCGCCGATGTATGGGGCGATGGTGGTGACGAAGATAATGAAGCTGGTTCCAATGAGGATGCGTGAGGGAATATCCCACTTGCCTGGCGTGGACGTAGAGACAACGGCTTCATATTTGGGCATCAGCCATGCGCCGAGAAAAATGACACCGATGATGCAAAAGAAAAGGGGGATGAATGGGATGATGATGTTTTGTAAAAGAATCGTCATCGTTGTGAAAACCAATACGGCGCTTGCAAATGAAATTTTCCAATCGAAGCGTTTTGCAAGCCATGCATAGGTGAGCGAATAAGCAACCAATGAAAAGCCGCCGCTCAACACGCCGCGGATGGTGTCAAATGCAAAGGCACGGTCGTGGCTGAGAGAGACGAAAAACACAACAGGTCCTGATGTGAGTGGAAGACCTACGATCCAACCGCTGACTGCCGCTCCCCATTTGCGCCCTGCCAAGCTGGCTGAGCCAATAATGATGGGGGCGAGGATTAATTTGAGAATGAAGATGTTCATGTTATATTTTAAAGCTCCTTCGGGGGCTTAGCCCCCGAAGGAGCTTTTAGGTGTGACGTTTCGGCAGGTCAAAGACCCGTGCCGAACAGGGTAGTTGAGGAATATATTAAATGAAAAACAAGAAAATGATTGATGTAATCTTATCAATAGTTGCTATTGTTTTAGTATATCTATGCTATATTGGCAACATGATATTGATTGAAAAAGACCCGTTGCAACAAGTAGTCAACAGAGTATATATTGAAATACGGTCTTTAGGAATTAGCCTTGTTATAGGAGTGGGAATTCTTTTAGCTTTTCTTGTTCTTGCGAGGATTTTCAAGAAACCATGAATATAGCCCTTGGCTGGGATTGAATTGGAGATCTGCGGTTAGGATGTTTCGGCGGGGTCAAAAACCCGCGCCGAGCGAGGGCAACAATATGAACAAATATGTCAAAACAAGACGAATAATAACCATATCAGCTACCTTGGCTTGTATGTGTCTTTGCATTCTTATAGGCTATAAATTATATCTTTTGAGAGAGACCTATTTTGGTAATTATCCAAGAGGAACAAGTTCTTATTCGTCAGTGGGCGTTTATGAAATTGATCCAGAGACAATACTTTCGTCTCTGGATCAAGGGAATATGAATGTGTTTACGCCTTTTGTTGGGGAGACCGGGAATTATCCTTACCCGACGGTAGGTCACTTCCAATGGAAACAGTCAGATTATTTAAAGATCACCAACGCCTTGTATGAACTTAAAGTGAAGGAAAATATTAGCGACTGGAATATATATAGTATGATATTTAATAGGGGTTGTTCTGATGATCTCTATGGATTTGATATTGGGGAAATTAGTTATTTCAAGATAGAAGGAAGTAATACATCACGGTACATTTTATATGATATGTTAATCAGCCCAATTAATAAAGGCGTGGTTTGGGACACAGGTGGCTACTATCCTCGCCCGTTATTGGGTTGGACGAAAGTAGATTTAAATAGTCTTAAGGTGGCTGCTGAAGATGCTCTTCAAATGGCAGAAGAAAATGGTGGAAAGGAAGCTCGTTTGAAAGTTTACAATGAATGCGAGATACATTTGATTATCAACCCCACTCCTGTTGGCGATAACGACTGGAAAGTATCATATATTAATCATACTAGCACCCATGAACCAATCCTGTTTGAAATTCATATTGACCCATATTCTGGTAAGCACAAAATCTCTGTGTCTCCGTAGTTCAGAATTTTGAAGTTATCGGTTGATTATTTAATTAATATGTAGACAACCATCACAATGGAAAAATCTGCCACCATGTGACCGAGCACAGATGTAAACGAGCCGTCATCTTCGCGTGAGAGTTGTCGCCAATACCAGCCGACAGCAGTAAGACAGGCGATGCAGAAGAGAATGCTCAAGGCTGGGACAATGTTGATCAAAAGAATGGCATGATAACTGGCATATGCCAGGTCACCGATATAGAACCCCTTTAGGTCACTTCCGAGGTGAATTCGCCAAAAGTATTCTTCGAGGAACGGATTGACCAGCGAGAAATACGCCATGAAAGCGGGGAGAGTAAAACGGGTCAAACCGAATGAGGCGAGTTGTGATGCAAGCCTAGGCGTCATCCCAAGAATAAATCGCAATTCATACAAACTAATTCCGCAAGTGGCGCACAGGATGAATCCGCCAATCACAATGATTTTCAGTGTTGTACCTGCTTGTTTTTGTATCAATTTGCTTTTGAAAAGAGACACAATTGATTGTGCAGGGCGTGTGATAAAAACAGAAAATAGAATTGCGCTATGAAACCCGAGTAACGCTCCCCATGCACTATGGAAAATCACCATCCCAGCCCACACAGCAAGATAGGGCGGAATGACCGCCAGCCATTTTGATACCTTCATTCATCATGTCCTGTAAAAATTGGAGTCGCAAGTTCTACTTGCGATATACCTCAGTCCAGAAGTTCTACTTCTGGACTCTAAAGATTAATTTGAATTCTTCTTTCTTCGTCTGGCTCTGCCCGATTGCATCCGCTTCTGGTTTAAAATCATGGCGTAAGCATAACATCTAGGTACGCTGTAACAGATTCACTTGTGTCTAAAAATTTCCCTATTACATAGACCCTTATAAGCTCTTTTTGATTCTTGTCTAAAATCACTCTGAATACTGTACCTGTAGATGTGTCAGACTCTAATATTGTCGAATCTTGATTTCCAATAACAACTATTTGGTTTTCAATTTCTGTAAATTGATTGTTCTGTATTACAAATATTTTCTTTCCAAAATATTTATTGAAGCTAATACGTCTTTTTGATTCATTCACAATTTCCAAATCAACAGATTTATTTAACTTGAAAGAATTCCATTCCGGAGGTGCAAGAAGCTTAAGGGAATTGTTTAAGTCGTTGATTGGAATATTACTTGGGTGCTGAATGATTTCTTTAGTTCTGCAACTAGAAATAATACTCATTACTATAATGAAAATGTATATTGTTTTTTTGTATTTAGCCATACTTTCCTTTTAATTATCATACAGGTTTATGATTATATTCGTGTAATAAGATTGATAATTTAAATCTATTGTGATTTCGTCTCGCTCGGCGAAGGTCTTTGACCTCGCCGAGCAGGGAATCCCCGTATGGTTCTCCTGATTTTATTTATTCTTTCTTCGTCTGGCTCTGCCCGATTGCATCAGCTTCTCTACCCAGGCGGCCATCGGTTCGGGAGGTGGATAGTATTCGGTTTCCCAGGTTTCCAATCCGCACGCAGAGAGGACTCGGTTAGCGGCTTCGATGCCTGTCACGCAGGCACGTTCTAAAAAGAAAGCAGGCGTAGGATGACGCACCCAATCGCCAGCGCAAAACAAATTTTCCCATTTTGTTTCAATACCCATGTGTGACTCTGCCGAGCCGAGTGTTGGCAAGGTATGTGTGGCTGCGTTGCGTTGTAGCATCTGACCAATCACATGTCCTTTCAATTCAGGCAGGGCACGAAACACATCGGTCAATACGTTTGTGATGAGCAACACATCATTTTGTGCCAAGACCGCAGGTGGCCCGTATACATGCACTTCAAGGCAAGCGCCGCCCGTCTCTTCACTCCACTTGCGGTAATGTGAATAAATTCTATCGAGCCAGAAAAAATTGTGCATCACAAAATCGCCGCTGAACATTCCAGCTTCTGGCATGTTTCGCGGCGGTTGATCGAACCACAAACGAATTACGGCGTGACCAAGTCCGCGTGGGAAGGAGAGCGAAGCACTGTCAGCGGGGAAACTGTTTTGGATGATGGATTCAGTTGAAGGTGAGTCTGATGCGAGAATGAGGAAGGGAGCATGGTCAACGCCTGCGATGGAATCCTGCTCAACATGCACAGTCCACTCTCCATCTTTTTCCACCCGCTTCACTTTGGACCTGAGCCTGATTTCGCCTCCGAGCAATTGAATCTTCTCTGAAAGTTTTTTGCAGACCTCGCCGCCGCCGTTGGGCAGATACGCAAATGACCACGCATCGCGGCGCATGACAGTATAGAAACGCAGAAAAGCAAGGAAGCCCGCCAGCGGAACTTCCATTGGATCGGTGGAGAGTCCGTTGCGTGTGAGGCCATAAAACAGCGAGCGGAAAGTAGGTCCCCAAGATTTCAGCGCCTTGCCAAAGGTGTGACCCTCAAGAGGTTTTTCTTCCATGAACGGGTCAATGCCAATCGACATCACCAACACAGACCAAACATGAAAGACAGATAACCAGTCACGCAGGGTGAGCATGGTGAGAAATTGCGGCATGAGAAACAGTTGAATGTAATGAAAGGGTGCGGGCACAAGGCTGTTGCGAATGACGGAACCAATCGGTGCGCGGCGGATGGAATTGCCTGTGCGGTGAATCCATTGCTCATCTTGCGCTGGGATTAAGTCACCGATGATTTCATGGCGCTTGAGCATGGACTTCAAATGGATGTATGAATTCCAAATCCCATGCACGCCATGTTCTTGTGGAAAGTCCACGCCTTTGATGTTGACAGTTACCAAGCCTGCCAGCCTGCCACCGATTTGTTCGCCCGCTTCGAGGACGAGTGGCTTCAGTCCGCGCTCGGCAAGGTGTAAGGCAGCAGTGAGGCCAGCAATGCCTGCACCCACAATGATCACATCATATTTTTGCGTTGGTTTCATGGATGCTTGATTATAGCGGGTGTTATGGTAAAATCGCTGTCGCCTGGAGGGATGGCCGAGCGGCTGAAGGCGCATGTCTTGAAAACATGTTTGGGTCACACCAACGTGGGTTCGAATCCCACTCCCTCCGCCAGGCGGTTGTCGCTTGATGGTTTGAGATTATGATTGGAGCAGCAATCATAATTTGTCAATCGAGAATCTACATGAATATGGGGAGGTGCCAGAGTGGCTGAATGGGCTCGCCTGCTAAGTGAGTGCCGGCTTTAAAACCGGTCGCGGGTTCGAATCCCGCCCTCCCCGCCACATGGAAACACGCTCAGCAATGGGCGTGTTTTTGTTTTCCGTTCGCACGCCTCCATTGAGGAGATAATATTCGAATCCCGCCCTCCCCGCCACATGGAAACGCATTCCGTAAGGAGTGCGTTTTTGTTTTCCGTTCGCGTGCCTCCATTGAGGAGATAATATTCGAATCCCGCCCTCCCCGCCACATGGAAACGCATTCCGCAAGGAGTGCGTTTTTGTTTTCCGTTCGCGCGTGGATTCCGAAAGTTCTACTTTCGGTAGATAGAAAAAATCCTGAAGTAGAACTTCAGGATTCCATGTTCATTTTTACTTCCAAATATTCCCGTACTCATATTCACCTTTGAGTAATTCACCTTCGGCAAAGCGTTGGAAGCGGAAGGGACTGATATCGACAGTCTTTGGTTTTCCATCAAGGATGAGTTCGGCCATGCTGGCGCCCGGCTGCAGGGAGGTTTTGAAGCCCGTGCCACTCAGTCCACAGGCGAGATAGAAGCCATCGGGTCCAGCGGCGCTATAGATGGCACGTTGATCTGGGGTGATGCCATCTCTGCCGACATGCACGGAGTGCAGTCCGCTTTCTTCAATTTTAGGAATGCGTTTGACCATACCGTCAATTAAATTGTTGAGGAAATTCGGCGTGGGCGTTTGATCTTCTTCGCCAGGCGGTTCGTTACGCATCGATTCATCTTCCCCAGCGGCGAGGATTAATGCACTGCCTTCTGGGCGGAAGTAGCAATTGATGGTGTCATCAATTACAGCAGGAAAATTTCCTAGCGTAGGCGGACGATGCAGGAAGGCTACATCGTGAGTCCATGTTTCGAGGGGAACATCTACGCCGACCATTTTTGCAACCTCGGCGGCCCATGTCCCAGCGGCATTGACGACGATCGGTGCAGAGAATTCGCCCTTGTTGGTGGTGACCCCGCTGACACGTCCGCTGGATGTTTGGATGGAGAGTACCTCGCAGTTTTGAATCAGGGTGGCACCATTTCGTTTGGCAGAATCAAGCATCGAGTTTGTAGTAAGAGTCGCGTCTGCATAGCCAGAGTCAGGTTCATAGGCGGCAAAATCAAATTGGTCAGTTAAAAAATCTGGGGCGATTTTTTTTACATCTTCTGCTGAAACAATGGAGGTGTTAATTCCGATCCGTTGTTGATTGGCAACATTGCCACGTAATTTTTCTTCATGCTCCCGTTTTGCAATTTGCAAAAAGCCTGTTTGTTTAAAGCCACAATCACCGCCGACCCGTTCACGCCAATTGTTGAAATATTGCTTGTAACTTACAAAAGTCAACTCGGATTCGACACGAAGGTCGTAATGCATACGCACCAGTCCGCTGGAGTGACCAGTGGCACCAGAAGCAACTGTTTTGCGTTCAAGGATGACGGGTTTAATTCCACGCTCTGCAAGATGAAAGGCAATGCTGACGCCAATGACTCCGGCGCCGATGATAACGGCATCATAAGTTTGTGACATAGGAATTCCTTTGGAATGGATTTTAAGTTGAGAGAGATTTTAGCAGGTTTCATTGGAATTCTTTTAGCATTTCACGTTTCAAAAAGAGTCAGGTGAAACTATAATCAGCCCAATTTCAGCATCCCAGTTTAGGAGAATAACTTTATGAAGTCGCATGTACAGGTGGTGATTATCGGCGGTGGAATTGTGGGGACCAGTGTTTTGTATCATCTTGTGAAATTTGGTTGGAAAGATGTCTTGCTGATTGAACGTAATGAATTAACTTCTGGTTCCACCTGGCATGCGGCAGGTGGATTTCATGCACAGAATGACGACCCGACGATTGCTGGGTTGCAGGGATATACCATCCGCCTTTATAAAGAAATCGAAGCCGAGAGTGGACAAAATATCGGGATGCACATGACGGGCGGAGTGAGCCTTGCGACTACCCCTGAACGCTGGGAAATGCTTAAGGTGGAAAAATCACGCTTTGAAACGATGAACATGGAAACACATCTGGTCACGCCGCAGGAAATTAAAGAGATGTGTCCCATCGTGGATTTGACCGATGTTATCGGCGGTTTGTATGATGAATTTGAAGGGTACATGGATCCGCATGGAACGACACATGCCTATGCGGGTGCGGCGCGCAAACGAGGCGGGGAGATTGTTTTAAATAATCGCGTGATTGAACTTCATCAACAAGCAGATGGAAAATGGCAAGTGGTCACGGAGCAGGGTACTGTCATTGCGGAGCACGTGGTCAATGCTGCGGGGTTGTGGGCGCGCAAAGTGGGGAACATGGTGGGGCTCAATTTGCCGGTCACTCCTATGCAACATCATTATCTGTTGACCGAAGATATTCCTGAATTGGTCAAATTGGATCGTGAAATTATTTCGGTGACGGACTTGGAAGGGTTTACTTACCTTCAACCTAATCGCAAAGGGGTTTTGCTCGGAGTCTATGAACAGAACCCGCGCCATTGGAAAACCGAAGGCGCAAATTGGGATTACGGGATGGAATTACTTCCCACCGATATTGACCGCATCAGCCCTGAACTTGAAATTGGCTTCAATCGTTTTCCAGTTTTACAACATGCAGGCATTCGCCGTTGGGTGAATGGCGCGTTTACATTTACACCGGATGGCAATCCATTGGTGGGACCTGTGCCCGGAATGAAAAATTATTGGGTGGCTTGTGGTTGTATGGGTGGCTTCTCACAAGGGGGCGCCATCGGATTAACGCTCGCCAATTGGATGATTCACGGTGACCCCGGTCACGACATTTTTGGTATGGACATTGCCCGCTATGGAAACTTCGCATCGAATGATTCCTATCTCAAAGCCAAGACTGCGCAATTTTATGCAAGGCGTTTTGTGATTTCATATCCCAATGAAGAATTGCCTGCGGGTCGTCCGCTTAAGGTTTCTCCAAATTATGATTTTTTAAAACAAGCGGGTGCATTATACGGAGTCACATGGGGCATGGAAACACCGCAATACTTCACTCCAGGGCAAACGGATTTTATTGAGAAGCCAACTCTTAGACATTCGAATGCCTTTGATTTTGTCGCCGCAGAAGTCAGGTCCACGCGAGAGGCGGCAGGGATGTTTGAGAGCGCAGTCTATGCTCGTTATGAAGTCTCAGGTCTTGGCGCGGAGAAATGGCTGGATCATTTGGTCGCTTCTAAATTGCCAAAGGTGGGGCGCATCAAACTTGCGCCGATGTTGAATCACAATGGCAAGTTGATGGGTGATCTCACGATCAGTCGCTTGGCTGAAGACCGCTTCTGGATTATCGGTTCGTATTATTTGCAGGAATGGCATATGCGTTGGTTCAAAGAGAATCTGCCATCGAGCGGTGTGACGATTAAAAACCTTTCCGATGACTGGATGGGATTTGCGTTATCGGGTCCCAACTCAAGAAAAATTATTTCCAAACTTGTCAGCGCGGATATGTCTCACGAAGCCTTTCCGTTTTTATCCTGCCGTGAAATGGAAGTGGGACTCGCGAATGCGATGGTCTCGCGCATCTCACTGACGGGTGAGTTGGGATTTGAAATCAATGTGCCTGTCGCTCATCAACGGGCTTTGTATTCTGCTTTGATGGAAGCTGGCAAAGAGTTGGGCTTGGTCAACATTGGCAATCGTGCATTGGACAGTTTGCGACTCGAAAAGAGCTATGGCATTTGGAATGCCGAATTCACGCAGGGCTACACCCCTGAAATGTCTTATTTAAAAGATTTCATTGCTTTTGATAAAGATAATTTCATCGGAAAAGAATCTGCATTGAAAGAAAAAGAGACTGGAGCAAAAGAAATACTTGTAGCTTTGCAAGTGGATTCAACCGATGCCGATGCTCCCGTGTATGCACCTGTCAAACATAACGGGAAAGTTGTTGGCTTTGTCACTTCTTCTGCATATGGACATTACGTGAAGCAAAGTTTGGCCTTGGCCTATGTAGATAAAGAATTCGTCACTGCTGATTTAACTGTGGATGTCATCGGTGAAGCCAAGAAAGCGACTGTGTTGAAAGAACCTGCTTACGATCCCAAAGGCGAAAGAATGAGAATGTAGGAATTCACGGTGGTTGAGTAGCCACGAGCGATAGCGAGTGGCGTATCGAAACCACCAATTGAAAGTAAACAGGAAATAAAAAAATATATTCAACTTTTGGTTTCGATACGGGCGAGAAATGCACTCGCCCTACTCAACCACCGAATTGCTTTATAAATATAGGATACCCATGACCTCATATCAAACCAAAGTCCTCTATAACGTCCGTATCAAAATGCGCGATGGAATCGAACTCTCTGCTAATCTTTTCATGCCGATTCCCAAAACAGATGGCGAGAAATTCCCCGTTATTCTTGAAATGATTCCGTATCGTAAGGATGACTGGCGCTATGTCACCGACCATCAGCGCATGACTTATTTCGCCGAGCGCGGATTTGCCTGCTGTCGCCTTGATATCCGTGGCACGGGCAGTAGTGAAGGCATAGCACGCGATGAATACACCGCCGAAGAAACGCAGGATGGCTACGAAGCCGTTGAATGGCTGGCATCACAAGATTGGTGTAATGGCAACGTAGGTATGTGGGGCATGAGCTACGGCGGCTTCACATCTATTCAAGTAGCCAAGATGCAACCACCGCATTTGAAAGCGATCGTGGCAGTCTATGCCACCGATGATCGTTATATCGAAGACTCCCATTACATGGGCGGATGTAAAACTGCGAGCGAATGGGCGCAATATGCTGTCAGCCAGGTGGGTTCGAATGCGATGCCTCCAAAGGCCGAGTATGTTACAGATGGCTGGGCAACTCAATGGAAAGAAAGACTCGAGCAAACTCCACTATGGCTCGAACACTGGTTGCGCAATCAAACGGACAGTGCCTATTGGCGTGTCGGTTCATTGAATCCAGAATATGAAAAAATTACTTGTGCGTTGTACAGCATTGGCGGTTGGATGGATAGTTATGTCAACGCGGCCGTGCGCATGCATGAAAAATGTATCAATGCGCCGCGCAAATGTTTAATCGGCAATTGGAATCATCAAATGCCCGATTATGCTTATCCCGGTCCCAACCTCGATTATCTGCATGAGATGACGCGCTTCTTTGAATACTGGTTGAAGGGTGTTGACAATGGCATCATGAACGAACCTGCATTTACATTTATGCGTCGCGAATACACCGTGCCCGAAGCCTTTCCTGCGATGATGAATGGAGAGTGGTTCAGCGCGGATGTCTACCCCTTGACCTCGACTCGCCTTAAAGAGTTTTATCTTGGCGAAAGAACTTTATCTTCTCAACCAGCAGACACTTCTTCCTCCGACCATTATTTGAATCGACCAACCCATGGCACAGCCTCCTCTTATTGCTGGGGCGCTGGCGCGCAGCCGAACGGACTCTTCCGAGATTTACGTCCTGATGAATCGGTCATCCCCGTTTATACAAGTGAGGTATTAACCGAGCCATTGGATTTTATGGGCATGCCTGAAGCGGTGTTGCATTTGAGTTCATCGGCTCCCGTTTCTTATGCAGTTGTTCGCCTTACCGATGTTGCACCCGATGGCACTTCCGCACAGGTGACCGCTGGCATTTTGAATCTCACACATCGCGATAGCCACGAACATCCCGAAGCATTGACTCCGAATGAAATTTACGAAGTGAAAATAAAAATGCGTGCCACAGCGTATCGCTTTTTGCCAGGGCATCGCATTCGTTTGACAATTTCAAGCACCTACTGGCCGTTGATTTTCCCATCGCCTTATCGATCTGATAATTATCTACATCGTGGTGGAAGATATTCCTCGCATTTGATTCTGCCTGCGGTGAATCAAGAGTCGCTGCCTGTTCCTCAATTCAAGACCACGCCGCCTGAAATGATTCAAATGGGGGAGAGCATTTCCGATGTGCCCGAATGGAAAATTGAAGAGGATGTGATTGCAGGCTCATTGACCGTTAAATCCTACGGCGGTGACCGTTCCACTTTACCCGATGGCACAATCATCACCACCTCGGAACGAATTAATATGACGGCCTATCATCAAGACCCCGCTCACTCGCAATTCTATAACGATATCAATTACCATCTCATCGAACACGGACAAGATATTCACATCCAGTCCACGGGGTCGATCCGCACCACGGAAACCGATTTTCATTTGGATATTCAATTGGTTGTGAAACTCAATGGGAATGTCTTTTTTCAGAGAGCCTGGTTGGAGAGTATTAAGCGGAATTTAGTTTAATTGTAAAGGCGACCCGTCAATCTGACGGGTCGCCTTTTAGATGCTAAATCTACTTCTACAACTTTGGAATCAACACGGGTGTATTTTTCTTATACGTTTCATAATCTTCCTGTCCACCCCATTTTTCGTATGCGCGTTTTTCGAGGAGGGGAATTCCGCTGACACGGGTGAGCAGTAAGGTCACAAAGAGGGGAGAGATCAACGCAACCCATTGCCAACCTTGCAGAACGGGTAATGCAATTACAGCAACTCCCACCCAAAGCAAAATCTCACCGAAGTAGTTGGGATGCCTGGAGCGAGACCAAAGGCCTCTTTGAATAAATTTCCCCTTGTTCATCGGGTCTGCATTGAAGCGGCTTTTCTGCGAGTCCGCTGCGACTTCGATGGTAAACCCAATCATCCAGAGCAAAGCACCGATGATGGCGAACCCATCCAGTTCTTTGCGGACTGAGGTTGTGATGGCGACCAGCGCGGCGGCGGCGGTGAAAGTCACCCATAGCGCCTGAATCGTCCACACATTGAGGAAGCGAATGAAAGAGGGTTTGATCTCGTCGAAGCGCCCATCTTTGCCCGCTTTTTGGATGCGCATGAATAAAAAGGAGCCGAGGCGAATCGCCCAAATCACGACCAACACAAAGAGCAAATAAGGAGCGCATATCCATGCTGGGGCTGAAGGTCACTGCGATCATCATGACTGTCAAATAAGTGAGACTGCCTGTGATATCAAAAACTTTTCAGTTTGTAGAAAATAAGCAGGGAGAAACGCCAACCACTGAACGAGAAATGCCACGCCCACAGTGAGCATAAACACAGGGATGCCATTCACAGTAGTACCGCCCTGGCTCCCCGCCAGCGCAACCAAGTACCCTATCAAGACTTCAATGGGAAAGACAATCAACGAAATGAGATCAGTTTTTTTCATCCTGTGAATCCTTCTGTGTATAAAATGGCCCAGCCTAGCGGGCGGGTAGATTATAAGCGCCTATGGCCTGAAAATCGATAGGGACTGGACTCGAACCGTAGATTCTTATGTGGAAGGCTTATAATATGGCTTATTATCGAAAACAAGATGGCTTTTATTGTTGCATATAAGGTATTTTGCGGCGATTATGCTGTATAAGCACTAGTTGGGCAATCTCGTAAAATAAAATGAAAACATTTCGGTTACTTATTTTAGGTGCAGGTTTCTCAAAACCAGCAAATTTTCCATTAGCGGATGAACTATTCCGAGAAATACGCAAGCGTGTCCAATATTTATACGGCAGAGATAACCCTCTTGAGCGGGACATTAAATATTATTTAGATTATTTGAATAATGCAGAAGGTTTAATGGCTCCGCCGCCGACGATATAAAAATCGAGAAGCTCTTGTCTTTTCTTGATGGCTGAACATTATCTATAACTAAAAGGAAGCGACACATGGAGTTATGACGGAAATCAAACTCAACTTTTGGTTCGCCATACAATTGGATATGTTTTATTTAACCGCACACCAAAAGATGTTCCAGATATATATAAACAATTTGCTAAGAAGCTAAATCCGTCAGATGTAATATTGATTCTTTAATTACGATACATTGCTAGAGCAGGCTTTAATCCAAGGGCGTTCCATATCGTTTGCTTCGATCAGATATTCGTGAAAGACAAGCCTAAAAATATGACAGTGGATTATTCAAAAGAAGAAGTTACCGTGCTCAAAATGCACGGGTCTATTGATTGGTTTGATAAAACCAGTTACAACCATCATGTAAAAACTGCAACCGAGTATCCTTTTCCTTATGATATAAAACACCCAATCTTCGGAGCCAATGCAATAGTTCAACCTGAATCAATTGTTGATGGTCCAAGATTTGAAGACGACCCATTGCTACAAATATATCGAGTAAAGAATTCTACCAATATTTACAATGGTTCAACTCAGTATTGGGAGTGTCCACCTTTTTTATTAAATCCATCGCACAACAAATTATTGTATTCAAAGCCTCTCATTGAATTTTGGACAGGGCTTGGGCGCAGTGGCGGTAGTTTAAATCTTGGGTTAGGAATAATTGGTTATTCATTGCCCGACTATGATGATTATGCCTGTCAAACAATATATAAAATCGCTAGAAATTATCAACATTTTGAACCAGATTTCCAATTAGACGGGCGTGCGAAACAACCTATTCGGATATTAGATTTCCGTCCCACGACTAAAGCAAAAACCGAATTACGAAAAAGGTATCAGTTTATGGAAAAGGATAGAAAACGAACACAATACTGGTATAAGGGATTATCATCTGACGGAATAGAATGGTTCTTGGCATAGCACGTTGCCCAACAAAGCGCGCACCTGACGTTGGGGCGCTTCTCAAGAAGTTTCCTACGCTTTATCATTTTTCTCGCTGGACGGCTTCGCCGTCCCTGCCCAGGGCAGGTCAATGCAAACCGTTAGGCGCTTCTGAATATATGAAAAGCCCAGCAGTTCTTCCACAGCTTCTTTCCGCGCTACTCTTATTTCTCACCGCGTGCGCAAGTGCCGCCCCTCGCTCTGTGTATGAGGAAGAAATAGGCATCTATTTTTTGCTGTTGGAGAATTTTTGTGCACGCGGGTATGGACCTTCGCCAGCTTATGTCGTGGGTGAAACCGAAACGGATTACGCCAGCTCTGCCGACTTCGCTGAGAATCAATTGCAAAGTCTGCCTTTGGCTCCAGAAGTCTTCGAGTCATTTCGAAAGAATAGTGAGGAAGCCAAAACTATCGATCCAAAGGCTATCCCCAATACTGCAAACTGCAAGCTGATTAGTCCGCTCGAGTTGAATTCCATGCGTTCTTTAGGCATGGCATGGGAAAATGAAAATATGGTAATTTCGTTTTCGGCGGTCGGATTCAATACTGCGCTTGATGAGGCGATTGTGTGGCAAGCTTATGATTGCGGCGCCGAATGTGCCGGAGATGACCTCTATTACTTAGTTCGTCACGGCGATTCATGGTCGGTAAAAAAGACAGTACCTGGTTATCGAGAATGACAGCGCCTAACACCGCGTGCCACTGGACCTCTTCTGTCCTTCGGACATCTTCCCCTAAAGGAGAAGATTCCGCCCAAGCATTTTTCTCGCTGGATGGCTTCGCCGTCCCTGCCCCAGGGCAGGTCAATGCAAACCGTTAGGTGCTTTCTTCAAGGATAAATAATCTTCAAGATTTAAGTGAACGACTTTCCAATGCCGTCGAGCAAAAAAGACTCAAGGAAAAACTTGAGAAGAATTTTCGCTCCGTTGACGAAGAATTATTGGGCAAATCATCTCGAATGACATTTCTTGAATCTCAATTGGATAAAGAAAAGATTGACGTAGAAAAGTTAGAGCATATCAGCCTGACATATTTGTTTTATTTAGTATTAGGAAGCCGTGAACAACAGTTGGAAAAAGAGCGACAAGAATTACTATCTGCACAACTTAGTTATCAGCAAACCAAAGGTCAAGTAGAGTTTCTTGAACGAGAAAAAGACAGACTTTCAAATGAGTTGGACAAACTCACAGGAGCAGATTCGAATTATGAGTTGGTGCTCTCTGAAAAAGAGAAGTTTATTCAACAATCAAATCAAACTGTATCAAAAGAACTTCTTGAATTCTCTGAAGAACTGGCAAACTTAAATTCTGAATTGAAAGAAATCACAGAAGCTATTATTGCTGGCAAAAGTGTTTTACCAGATTTGGAGCAAGCGATTAAGTCATTGGAGAAGGCGGAAAATTGGGGAATTTGGGACATGTTGGGTGGTGACTTGATTAGTGACATGATTAAACATTCACATATTGATGACGCCAAGGATTGTATTAATAACGCACAAAAGAAAATCAGTCAATTTAAACGAGAATTGGCTGACGTGCAGAAAGAAGTAGAAGTTCAAATCAACATTGGAGAGTTGGCAACCTTTGCAGATTTCTTCTTTGACGGCTTAATTGTTGATTGGGTAGTCCAATCCAAAATAGAAGACTCTTTAGTGCAAGCCAATAGCGCCCAAAACATCATCATTCAGGTTCTCAAGAAATTGGAGACGATGAAAGAAAATATTCAAAGTAAACTCAGTGATATAAAAGAAAGACGAGCGCTTTTAATAGAACGCACCTAACACCGCGTGTACGTGACCTCTTCTGTCCTTCGGACATCTTCTCCTAAAGGAGAAGACTACGCCCAAGCATTTTTCTCGCTGAATGGCTTCATGAAATCCCTGCCCCAGGGCAGGTCAATGCAAACCGTTGGGCAGGTTCAGAGTTACATCTTGCATACAAAAGGAGATAAAAAGTTATGAAGATTGCAATTAAATGGGGTACGGTCTTCGGAATTTTGCAAGCGATTATTTCATTGGTCGTCAGTATATATTTTTCGTCGCCTAGCGTAGCAACCTTAGCATGTGTTGGACTTTTATTATCTTTTGCTTTGACGGTGACTTGTGGTTTGATCACGGCGGAATTCGGGAAAAAGCCTTTAGCATGAAGCTTTGGGGCGGGTATTATTGCAACAGTTTTTGATGTGATTGCAAGCATCATTGGCTATGTTATCAATCCGTCCCTTCTCGAAGTTGGCGTAATTGCCAGTGTAATCTCATTTGCAATTTCTATTGGAGTTTGGTGTGGTATTAAGCGCAGTTGGTGCTGGCATAGGTTTTTTGTTTACAATAAATCTATGAAACCAGTACAATCAAAATAATTTGCTTTATATGAGAAAAGGCTATGAAGCACGTGATTTGATAAATAATGTCACTGGTTTTGGTAAAAACCCAACACCGCGTGCACGTGACCTCTTCCTGTCAGCGGACATCTTCCCCTAAAAGGGGAAGACTCCGCCCAGGCATTTTTCTGGCTGGACGGCTGCGCCGTCCCTGCCCCAGGGCAGGTCAATGCAAACCGTTGGGCTGCTTCGCAGAAAACATCCGCAATTGCCAAGAGTTAGGAAGAAAGTTTTATGCTCCGAAAACAGGCTTATTTCGCCGTTATATCTTTTGTCGTTTTGTGTGTAGGTCTTTCAATTGCCCATTTTGTATTTGACTTTTCCCTCTCGCCAACGCCTCAGCCGTCTATGGTTCAACCAGTTGAAACAAAGCCATCGTTGTTATTTACCTTGCTAGATTTAGCTGGCTCATTGGTAATACTTTTTTTAGGATTGTTTCTTTTCTACATTTCTTGGTTTCACGACCCCGATAAGGTTCGAGCGAACATAGAATACACATCAGAACAATTAAGACTGAGAAACTTTCGTTTGCGACATGACGTAACTAACATAGACAGTAATGCCTTTCTTTGGCAAGTAAGATTTCTAAGCCCCGTTATAGTTTTAGTCGGTCTCTTCTTAGCTTTTGTGACAGCAAAAAATTTTTAGGAATTGATAAAACATTTTTGGTTAAGTTACGTTTTAGTCATTGCAAAAGATATAGGTTCGTGCAATAATTTCGTCAGGCTTTTGGAAGGCAAGTCTTTTAGTAGCCAAAGAGTCTTGCACAACAGCACGCAGCCCAACAAAGCGTCCCGAGAAACATCGGGATAATGCACTTGATGGGTGGGGCGCTTCGCGTGCGGCATTTTCAGGCTTTATCTACGCCCGCCCCGTTAGACTAAAAATTTAGTTCGATTGGAGTTGAGAGCCTAACACGTTTTGATTTTATAGCTAATTCATGGTGACTTCGCAAGACCCCGCAATCAGCGGGGTCTTTTTATTGAGACCATAAAATGATCTTCAAGGATGGGTCTACGGCTTGGCGGTCCCGACTGTAATTGATGGGTACTTTCAAAGAAGAGCAATTACCTGTTTTGGAAACTTAATTCTCTTTCCTGCGTACGTTAGAGAGCGACGAAAGCTGTTGCACTACCTACCAAAATTGAAAGTGTAATCAAACAGACAGTATCCCTGTCAATTTTCTTGTTATGATTACAAAAATATTTCAAGCCATGTCAACCAATCCACTTACGAATGACAACTCCCTGAAAAATCGTCCCAACCTGCGTTGGGCGTTGGTGGGTGTTTGGACCTTCGTGGTGTTGTACACATTCATGGTGTTAGGCGCAGTCCTTTCGCCGCAATTCCCCAGTTTCCAAAATTCCAGCATGATGCGTTTGATTCTAGGGATTCCCACGCTGATTCAATTGGTGATTGGGTATGGTGTGGATTTCCTCTTGATGTTTGGTTTTGCCATCATCGGCGGGGTGTTAATCGTTCGACGTTCCGATGATTGGTTTGCAATTTTCACCTCCCTGTTTTTGATTATCTTTGGGGTGCGCATCACCAACCTTGCCAACACCATTGCTTTAACGCCCGGGTATGAAACCTCGGGCGGTTTGATTCTGGCGCTGGGCGATATTGGCATTGTTTTGTTCTCGATGCTTTTCCCCGATGGCAGGTTTGTTCCACGCTGGTTGAAGTTTCTGGCCCCGTTGTTGATTGTCAGTATGTTGGGAATTTATATCTTTCCCACGGCTCCATTTTTCTGGGGCACCATGGGCAGAAGCAGATATTTAATCCTCACGACAGCCTGGTATACCATCGGGATTGTTGCTTCTGTTTATCGATATTTTCGTCATTCGACCTTGGCGCAAAAACAACAAATCCGCTGGGCCTTTATTGGAACCATGGGACCTTTCTTGTGGTTCCTGATTTTTCAAGTCTTGCAGGATTTTATTCCCTTGTTCTCAAGCGAAAGCATTTGGGGCAGTGGCTTCCAAATTGTTTCCCGCCTGGCAGGCATCTTTTTATTTTTGATGTTGCCACTCTTCGTCACGATTGCGATTGCACAAGCCCGCCTCTTCGATATTGATCTGCTCATCAATCGCTCTATCGTATATGGATTTCTTACCATTGGGTTGGGACTTTCGTTTGGTTTGATCTTCTCGCTACTTTCTTTGGTGTTCAGAAATATCCATCAAAGCGACCAGTCATTTCTAATTGCAATAGTTTTTGCAGTGTTTGCAGGTGCGCTCTTCCAACCTGCACGAAAAAAATTACAACGCTTTGTAGACCGCTTCTTCTATCATATTCAAATTGATTATCAGAAAACTCCAGCAGAGGTTCGTGCTGAATCTGAAACCATCATCACAGGTACCACGCTCTCGTCCTATCATGACCTGAAATTGATTGGGCGGGGAGGTATGGCTGAAGTGTATAGCGCCACCAGCCCCAAGAGTCGCAGAAGCGTAGCGATCAAAGTTCTACGTGCCGCACTTGCTGAAGATGAGCAATTCCGCAAACGGTTTATGCGGGAAGCGCAAATTGTCTCAGGATTGGAACATCCCAACATTGTGCGTATGATGGATTTCGGAAACGAAGAAAATGTCTACTATATCGTGATGGAACTTCTTTCGGGCCCAGATTTAAATGGATTACTGAGAGAACAAGGTCCGCTTTCCATAAATAAAACAGTCGAAGTTCTACGCGGCGTGGCCGATGCCTTGGATTACGCTCATCAAAATGGTTTGGTGCATCGTGATATCAAGCCATCGAATGTGATGTTAGATTCATCGACAAACCCTGCACGTGCGGTCTTAACTGATTTCGGCATTGCCAAGATGACAGATGCCCACACGCAAATCACCAACACAGGCATGGTTGGAACTTTTGATTATATTGCTCCGGAACAAATTCAAGCCTCCGCAAATGTGGATGGCCGTGCAGATGTCTATGCTTTGGGAGTGATGACCTATCAAATGCTGACAGGACGATTGCCTTTTGAACGTCCGAACACAGGAGCGATTTTGCTTGCGCATCTGAACGCGCCTCGGCCTGATGCCCGCGAAATCGTGCCTGGTCTTCCCCGACACATTTCCTACGCTGTTCAACAAGCCATGGATAAGGACCCCAATATTCGTTTTGCCACGGCTGGTGATTTTGTAAACGTCCTGGCAAGTTAGCGTAATAAAACGAGCAGACATTTTCTAAATGTCTGCTCGTTTTATTTAAGATTGTTTTGTGATTTTACTTGTATCATACAGAAAATTCATCACCTTTTCGCTTTGACCACCGGTCGCGTGATAAAACTCGATAGCCCCATCATCTTCTTCGTGAGCCATAACGAAGAAGGTTTCAATTCCACGGGTGGTACAAATTTCTTTCAGATGTTCAATCAATTTCTTGCCAATCCCCGTTCTTTGATATTCTGTTTTGACCGCCATATCATATAGAAAAAGCTCAGAACGGTCTGTATAGACCATGGGGAGTTCATAAGCAGTAAGCCCACCTAGAACTTCTCCGTTTAAGATGGCAACAAGAGCGATAAAGCTTTTGTTATCTAGTAGCTTTAATAAATGAGCATCCTCAGCTTGAGTAGGGTTTTCTTCTTCAAACACAAGATTGAACAAATCAATTAGTGATTTGAAAATTGATAAATCAGAAGGAGTTAATTGTTTTATTTCCATACAAGCAACCCGTGGATTTGAAGATGCTGAAGCAACATGATGGTTTTTCCATCCATAATTCTTCCATCTTCAATCATGTCCAAGGTTTCTTTAAAGGGAATTTCAAGGACTTCAATGTTTTCCTCTTCTTCTTGCACACCACCACCTTCGCTACGCAAATCTTTGTGTGTGTATTCGGCGATGAAGAAGTGAAGCATTTCGGTTACGGAGCCTGGAGACATATAGGCTTCAAAAATCTTCTTAACTTTCCCTACTTCATACCCAGTTTCTTCCATGGCTTCTCTTTTGATGCATTCTTCTGGGCTTTCTTCTTCCAGCAATCCTGCGCAAGCCTCAATTAACATACCGTCTTGATTGCCGTTGACGTAGGTGGGGAGGCGGAATTGTCGGGTCAGCACGACCGTGTTTTGAGATTGGTTATATAACAGAATGACGGCTCCATTTCCACGGTCATAGGCTTCCCTGCTTTGAGTTGTCTTTGTGCCATCTGATTTCTCAATTTCAAAAGTGACCTTGCGCAGGGTGTACCAATTATCTGAAAGTATTTCGGTCTTAATAATTTGTACGGAAGGTGTTCTTTGATTCATCTCAACTCTCCAAAGGATATATATGTGATTTTATAATTAAGAAAACCCAAGTATAAACTGGATTGTTTTTTTGAAATATTAAGGCTGTCCCTATTGAATTTAGGTATCTGTCTATGCTACACTTTCTTTCAACACCAATTGAGGAGATGCCTGACCAAAACTTCCCTGCAACACCACACGCACGTGAACTCAAATTTAATTTTATATTTTAGGAGAACCCCATGCGTAAGTCAGTCCATCTGATCGTGACCGTTGCAATTTTAATCACCATGTTTTCTGTTCTTACAGGTTCAGCCCAAGCCGCTCCGCCCGCCCCTGCAAAATGGACAGTGATGGTGTATATGTCAGGGGATAATAATCTCGAAGATTACATTGTCAAAGACCTTGAATTGGAATTGGCGCCTACAGGTTCCAGTGCAAATGTGCAGGTAGTTGCTTTGGCTGATAGAGCCCCCGGCTATGACATCAGCCGCGGTGACTGGCAAAGTACCAAGTTGTACCATGTCACCACGGGCATGATTGCAGACTCCGCCAGTGCAGTGGCCGATTGGGGAGAGCGGAATATGGGAGACAAACAAACCTTGATTGACTTTGTCACCTGGTCAAAAACCAATTACCCTGCTGATCATTATGTTCTTTACTTTTGGGGGCACGGTTGGAACTGGCATCCTGGCTATGTAATGCAGGATGATACCAATGCGGATACCCTTGATTTGGATGAATTAAAAGCTGCCATTCCCTCTCTTGGATTTATCGATGTGGTTGGATATGACGGTTGTAATATGTCTTCCATTGAAGTGCTTAATGCGTGGCATGGACATGCGACTGACGTGACTGGCTCACAGGAATATGTCGGTTGGGATGGCATTGAATACGATGTTGTGCTTGCCCAGTTAGCTGCCAACCCGAACATGACCGCAGATCAGGTGGCCATTGCCACAAGTCAAAGCGCATCCAACGAGAAGACTTGGTCTGCTGTTGCGGTGGATGCTCGTTTTGATGCATTGCTTACTGCTGTGGATCAATGGTCTGTTGCGTTGAAAAATGGATTAACTGCCAATCGTAAAAAATATGATAAAGCCTTCATCGCCACGCAAAACTTCTGGCAGGCTCCCATGGATAAAGATTTATATGACATGGCATTTGAAGTCAACCGCAATGTGACTGATACCACTATTCAAGCCAAGAGTCAGGCCGTGATGACTGCAATCACTGGTGTGGTTTTGAATGAGCATCATGTCAACGGGTATCCTGATGCGCATGGCATTACAATTTATTATGTCTCCAGTGCGTCAGGCAAAGATTCAAATTATACGTATTATCGAACCAAAGTTGACTTTGCCCTCAATACAGGGTGGGATGAATTTTTAGACGCGTACGCTAAATAGATAGTTTATAAAAAGAGACCTTCAAGAAAATTGAAGGTCTCTTTTTATTTAAACATAAACTTATCAACTCAGAAATTAAGCACGCCCGATGGCTTTTTTCCAGGTGTTGCCTGTAATTTTCAAGACACTTTTACGAGAGAGAAAGCGTGGCAAAATCGAAATTCTTTGATTGCGAGCGCCAGTAATTACATACAGTTCTCCCTTTAAGAAAGCGTCCAAGCCAACTTCTGCGACGAATTCAGAAGAATCTTTTTGACTGGCTGTCTTCAACTTTGATTCAGCCCCAGCCACCGCTGCAAAGTTTGATTCGGTTCCACCTGGACATAACGTCATGCAACTTATACCGCGATCTCCATATTCACCCTGTAAGGCTTCGGTTAACAAAAGTACATAGCCTTTCGATGCAGAATATACTGCCGCAAAAGGAACTGGAATAAAAGAGGCAGTTGACCCGGATCGTTAATGATGCCACCTTCGCCACGTTTTAACATCCCCTAAATAAAGAGTTGACATAATTCAAGTTAAAGCGTTGATATTCAATTGCAGCATTTCATCATATTGCATGCGGCTGAATTCAAGAAAATCTCCCCACTTTCCAAAACCAGCATTGTTGATTAACAAATCTACCTGTAAGCCAGCTGCTTCCACTTGTTTAAAAAGCTGTTCTGTAGCGCCTTTTTTGCTGAGATCGCTTTGAAAGACGTTTACTTGAACACCTTGCTTTTGCAATTCAACGGCCAGAGAATTTAGTTTGTCTTCTGAACGTGCTGTGATGATGAGATTCGCTCCCCGCTTTGCGAGTGACCTGGCTAACGCCTCGCCAATGCCTGAGGAGGCTCCTGTCACCAGGGCAGTTTTTCCTTTGAGTTGTTTCATGTATTTTCTCCTTGTCCCCGATTGTAAAGTAAATTGCTTAATTCAATCTAAAGATTAAAGCGCCAGTCGTTGGAACGCATGAGATTGCCTGGTGGATATTCAAAGTTGACTTCTCCTTGAAGGAAAAAGCCTGCTTTTCGACAAATCGAATTTGATGGGATGTTGTCAACAGCTGGAAATGCATGGAGGAAGCGATGTGTTCCTTCAGCTCGGGCACGTTCTATAATCAAAGTTGTTGCTTGGGTGGCAATCCCTTTGCCTTGAAATTCTGGCAGGATGCTCCAGCCTGTTTCCCAAACAAGTTGACCTTGCCATTCTGTCTCCCAATAGCCAATGGACCCAGCGGAGATTTGTTGATCGCCAAAGAGAATGACGAACATGGGACCTTTCCCTGAGACACTGCTTTGACAATAGCGTTCGTGACGGTGAAGAATTTGTTCTGGAGTCTCAGGGCCGCCGATGTGCTCGGTCATGAGTGGGTCTCCCAACAGGCGTTGAAGAAGCGCTAGGTCTTTTTCTGCCCACAAGCGCATGCCAATTTTTTCATTCATAGGTCGAGAGAGAAATATACATCCCCATCAAGATAGTGGGTGATTTGAAAGCCAAAGGTTTGATAAAACCCAATGGCATCTTGCCAGGTTTCGGTGGTTTCAAGGATGATGCGTTTACATCCAATTGACCTGGCGTGCTCGCATAACTTGTTGAGAATTAATTTCCCAACTCCCATACGGCGCATGGTTTTGGACACAGACATTCTAACTACCTCTGCGTTGTGATCAGAGGTTGGGACGATTGCGCCTGTGCCGATGATTTGATCATCCAACAGCGCCACTAAAAATAATCCGTGGGCATAGCTTGAGGCAATATCATTCAGGTCGGGATTTTTGCTTAAGTCTAAGGTGCCCCAATGTTCCTCCAGCCCAGCGAGAATCAAGTTCTTTGCTGCGGATTGATGTTGAGGTTGAAAAGGAGTGAGGATGATGTTTGGTGATGGATTCATTTTTTAAATTAGCTACTGCCTTATAAGAGAATTTTTACTACTTCTTTCTCACATTCGCTGAATTGTGTGTTGTCACTCATGGTTTGATTGTACTTGAACTGCGAATTTTGAAAAAATTCTAATCGACTCTAAACAGGAACAAATACCACGGTGATTACGTTATAGAGCTATGAAATTCTTATATCAACTCTTCCTTGTAAGTATATTATTCGTAACAGCAGGTTGCTCGGTATCTCAAAATACCTCAACCGTAGATTCATCAGGGCCTTTGGTGAAGACAAATTTTGATGCTGTGAAAGTGGGCAATCAGATTTTGACAGGCAAAGGTGGCATTATCTGGAAAGAAGCTCCCAAGGTTGTCATGGTTCAGGAGATGAGTTATGAGGAAGCCAATGGTTGGATTGGGTTAGGGTTTGCTGAATATGATCGTTGGCCTGCTGAAACACGAGTGTGGCTGGTGGTGTTCAATGGTCGTTGGCAATTGCTTTCTATGGGATCTCCACAGAATCCCCCGCAACTTTTTAGCTATGAGGGTTGTATCTTTTCGTTGTTTACCGCCAATGATGGCGAAATTATGCAAATAGGAGACGCGGTTTGTCCTACTTATTGAAAATCGCGATGTTTGCTTTTGACTTAAAACAACTCATCTAACAAAATGTAATACTGAATCTTCTCCCAGTTCGGTTCAAGTTCAAGTCGTTTGAAAAATAAGTCGAGATATTCTTGATTATCCCCCATGTCATGCCGAATGGAGCGGACACAAAAGGCAATGTCGTACCATTTGTCCGCTTTGCCGCTTCTTGCTAGGTCGATGAAACCGCTGATTTGGTGATTCTTGATAAAAATATTGCTGTCGCAGAAATCACCGTGAGAAAACACCAGCTCTTCAGTGGGCTTGTGACTTTGTAGAAAAGCATATAACTCATGCGGGTCTTTAAAAGGCGTATCTTCTTCCCAGTGATTGGTATCCATGTCTGCGAGTTGATGGCTTAATAAGTAATCCAGTTCATCAAGCCGATTGTTGATGCTGTTATCAAAGGGACAATCGGTGATGTGTATTGAATGGAAAAGCTTGATTCCCTCGCTGTATATCTGAAGCATTCTTTCAGGGTCGCGGTGCTTTTCATAGTCTTCGTGACCTACGACTCCATCAACTTCACTCATGAGCAAAAAACTTGAGCCTTCATGTTTTTCAAAATGTAATACTTCTGGGACATTTAATTTCGTTTGTAACCAGATCATCATGTCTTTTTCACGTTCGACATCGTAGGTTGTCCCTTGATATTGCTCTGACGATATTTTCAGATAGAGGTTTTGATCACGTCCAATTAATTTATACACACGTGCAGGTGACATGCTTTGCGTGTCTTGGACAAAACGATAATTTTTTGTAATCTGGTTGAGTTGCTTGGAAAGCCTTAAGTTCAACATGAGTTAAATAAAAATCTGATCGCTACCAATCGCCTGCGTAGTCGAGATTGTAAGGCTTGGTGATATTTTCCAACCTGACGCGCCTGAGTTCCACCAATTGACGGAGGTGGAGATTGTCATGTGCAACCCAACAGGCGAACATTTCGCCTGCGCTGATGGTGCGGTATGGGGTTGTATAAGTTTTCTCCCAAGTTGGGTTTTGTAATTCTTTTAACCATGCCAAGGATTTGGCGCGTTCGATGAAGAATTTTTCCTGCATTTCAGCAAAATTTTGTTCGTTGTATTTGCGCTCTGTGACCCAACGATCGGTGTCAATGACATGCCAGGGTTCATGTTGACGATGAAGGATGAAATCGAGGTGTTCTCGAAAGTCTTCGCGCTCTTCATCGTAGAGGTGACAAACTACTTCGAGAATGGACCAAGACTCAGCGTGTGGTTTGAGGCGCGCGGTTTCATCTGAAATCCCTGACAGTAAAGCACGAATCATCTCGGTGCTGTGTTGAAGTTCCTGATAAAAAGCGTTGAATTCCATATGGGTTCCATCCTTGGTATTGAACTACATGAGGTTGACTTCTCGTTGGTCTTTATCTAAAAATGCGGTTGAAACTGTGCCGCCACAATACTGACGAACAATCTCTGCCAATTCGCGGGTTGCCGTTTCGACCGTATCGCGGGTGACAGGGGGGATGGCTTCGATCACCAAAAAGGCATTTTTCGTTTCTTGTGTTAATTTTGTTCGGTCCGCTTCTTTCCAATTCCAGCGCCTGCAAATGGCGCCGAGATCATCTTTGTAAATGATTTCGCCTGGATGGGGAGCACGCGCTTCTTTTTCACCTAACAGAAGGATGGCAGCTTCGTTCGGACCAGCCTGCGTCAGGAGCACGTCCCCAGTAATCTTGTCTACATCTTCACCGCCGACGGGGAGGATGTGTCTCAATGAAATCGTGTTGTATAAGGAGACAAGGTTGTTGATATGACCAATGGCCGCGCCGTTTAAAACTCTTCTGGATAAATTCTCAATGGAGGAAGGATAATCTTTGGGCTTGGCTCCAAATTTTCGATAGGCTTCGCGCCAGGTTGCAATGTGCGGATGTTCAATGACTGGGGTGTTGCCAAATTTCTCCGCAAGCCCTGATTCTGCTTGTCGCAACAGATCGGTAATCTCAGTTTTGTTTTGGGAGTTGTCAATCCCATGCAAAATGACAACACCTAGGACCACTTCGGGAAATTCGTTGAAGATTGAATCTGTGATTATTAATTTCATTATTTATTACCTGTCATCTTTCACTGTGTAAATAATTTTTTCAAGATCTTCCCATGTTTGTCCTGAAAGCATGGACTCAACTATATGGTTTCTTAATAAGGCTGTTGCTGTTTCCTCAATAAAAACGCATTTTTTATCTTCTTTATGAAAAGGGACATTTGCCAAAAGGTTATGCCTGTTCGTTTTTGTGTTGTAAATAAATATTGAAAATCCATAATCTGTATAGTTGTATTGATTTATTATCTCAACCCTTCGGCTGTCAGTTGAGTAAATTATTTTGCAATGCATCTTCTCGTTTTTTGTCGATGTGATTGAATAGCCGTAGCCTTCCAGATATTTTGAAAATATCTGCTGTACTTTTTCAAGAAAAACATCGTTTTCAGGAATAGAATAATTCATTTATAGTTTCTAGCTAATTGACCAGAGTTCCTTACCAGAGCCTGTTCGATATTCTTCTGAGCGCTTGACGGCTTCTGACCAAGTTGAAACGTCACCAGACAAAATGCCTGCACAATAAGTAAGTAAAGTTTCTTTTTCTTGCTCTAATGCACGGATTAAATCTTCGTTGGTGTATACATCGATATTATTGTATTCATAGTTTTTGTCAAGATAATGAGCGATTTCTATTATGCTCATGTTGTAATAATACTTAAGAGAGGTCGCTCTCTCTGCTAATTGACCTGACAAGCGGATGCCTACACTGCATGTATAAAACTGAGGCAGATGCCCAAGATAATAGATTAATTCGATATCTGGTTTACTAGCCTTGACTGTGTCTTCGCCTGCGCCATTCCAAATGGCTTTTTCTTCAAGTTCAAAGCCATACTCTTTAAACACGGTCTCGAAAACAGTCTTGATTGATTCTACGAATTGAATGTTTGCTTCTTTTGGCATGAGATTTTCCCTTATCTGTTGTGTAATAAAGAGTTTCTTTTGTTCAGGGCGTTTTGTTAACTTTATGTCCAATATTCGGGATAAAATTTTGGACAGAAGCAATACTTGGTATCTTGTGGTGGGTCAATTATACGTTCATGATACTTGCCGAATATGAGTTCAATCTGTTCGGAGTTTCTAAATTCAGTTTCTGTTAACTGCCAGTTATTTTCAATAGTCCCATGTATTTTAAATTCGATTTCCGTTTCAGTACACCAAATAAATAAATTAATATTATCAATGACTTGATTTTGAGGTTGTTCAATCCATTTGGTGTTTGGAATTATAGAAGGAGATTTTAAAGGCCCTTTCCCCACATGTGGTTTACTTTGTTCGGATGATTCGGGTTTCTCTGTGAATTGATGGGTGTTAATTTTCAACCCTTGAAAAATATTGATTAGGTCATTTTCTCCATCATAACGTAATGCTAGGATAATTTCATCTGGACGACTACCAAATCCATTAGAACCACGCACAAAGCGGAAATATTTTAAGCGTCTACCCCAAAAACCGAGAAATTGCTCTGAGTGTTCCTGAAATAAGTATTCTTTCCAGTTAAATTCTTCATGCCCAGAGAACCAATCCATGAGTCTTACAAAAATATTTTTGGTAATTTTCATTTTATTTCCCGTTGGTGTAATTTGATTTTTATAGACTCCTTACCCACCGCTTAACGTCAGATAGATAGAAACAATAGTTGCAATAAGTGAGACCGTGGCAACTATAAATGTGGAAATTACCCACGCTTGTGACCGATGAATTACACTCCAGCCTGCTTCGGTTAAGCGATAAATAGGTGCAACACCTTGAGTATTTTCTAATAACTCACCATTGTCTCCGATAGATGCCTGAGGAACAGCGTTTATTTCAAGTGCGATCCATCCCCGCAAGTGGCAAGTGCGAAGTGCGGCTGAAATATCAGGACTTTCCCCTTCACTGACTGCATACTCAATAACCCAGACATCTCCAGGTTGGAGAATCATTGAAACTCTTTGCTTTGCAAGCCGTCTAAGAGTTTTATTAATTAAACGTTCAGTAACCATAATTTTTTTCCTTGGTTTACAAAGGTGAAGAATTAAAATAGGCCAAACAACTTTTTTCTTTTGGGTGGTAGCTCGCTAATTTCCAAATGGTCTAAATCAATGGATAACCAGATACCGAAAAGCATATTTTTTTCGAGATCCTCTCGTTTTCCAAATGCCGAAGCCTTACATGTACAGCGTTCGTTGGTAATATTTAATTCTTTCAATGCTTTTCTGTATTTTGTGGCATCTTCTTTAGCCAAGTATCCTACTGATTTATCATCAATTTCTATTCGTACAGCATTACCAAGGTCGAATTTATTGTCATCTTCAAGCACTAATACTGCTGTGAGTTTTTCATCTTTGTATTCAAGGTCATCTTTCTCAACCATTATTTTGTACATGATAACTTCTTTTATGGCTTTTTGAGTTTTCGCCTCGCCAACAATTTCTAGTGAATATTTAGAAGGTTTAAAATAGATATCAGTCATTAGATACTCCCTTTTATAAATTTTAGAAAGATACGAAGTGCTCAATTGTGGCCTATACATATGCTCTTTATAAGATGCCTATGTCGGTATGGGTGCAGGTATCTTAGCAAGTGCCCAGAATACTTTGTTGGGTTGTAGCCACTCAATACAAAACTTTTTAATTAAGAACATTTTTCAATACAAAATGTTGCAGGGTATATATTTATGCTCTGATCTTTGAACTGGATATATCCTCTGAATTCACCGATGCCATCTTTGGCGTTTTCTGGAACTTCCCATGTCCAAGTACAATTACCGCTTTTATCAGATTCTATAGTTGGTAAATCTGTAGTAGTCCATTTCCCATCATAACCATAGTAGCCAATTCCTGCATGACAGTCAGCCTCGGGAAGCGTTGTGAATGAAAAATATATTGTTTCTGTTCTATTTGCTATTTCGGGAAATGTAGACCAAACAGGAGTGGGAATATATACCAGAGATGATTGCTCGTGTGCTTTGCAACTAGTTTGAATTACAAAAATTAAAATAAATCCCAGACTGTTTATGATTCTTTTCTTCATTTTTACCTAATTTTAATTGTTCATGCTAATAAGAATGGCAATTATTGAATACACTTAATGTATTTATTCATAACTGCATTATACATCCACCCATTTTATTGAAACCTATAATTACCCCTCACCATTCCATTCGATATCAAACGTAGAGGCTTCCAGCAGGGAGATTTTTTGTCGGCTGGCGATGGTGCGCGTAGCGAGTAGACTGCGTAATTGTAAAAGAAAAGGCAATGGATCTTTGAAATTGAGAATCACATCGTCACTGGTGAAGAAGGTCTTGAACCATTCGCCAAAGCGACCATGAATCAGAGATGCAGGCAGGGCATATAAAATCATGGCGGCAGAGAGCATGTAATAGCCATTTTCAATGGGGGTGATGCAATCCATGTCAGGGTTGAGGAAGGCTTCAGCAAAGCGTGGATGGGACGCCAGCAAATGCACACCGCTCGTGGCACGCGGGTTACATTCCAAAGCAAAAATTTGTCCGTCCGCGGTTTGGATAAAGTCAAATGCCACTTGCCCTGTAAGTTGATAACGCTTCACAAAAGTCCGCACCCATTCAAAGATGGCGGGATGCTCCACATGTTCAAAAGCAATCGTGGCTCCCTGGCCTGCTGTAAATTTGGATGGGTAGGTGGTGTGCGCGGTGATATGTCCCTGATGGCAAACGCTATACGTGCAAAATACTTGTCCCTCTTTATATTCTTGTGCAATCCACATTTCTTTTGTCTCAAACGTCAGCGTGGATAATGCTTTTTTTAACGGCGGCAGAATCAAGGTCCGCGAAGCGAAGCGCGAATAGACTGGCTTAAGCACCAGTTCACGCCATTGAGCAAAGGCGTGCAACAAGTCATTCTGGCTTCGCACCAACATCGTTTCAGGCACATATAAGTTGCCATCCACCGAATTGATGACAAAATTCCATTTGTTGTGAAATTGATTTAACTTCTTAATCGGCTCTGTGAAGACGGGCAATTCATCATGCGCCATGGCTGTGTAGAAGACTTCTTCACAAGTAGGAATCAACAAATCAATTTGATTCTCTTTTACGATTTTTTTCAACGCGAAAAGAAACGCATCTTTTTCCTGACGGGGTGGAGGCACCAAAAAATTAGCATGGATCGCATTCGACGGCTGACTCAAATGTCCGCGCAACGACTCGGCCATAAAAACCGTATGCCCCGCACGCTGAAACGCACGCACCAAATCTAGCGTTGCGGGAGCCCTACCACCAGTAAAAAGAATGTTCATAAGTACTCAATGCTTTAATGCTCATTGCTCTATCGGGGGCTTAGCCCCCGATAGAGCAGGAACAAAGCTTAGTAAGTCAACACCAGCCCGCCAATGGACAGGCCAGCGCCTGTGCCCACCAGCAAAACTTTTTGTCCACGTTGAATGTTTCCATCGCGCACCGCTTGATAGAGTGTTGCAGGAATGGAAGCTGCCACGCAATTGCCAAGCGTTTCAATGGTTCTCATAATTTTGGTTTCAGGCCAACCGAAGCGTTCCAACATCATCAACCCAACCTTGCTGGCTTGATGTGGCACCACCACATCAATATCCACAAGGCTTTTGGAAAGGCCAGGGTACAACTCATCTAAAAAGTCGTGAGCAATGCCACGCACCATGCGCAAGACAGCGGGACCATCCATATGAAATAAATCATCTTCGGGGTTGTGCCTCTCAAAGCGCGGATGAAACCGCGAACCACCGCCCATGATGGTGGTGAGATAGGCGCCATCACCATAGCTTTTAAAATGAGCATGGTGAATCATAGATTTGTCATTTGCTTCTGATTTTGTCACCACCACAGCGGCGGCCGCATCTCCAACTAATGAAGCCGATTCAGGTTCTTTCGGATTGATTCCGCAGGAAGCCACATCGGCGCTAGCGATCAGAATATTTTTATACCGTCCGCTGGCGATGAAATTGGAAGCCACGTCCATTGCGGCTACGAAACTTAAACAAGTGGTATGTACGGTCATGGCGGGGATGCCTGAATTGCCAAGTCCCAACTGACGTTGAATCAACACGCCTGTATCGGGAATGGCTTGCTCTCCCGTGCCCGAGGCATTGATAATTAAATCCAATTGATTCGGTTTGAGTTTGGCTTCATCCAATGCTTCCAACGCTGCCTGTGATGACATAAACGAAGAAGTCTCATCGGTCACCCAACGACGTTCACGCACGCCATTGCGTCGCTCCACCCAACCTGCGGGTACGCCACACAGAGCTTCCAATTCTGAACTAGGTACGATGCGCTTCGGTAAATATCTTCCAAAACCAATAATTTTGAGAGGCATGTTCACTTGCATGGATATCTCCTTATTAATGACTACAGACGATGGACCGTGGACCATAAAAATGGTTCATCGTCCGTGGTCTATCGTCTGCTATTTAAAAGTCCATCTTCTTAAAATACGGAATTGCATATTTTGAAATTAACTTGATTAACTTCCACGGTCTCTGCCGTTTCATTGGCAAATGGCTCGCGAATACAGCATTGTACTCCGTCACAGATTTCCCACCCCGCACCTTCTTGAATTTTCCCACGCCTCCGCTGGCGTGAACGAGTAAATTTCGTTGCAATCCTTCTTGCAGGGTGATGAGCGTCAGCAGACGATATAATCCTTCTTCTTGTGGCAGGCTTGTATCATAGCCAAATAATGGCTGAGTCATTGCGCCGTTGCGGATGAAGAATCCCATTACCGCATTGATTTGTCCATCACGCTTCAACGCTCGCAGATGCAAAATCCCTTCGTCACGTGCCAGCTTCATAAATTCCAATGTAAATTGCGGGTTGTAGTAGGAATATTTTTCAAGATACAACAAGTTGTACAAATGCAAAGCGCGGACAAGTTCCTCGTCTGATAATTTTTTTCCATCGACTACTTCATATCCATGCTTGCGAAGCACGCGCATATCTTCTTTGTATTGCCGCGTGCGGATTGCATCTTCAGGCTCCATATACCAAACCTGACGGCTCAAGACCATCTCATATCCATTCGCTTCAAGGGTTTGATAAATATGGGGATTCTTTCTCTGGTCAACGGAGCGAAACACGATGACGCGATCTGGAAACCATTTGACCAACGCTTCGCACACCGCCGATAGTTGCTCGCTGTTTACTGATGGGTATAGATTCGTCGAAAGCAGATAGTTGTTGACGTACACCACTTTGTCTAACTCGGTCTGCTTAAAATACCAAGCCACAGGATTCATGATGAACTTGATCAACGCTTCAACGGGTGGGTTGTTGAGGTGCTTCACTTCTTCAAATCCGCCATAAGAGACGTAATGACTGTACGGTGAAACGGTGTAGGTGTTATTAGGATGAAAATCAGAAACTGTGATGGGGATGATGACATCGTCCACTTTGATGACCATCAATTGGGTGTTGTATACATTCTTGATATAAGTCTGTGGGTTACCTTGCATCATTGGCAGCAGATAATTGCGCGCATATTCTCCATCCGCTGTGGAAGGCCATTGGAGTTCGTTGATGTTTTCTTTTGTAAAAAGCAGGGGCGACAACCCTACGGGATTTTCATAGGTCATCATTGAGATGGGCGGGTCGCCCCTACCTTGAATTCAGAAATCGTTTTATCACAATGGGATGGAATCACAATTGTATTAGGGTGGGTCAAATAATAGGAATGTAAATTTCCCAAAGTTTTCCGATATGCTTCTGGGTCTGGAAAGAGCAAATTAGCAATTTTATGTGGCGGACGATTCTCTACGATGGATTGTTTCAGCCAAGCCGCATCTGCCACGAAGAAAAATAACTTCCCATCCTCATCGCGGACGAAGAGTCCCATTTGACCATGGGCATGCCCAGGCAATTCCACCCCAATGATGGATTCATCGCCGAGCAAGTCATACCCTGTTTTGAAAGGCGCATATTCTTCAGATAATAACTTGGGCTGAGTCATATCCACTTCTTGTGAGCGAGAGTCAAAGTCTGCGGGGATGAGTCCGCGCAGGAAGGCATTCTTCATATCTTCAGCGGGTGGCAGGTTGCGAAGTCCGCTAAAAGCGTGGGGCATGTAAACGAAACGAGACCAGCTCAAATCGGGGAGGGAGGCGATGTGATCCGCATGGAAGTGGGAAATGAAAACGTGGCTAATATCTTTGGGACGCAGGTCAAACTTCAACAGTTGATTCGCTACTAAGTCTTCTTCATGTAAGGTCACAGGCGTCATCCAGCGATAAAAACGTTTAGGGAATTTTTTTGTTTCTTCAAAGAAGTGATAGGAGTAACCCGTGTCAAAAAGCATAGCGCCAAATTTTGGGTGGCGCAACAGCGCAAACATGGCAGGGAAATGAATGGTTTTCCAACGTCCGCCGTGAATGGCGATGTGTTCGGGAGCGGTGCAATAGCCTGCGTGAAGAATATCTATTTTCATAATTTTATTTTTTTAACGCAAAGTATGCAAAGAAAAAAACTTTGTGTTTAATGATTTTCCTTCCACCATTTCATGAATAAATCGAAACCTTCATCCATTGAAATCTTGGGTTGAAATCCCAACTCTGCTTTTGCTGCAGAAGTATCCAGCGTTGTGCTGTTGGAAATCATATTTACAGCCATGCGAGTAAGTGGTGGCTCGGGACGAGTGGGGATGAGTGTGTAAACTGCTTCGAGCGCACCTGCAAGGATGTAAGCACTGGATTCTGAAATTTTTATTTTTGGATATGGAAAATCAAGCGCATCGCAAATTTTTTCTAACCATTTCCATAGCTCAATTGGTTCTCCGTTAGAAATATTGTATTTCTTGCCAAGTGTATTAGCAGGAGACTCTGCACATAAAATTAAAGCATCCACCACATTCTCAATGTAGGTGAGGTCTACAACATTCTTGCCATTTCCAACCATCGGAAGCCGCCCTGCTTGTAAACGTGGAATTAAGCGCGGAGAAATAACGGTGTCCATAGGCCCAAAAATTCCACGTGGACGAATGGTAATTACTGGTAAGCCTTTTTTGAAGGCTTCATCAATTTCCTGTTCAGCAAGAATTTTTGTTGCTGAATAATTACTGACAGGCTCAGGTAATGGATCACTTTCTTTTACGTTCATGCGGGAGTTGTAATCGAAATAAATGCTTGGCGTGGAAACATATACAAGCCGTTGAATTTTGTTTGATTCGCAAGCCTGTACAACATTGCGCGTGCCGATGACGTTGGCTTGATAGAATTTTTCAAAATTTCCCCACGGCGATGGCAGTGCGGCACAATGAAAAACGATTTCCTGTTCTTTGAATGCATTCACAAGTTCATTTTTTTTTGTGATGTCAATTCGAAGCGCGCGAATGCCTGCGCTTTCAAGTTCATCCAGCTTTGATGCGTTGCGCCCAGTGGCGGTCACATCCCAGCCCGTGTTGTGAAGTCTACGTGTCAACGCGCCACCGAGAAATCCTGTTGCACCAGTAATCAATGCTTTCATCGCACTCTCTTTTCTGCAAGTAAAGTCAATTCTTCACGAATGATTTTTGAATTATGTCGTACATCAGTTGGAAATTTTTTCATAAATAAAATAGTTTGTATCTTTGATGCCTGTGGATGTTGTTTGGCAAGTTCTAATAGATCACGTTTAATTGTATCTTGATTCGTTTTACCACGAATTGTTTCCACCCATAAAATGGGTTCCTGATTCACACCTACCAAAGCCGTGCGATACACCGATGGGTGTGTGTTGAGAATTCCTTCAATCTGCTCAGTAAAAAATATGCCGTACTTCGTTTGCACACGTTGTGATTTCCGTCCGCAATACCACAAACGTCCATGCTCATCGAAATAGCCTACATCGCCAGTACGATGAATCACGTCCGCACCAATTTTGATTTTGGATAACCGAGTCGCTTCTTCTCTTTGGATATAAACCCGCGTCGTGGCTGCGCTTTGAACTGTAATTTCCCCAACGACATTTTTCTCCACTGTGAGTGTCTCTTGCCATTCTTCAATCGGCGCATCTGTGATTTGAATAATCCGCACATGGACGCCTTCAATTGGTTTTCCCAAACATACCCCCGCACCTTGTGCAGATTTTTCCTTCAGCGCAAATAATTCTCTGCTTTCCACTTTGGCAATGGGCAAAGTTTCTGTCGCGCCATATGTGCCGAAGAGGTCAGTTTTATCAGCGAGCAGTTTCCTGAATTTCTCTTGCAAAGGAATGGTAGCAGGGGCACCAGCCGTGATAATGCGTTTGAGACTCTGGAGTCTAGCAGCTTGCTGCTGGGGGCTGTGGGAATTTGCTTTTGAGAGAATATCCAACACTACAGGGGAAGCGAACATATTGGTCACATTGAACTTGTGAATCGCATTCAATACTTTTTCGGGATTTGTTTTTCCTGGCACAGGAAAAGTCACATCAGGGATTACGGAGGTGACACCGAGCAGGACATCAATCAAAGCGTAAAGTGGGAAGGCGGGTAGGTCAATTTCATCAGAAGTGATATTGAAGGTTTGAGCGAGCATCTCCAACTGCGCAATAAAGTTTCCCTGTGAATACAATACGCCTTTGGGCGCGCCAGTACTTCCGCTGGTGAAGATGATGGCGACGGGGGAGGCTGGAGAAGTTGATGATGAAGAGACAAGAACTTCAGTATTCGGTGTATTGCGTTTGACGCTTTCAATTGTGAGGTTGTACTTGATTGTCTTCCTTCCCCAGCCGAAGAGAATTCGCAAAGTATGGGTGAGCGTATTGCCGATGAAAATATCGGGTTGTGTTTCATTGATACAGGTCCCAAGTTTTTTCAAGCCAATGGCAGGGTCAATCATGATAGGGACAATGCCGAGCTTGAGTAAAGCGAGGGCAAAAGGAAAAAACTCAATGCTGGGGGGAGTCATCAAAAGGGCGCGCATGCCTGAGGTCAATGAGCAGGCTGAAAGGGCGGAGGCGAAGCGGTTTGTTGAGTCTAAAAGCTGTTGGTAAGTGAGTGTGTCCCAGCCATTATCTTTTGGAAATAGAAACGCCGTTTTGTCTGGATGATGCGACACGTTTTGTTCTAGTCGCTGAAAGATTGAAATTTCCATGCACAAGATTGTATCGTTAAAAAAGCATGCCCCCTGTCAAAAGACAGGAGGCATGTTGATGCTTATTCAGTCTATTTTATTCAGTAGGAACGGGTTTCTTCAAAAGATAAAGCATGCCAGCCGTAACGCCAGTGCCAACTAGAATGGCAATGACATACATCAACAAATTATCAACGGCATTTGGAATGGGCAAAACGAAGATGCCGCCATGGGGAACGTGTAATTGAGCCTTAAAAACCATGGACAAAGCACCTGCAACTGCAGAGCCAACCATAATAGAGGGAATTACACCAAATGGATCGCGAGCAGCATAAGGAATAGCGCCTTCGGTAATGAAGGAGATACCCAAAACAGCAGTTGCACCTGCAGCTTCACGCTCATCTTCTGTAAAACGGTTTTTAAAGAGAAGGGCTGCGAGTGCGATTCCCAGTGGGGGAGTCATACCAGCTGCCATGACAGCAGCCATAGGAGCTGTGACATTGCTTGAGAGCAAACCTACAGAGAAGGTATAGGCGGCTTTATTTACAGGGCCACCCATATCAAAAGCCATCATGGCGCCAAGGATTAAGCCAAGAATGAGCGCACTACCAGTTTGCATGCTAGTTAACCAATTGGTTAGCGCGGCAAGTGCTGCGCTAACAGGCACACCAACTACATAGAACATAATTAAACCAACTACTAATGAACTAATGAGTGGCAAAATTAGAATTGGTTTTAATCCAGATAAGTTGCGTGGGAGTTGAATTGCGCCATTTAACCATTGAGTAAAATAACCAGCAATGAAGCCAGCGATCATACCGCCAAGAAAACCTGAGCCAGTTAAGCCAGCTACAATGCCACCGATCATGCCTGGAGCAAGCCCTGGGCGATCTGCAATCGAAAAGGCGATGTAGCCTGCTAGAATGGGAACCATCAAGCCGAAGCCGCCTTTTGCTCCAACTGCAAATACATTAGCCCAAAATGTGGTCCAGGTCGTAGCCACAATAGTGGAATTATCTGCAGCGAGGGTTGCATCATATGCACGAATACCACGTGCTGCAAAGGCAATTGCGATCAAAAGACCGCCAGCCACGACAAACGGAAGCATGTAGGACACGCCCGTTAGGAGGTGCTTGTATGCACCCTTGAAAGAATCACTTGCCTTACTAGTTGCTGTAGCCATTATTCATTCTCTCCTTAGAATAAATTATGAATTGAGAGCGGCGGTAATCACGCCTGCTCCATCTTTGATTGCCGGATTGCTGGTTGTTTCGTAAATTTTTTTCCCAGCAAAACGACTCAAATCCACTTTTACATCGGCTGCAATGATGACGAGTTCTGCTTCTGCAATTTCATTATCTGTCAGCCGATTTTCCACGCCAATGGAACCTTGAGTTTCCACTTTGATGGTATGTCCTAATTTCTTTGCACCGCGTTCCAACCCCTCAGCGGCCATGTATGTATGTGCAATGCCTGTTGCACATGATGTGATAGCTACAATCTTTGCCATTTAGTTCTCCTTTCAAGAAAAAAACATAAGACCTCAGCTCATGGAGCTGTTTGATCACACAACAGAAATTTCAACTTGCTTTTGAAACTCATCAACTACACTAGCTTTGGGCAAATCTCTTCCAAGACGCGTAACTGCACTTAGCGAAAAGGCAGTGGCTAACCTTGCACAATCTCTTAATGAAAGATTTTTATTTAGCCCTGCCACCAAACCAGCAACCATGGCATCCCCTGCACCCACTGTAGATTTAACTGTCACAGTGGGTGGACGCACAACGAAGGCACGATCTTTTTCAACAAATAATGCTCCCTGGCTTCCCATGGATATAACGGCAATGGTTGTTTCTTCATTAATTAGTGAAATAGCAGAAGTGTGAATGTCTGAAATTTCATGAAGTGGTTTATTAACCAAAGCGCTTAGCTCGTGTATGTTAGGTTTGATAATATTTGGCCCAGCCTTGACTGCTTCAGCCAACGCATCTCCACTGGTATCTAGAACAACACACCGTTTTCTTTCTTTAAGAAAACGAATTAAGTCAGCATAAAAAGTGGGTGGTAGACCGGTCTGGATATTTCCAGAAAGAACAAAACAATCACACGCTTCTGCCATCGCTTCAACCTGTTCGTAAAAACGAGAGAGCGCATACTCCCCGGGAATTTGTCCAGGTGTATTCAAATCGGTCGTGGTCTGTTTAGCTTCATCCATAATTTTGATGTTTATTCGTGTTTCCCCTGGCACGCGGATAAAGCGGTCTTCAATTCCTTTACGTTGAAAATGGCGTTCGAATACATCTGCATTTTCTTCACCAAGAAACCCTGTGACCATTACGCTTAATCCATAATCTGCAAGGAAGGATGCCACGTTAACTCCCTTGCCACCTGCATCAAAACGCATGGCGCGGCTGCGATTGACAGTTCCCATTTGGAAGTTGTCCACGGAGACGGTCTGGTCAATCGCTGGGTTGACGGTGATGGTCGCAATTTTCATAAGGCGCGCACCTCAGTTGCTGTTCGACAATTTAGGGCGGCTTGTGCCAAAGTTTGTAAATCAGCCAAAGATGTTTTTCGTAAATGAGCCTTGATAGTTGGAATTGCTGGCACAGTGACGCTTAATTCTTTTACGCCAAGTCCAACGAGTATGGAAGCCCCTTTGGTGTCACTGGCAGCGCCACCACAAACTGCAACCCATTTGCCTTCTTTGGTAGCAGCTTTTACCGTTAAGTCCACCATGCGTAATACGGCGGGGTTCATAGCATCCGCTTGCTTGGCAAGTTGTGGATGAACACGATCCATGGCCATGGTGTATTGAGTTAGGTCATTGGTGCCAATGGAGAAAAAGTCCACCATTTTTGCGAAGTGGTCTGCAAGAATTGCGGCGGAAGGAACCTCCACCATGATGCCAATTTCAATTTTGGGTGCACTTAACTCGGCTCGGACTTTTTCAGTTACTTCCAATACTTGTTCCACATCTTCTAATGTGGAGATCATGGGGAACATCATGCGAACATTAACTTCTTTGGCAGCACGATAGACTGCACGTAGTTGTGGCAGAAATAAATCGGGGCGAGCAAAACATAAACGAATGCCGCGAATGCCGAGGAAAGAGTTATCTTCTTTCGGTAAGTCAAGATGCGGTACTTGTTTATCGCCACCGATGTCCAAGGTGCGAATGGTAAGCGGAGCCCCGTTCAATGCCTTTGCCATATCGCGATAGACTTCATACTGTTCATCTTCAGTTGGCGTTTTCCCACTTTCTAAAAAGAGGAATTCGGTACGCATAAGGCCAACACCTTCTGCGCCGTATTCAATTGCTTTAATGGCATCTGCTACGCGATTTACGTTGGCAGAAACTTCTACTGCCTGACCATCTGATGTGACAGCAGGGGTGAGGCGCTCTGAAAAATCAGCATTAAGTTGACGTTTGATTTCTTCATGTAACTCTTGGGCACTGGCAATATCTTCTGCTTGCGGATTGAGATATAACTTCCCGTTGAAACCATCCAAAATACAGCTTGTGCCGTTGGCAATCTCCAAAACAGTTTCACCAGCTGCAACAATGGCGGGGATACCCATTGCGCGTGCAATAATTGCAGAGTGTGAGGTAGGGCCGCCTTTGGCTGTGATAAATCCCAAAATTAAATCTGGGTCGAGATTGGCTGTGTCAGAAGGGGTGAGATCATCAGCCACTAAGATAGAAGGTGTTCGTGTGGTTGAAGGGGATTCGTCTGCAATTCCCAGCATGTGACGAAGTACACGTTGGCAAATATCACTTAAGTCCATGGCACGACCAGCAAGCACGGGATCATCCAGTTTTTTTAGCTGGTCAATACGAATTTGAATGGTTTGTTGCCAGGCCCAGGCCGCATTATGCTTTTCTGAAATTAACTTTTCAGTTTCTTGTAATAACTCAGCATCTTGCAAAAATTCTGCATGTACTAGAAAGATAGAAGCTTGCCCCGATCCGAGGCGGAGTTTTACTTCTTCATATAATTTATTTAATTCCTTGCTGGCAGCGTCAATTGCATTTTTGAACTGACGTTTGCCAGAGCTTGGGTTTGAAGAGGAATCTTCAACTTTGAGTTCCTTGTGATGATGTTGACTAATGGGACCGACCACAATTCCATCTGAGGCAGGTACACCGTCAATAGAAGGAATGGTTGTTTTTGGAGACCAGCTTAAACGGTCGCGATTGAGAAGCGGTGTAAGGTTTTCCTCTTCGCCTAGACCATTTTCAATTGCATTCTTCAAAACAGAAAGTGCTTCATCTGCGTCTACCCCTTCTGCAGAGACACGGATAGTGACACCTTTTGCAGCACCTAACTTAAGCAGGTTGACGAGACTCTTTGCATCGACGACGAGATTACCGTTTCGTACCCGTACTTGTGCCTGGTACTTTTTGGCAATAGTGACCAACTCTGTTGCAGGACGCGCATGTAGCCCCGTGGAGTTGATAACCACGGTTTCAAAATATTTTTCAAAATCGGTTATGTTGGATTGAATGGGGGACTCAGGCCGTTGACCTGTAAGAGATTCGATGATATCTAGTTTATCTTTGGTTTCTGAGAGACGGGTAGCTTCTTCTTCGTCTGATACTACCCCAGTGAGTTTGCGAAGAATACCAAGATGTTCGCCTGAGGCGGCTGCAATCCCAACAATCAATTTGACAATTTCGCCGTCATTCCATTCTACGCCATTGGGTACTTGTAAAACGGCGATGCCAGTTTTGAGAACGAGCTCACGATTTTCTGGCATTCCGTGAGGGATGGCGATTCCATTAGCAAGGTAGGTATTGGCTACTTTTTCGCGCTCAAACATACTATCGACATAGCCAGGGTCAATATTGCCGTTTTGAATCAAAAGGCGAGCCACCTGACGAATTGCTTCCTGTTTCGTTTTAGGTGAAGCACCTAATTCAATTTGTTCAGAGCTAAGTTCCAGCATAAAACCTCATATGGGTGCTTGCTTGCCAGAATACTAGTACCAAAGGACTATAATGAAGATTAGTGTAAACGATTACATATTTGATGTCAAGGTTTTTGTAAGGATTTAAACTGTAAAGCGTGCTATTATTACAAAAATATCCTGAAAAACGTCGTTTTCGGCAAATTTTATAACTATTAAACTTATTCTAACACGCAAAAATAGTAATCGTTTTCATTTTTATTACACCAAAATGGTATAATCAGCCTATGACTAGTATCAAAGATGTCGCCAAAGCTGCGGGGGTCTCTACAGCAACTGTTTCTCGAGTAATTGCTAACAATGCCCCTATTAAGGCTGAGACGCGTGAGCGCGTTCTTCAAGCTATTTCGCAATTGAACTATCGCCCTAACCTAATTGCACGTAGTTTGCGTGTTCAAAAAAGTGCCAAGATTGGGCTGGTTGTTTCAGATATTCGTAATCCATTTTTTACAGCCATTGGTCGTGCTGTGGAAGATGCCGCGTACGAACAGGGATATTCTGTATTGATGTGTAATACTGATGAAAACCCTGAAAAGGAAGAGCTTTATCTAAATTTATTACGTGATGAAAACGTGGCTGGTGTGATTTTTTCCCCGACTCAGCAGTTTAATATGGCAGCCCATACATATGATGGAAAGATGCCGTTTGTGATCATTGACCGTGCAGTTGATACAAAAGATGCCGACATGGTGCTTTTGGATAATGTCTCTGCGGCATATGAACTCACAGTTCATTTACTTGAGAATGGATATCGAAAATTAGCAGGTTTTTTTGGTGATGCAAGTACTACAGGGCAGGAACGCAGTAGGGGATTCCACCGTGCTTTGAAGGATTATCAACTAAATCCGGTTGCCGCACATTTTATTGCTCCTCGTATCAAGCAAGGGTACGATGCCACAGTCGCACTTTTGGAAAGCGGAAATCGCCCGGATGCGATTTTTACTAGCAATAGCTTGCTGACCGCTGGTGCATTCCAAGCGATGCGTGATAGAAAGATATCTGTGCCAAACCAAGTGGCTCTGGTTGGCTTTGATGAGACGACCTGGGGTGCTTTGGTAGATCCGCCCATTACTGTTATGGCACAACCAACGGAAGAGATTGGACGCACGGCAACTGAGCTTTTGTTTCAACGAATTCAAGAACCGAGTCGTTCTCCAAAAACAGTTATTCTAAAAGGGTCTTTGATTGAGCATGGGTCAAGTACGAAAAGAAAATAATTATTTTTTTAGATTTAACTTCATTCCTACATGAGAAGACTTAAATCCCAGACGCGCATAAAACCGATGCGCGTCTTTTCGACTCTCGTGCGTTGTTAATTGCATCATGTGTGCGCCGCGCTCTTTGGCACGTTGAATGGCATATTCCATGAGTCCTGAACCAATTTTTTGATTCTGGAATTTTTTATCTACTCGTACAGATTCAACTTGCGAGCGTAATCCGCCTTGGTAACTGATGGATGGCAAAAAGATTAGCTGTAACGTGCCAATCACTTCACCGTTTAGTTCGGCAACGATTAATTCGTGATTTGGGTCTTTGTCTATCGCATCGAATGCTTTATAGTAAGAAGAGGGAAGCGGGGTTTCATCCCGTTTACGTTGCTTACCCAAATCATCATCTGCCAACATGTGAACAATGGTGGGCAGATCTGAACGGATGGCAATTCAGAATTGCATGGTTACTTTACAGCTTCAGGGTGGCGTTGAATATATCCACTCACAAACCAACACAGCGAAACAACTTTTAGCTTGTGGGTTTGCGCATATTCAAGACCTGCTTTGACAAGCAGACTCCCAATCCCGTTTCCTTCAATTTCAGAAGGTACGCCAGTATGAGTAAATGTGATTGTATCGCCCTGCAATAGATAACTTAATTCTGCTGTATGTGAATCAACGTGAACCTCAAAGCGATGTCCTGCTTCATTATGTATAACTGTTAGAGAGTTTTTATTCAAGCCTGACATTTCATCACTTCCTTTTTGACGATTGCGAAAATTATCACCCAATTGTACCTTTTGGACACAGGCGGATTGACCCGCGTTCTATTTCCTCTTACAATATTAAGCATGTACCCAATGTTCGCAGGTTTTTTTCGTCCAGACCACGACCCTCCTCTACTTTAATGTCGAGCCGATTCTTATTGTCAACCCAAATTTTATTCGGAGGAAAAATCCATGCCTACCCCTATTGTATCGAAACGCGCGCCAATTTACGCTGATGTTCCAGATGAAAAGTGGAATGATTGGCGCTGGCAATTAAGTCACCGCTTAAACACGGTGGAAGAAATTGAAAAAGTAGTTCCCCTCACAGACTCAGAGAAGAAGGCTTTGCAAGCGCAAGGACTTTTCCGTGTCGATGTGACTCCATACTTTATCTCTCTGATTGACCCTGAAGATCCCAATGATCCTGTCCGCAAGCAGATTATTCCCGTAGCAGAGGAAATGAATGCTTTCACGGCTATGATGGAAGATTCATTGGCAGAAGACCGCCACTCGCCCGTGCCCGGGCTGGTTCACCGGTATCCTGACAGAGTTCTTATGCTGGTAACGACTCAGTGTGCATCCTATTGTCGCTATTGCACCCGTTCGCGCATTGTAGGCGATCCTGGTCAAACGTTTAATCGTCAAGACTTTGAAATGCAAATTGAATATCTCAAGCGCACACCTCAAGTCCGTGATGTCTTGCTTTCTGGTGGTGATCCGCTCGTGCTGGCTCCCAAAATTCTTGAAGAGTTATTGACCCGTCTGCGCGAAATTCCACACATTGAGATTGTTCGTATTGGCTCCCGTGTACCAGTCTTCATGCCCATGCGAGTGACTCAGGAACTTTGCGATTTATTAAGCAGATTTCACCCACTTTGGCTTAATATTCATGTCAACCATCCAAATGAGATTTCAAAGGAACTCGCCGAAGCTTGTGACCGTTTGACTCGCGCTGGTATCCCATTGGGCAATCAATCTGTCTTGCTGGCTGGTGTGAATGATTGTGTTCACCTTCAACGGGAACTGGTGCAGAAATTAACCCGTATTCGCGTTCGTCCTTACTATTTATATCAATGTGACCTCGTCGAAGGCTCCGGGCATTTCCGTACTCCAGTTGCAAAAGGCATTGAGATTATCGAAGGCCTGCGCGGACATACTTCTGGGTACGCTGTTCCTCAATTTATTGTGGATGCCCCAGGAGGTGGTGGCAAGATTCCTGTTATGCCCAATTACATGTTGAGTATGTCAGATCACAAAGTCATCGTCCGCAATTATGAAGGGTATGTGACTACGTATGAAGAACCAACTACGTATAGCTCACATGACCCGAAGACTTGTAAGTTTTGCCAAAGCAAACGCCCAGAACCTGGTCAGACAGGTTTGACTGGGTTATTGGACGGTGAAGAAATGTTCATCAAGCCCGAGGGCTTTGACCAACTTCATGAACGAAACGGCATCCAACACCGCCTAAAAGATGAAAGCAAGTGGAAGCCTTTAGGAATCGGCTCTGGCGATTCTACAGATTAATCGTTTGGTTGCTTCATAAATACCCACAAAGTCACAGAGCCAGGTCGTGCAGGCTTTGTGACTTTGTGGTAAATATATGATGATTCTAGGAATGAGCGCCGGGTTGGTTACAAAATTCCCTAACCCCTATTGTTGTTTTTTGTGGTATCTTGGCACTCTACAAGAATAAGTTTAAGGAGAAATATATGCGTAAAAACCTGATTGTTTTGATCTCACTTGCCTTCGTCATGACTGCCTGTTTACCCAGTCAAAGCCCTGCCGATGTTCAAGCTCAGGTCGAGACTGCTGTCGCTCAAACTATGGAAGCTCAGCAACAAATTGAAAATGCAGTTGCTCAAACTGTAGAGGCCCAGGGAGCTTTGGCTAGCCCAACAACAGTGGCTGATGCACTAACTCCCACATTGACTGCTACCCCGATTTTCTTTCCTACATTAACTCCTGTGGTTGCAACTGTAACCCCAATATCCGTGCCTTCTGGTGGCGGAAGTGGTGGCTCTACGGTTAAGAAGCCACTCTATGCATGTGATGTAATTCATCAACGCCCATTTGATAATTCTGAAATTATTCATGATGGAGATTTTGATATCAAATGGACCATCCTAAACACTGGCACAAAGACTTGGGCGGCAGGTGTTGATGTTAAGTATTTTAGTGGTCCTAAAATGACTACTACTACTGTGGTTCAGATTCCAAAGGAAATGAAGCCCAATGATCAATTTGACATTGTGTTAGATGCCAAAGCCCCAAGTGAAAAAGGCTTCCAGGTAATGACCTGGGTGGTCGATGGACAATATTGCTATCCTTATATTGCCATTTACGTAAAATAGAGTTTGATGATAGAGGTAATTAATGTTTCGGCGAAACTATAGGTTGTTTTTTCTCTTGGTTGCTACACTTGTCATGTTGGCTTGTATGCCTGTGTTGGCAGCTACTCCCGCTCCAATACCAACCTTTGACCCGAATTCTATTAATACCTCTATTGTCAGTACAGCAAACGCAGCTATTACCCAAACTGCTTTATTTACTACGCCCACTGATACCCCGACAATTACCCCAACTTTTACGGTAGCTCCAAGCGACACACCCTCCCCAACAGCCACTGTGTTGTTTCTTTTGGCCACGCCTACGGTAGCTTCTCCTGTTCCAACTCCGGGTGGTTCGGGGAAGAAATTTGATTGTGCAGTTCTTTCAAAAACACCAGCAGATGGAACCAGTGTAAGCCCGAATGTTGATTTTTCTGTTACATGGCATGTCTTAAATATTGGCACTGATTTTTGGAATTCAAATGATGTGGATTATCACTATAGTTCAGGTGATAAATTTCATCTGCAAAAGGCATATGATCTTGAACAATCAGTTTCAGTTGGTCAAGAGACAGACTTAAAGGTTTCAATGAAATCTCCAGGAACAGCAGGAACCTACTCAACAACTTGGAAAATGCAGAGTGGAAAAACAGAGTTTTGTGCTCTAACGTTCACCATTCAAGTGCTTGGTCAGTAACAAAAAGCTCCGAGAAATTTCTCGGAGCTTTTTGTTTGTTATTATGCGGTGGGAGTTGCGTCGTCGTTTGCAACGGAGGCGGCTTCAGGTTTCTTGCGAAGGGTGAAGAAACCAACTGCAATAGGGATGATGATAAAGATAAGTGAGAAACAAAGCATTGCAAAACCAGTACCTGCTGGCATGGTGCCTGAACTGCTTATGCCATTAACTTCAGTGCTATATGGCATATTACCGCTTGCAGTTACTGCACCAAAAATGCACATAAATAAACCTGGGCATCCACATAAAACTACGGATGCAATAGTGGCAATCATGCCTGTGTTTTTATTATTCATATGAAAACATCTCCTTTGGAATTTTGTTTAGTATACAAAAAAATAAAAATGGGATGCAAGTAATTTTGCATCCCATTAGTACTAGCTGCGTAATTTTGCACCTATGGTGTTTTCCAGCCGTTTGACGATTTTCGTGCGGATTGCGGTTGCGTCAGCATCGGTCATGGTTTTGTCGGATTGGTAGGTGAGACTATACGCCAGTGACTTTTTGCCTGTGCCGATTTTTTCATCACGATAGACATCGAACAGACGCACATTGGTGACGGTTCTTCCGCCCGTTTGCCTGATCAATGCTTCCACAGCAGCAGCTTCCACTGAATCATCCACGATGACAGCGATATCTTCATACATGGGTGGCACTTCGGGGACAGGTTTAATGCCATAGGTTGGGTTGAGCGTGCGCATCAGGTCAAGGTCAAATTCTGCAACGATGACAGGGGCATCACCGAATTCAAATTTCTCTTTGACAAGAGGATGCAATTCGCCGAATACGCCGATGGTTTGTCCGTTGACTTTGACTTCGGCGGCTTTGCCTGGGTGCAGGTATTGATGAGATTCGCCTGAAGTGTAGGCAACGTCTGTGAGGCGCAGCCCGCTCAAGGTCAACTCGAGGCGGCCTTTCATATCAAAGAAATCATAGGCAGGAGCATTCTTCACATCCCATGCAGAGGCGAGGCGCGAACCTGTCATTACAATGGCGAGTTTGCGCGGTTCGCGCGGCAGGTTGTTGCCATCAGGTTCAAAGACAGAACCGACTTCGAACATAGCAACTGATTCAGCACGCGCGTTTTTCTCTGCCACTTCAAGCACGGCAGTGAGCAGACTTCTTCTCAGAACGCTGCGCTCTGGCGCAATTGGGTTTGCAATGCGGACATAATTCTCACTTGCATTAAGACGAGCTTCACGTTCAGGTGAAGTCATGCGATAGGTGACAACTTCTTGTAAACCGATTGCAACGAGGAGGTCGCGCAGATGTTCTTCCCATTCGTGAACAGGATTGCCTTGTTGAGGAGGAAGGGCATCTGCCATGGTTGTGGTAGGAATATTTTCGAAACCATAAACGCGTGCAACTTCTTCGAGTACATCGGCCAAACCGACCACGCCTTCGCTGATATCCATGCGATGCGGGGGAGCGGTGACCTTTATTTTGTCGCCATTAATTTCACATTTGAATTCAACACGTTCGAGCAGTGCGGCAATCTCTGCAGTGGTGAGACTGATTCCAAGCAAACGTTTGACATCTTGTGAGGTGACATCGACAACGGGGTCTTTTGGTTTGAGTGGATATTCATCCACAAGGCCAGGAGCGATATTTCCATTCGCCCAAGCCGCCATATATTTCAGACCAAGTTGTACGCCTTGTTCACTAAGTGCAGGATGCACACCACGTGAAAATCTGAATGAGGCTTCGGATGGCAGGTTGTGTTGTTTAGCAGTGCGGCGGATGTTGATGAAGTTCCATGCCGCGCCTTCGAGCAATACACTCTTGGTGTTGTCGGTCACTTCTGATTCCATGCCGCCCATTACACCAGCAAGGGAGAGTGAGCTTTTTTCGTCGCAGACCAATACATTTGTAGATGAAAGCGTGCGCTCTGTACCATCAAGTGTGGTGAGCTTTTCACCTTCTTGTGCGGCGCGGGTGATGATTTTGATTTTCTTCTTGCCAGCCCGCTCTTTGAGTACATCGTAATCAAAAGCATGCAAAGGCTGACCTAATTCAATCATGGCATAGTTGGTTGCATCGACAATGTTGTTGATGGCGCGTATGCCTGCGAGTTTAAGTCTGCGTTGAATTTGATATGGACTGGGTTTAATTTCAACGTTTCGAATCAAACCAGCCACGAAACGCGGATTGAGTTCTGAATTGGTAATTTCAATGGCAACCGAATCTTCCACAGAATCGCCAGAAGTTTTGAATTCAATTTTTGGCTGTTTGAGTTTGCGATTGGTCAATGCGGCGAGTTCGCGTGCAATGCCAATGACGCTTGCGTTCCGTGCCATATTGGGCAAAATGGAAATATCCAAAACCGCATCACCAATGTAATCAGCAAGAGGCATGCCTACAGGTGCATCGTCATCAAGAATGATGATGCCGTCGCTTTCTTCTGTAATGCCGAGTTCCTTTTCAGAGCAGACCATGGAGTACGAGTCCACGCCGCGGATTTTGGCGCGCTTAAGAGTCATCAATTGCTGACCTTCGGCATGTCCATCATACAGAACGGAGCCTTCTTTGGCATACGCTACTTTGATTGGCTTTTCGAGTTTGCCTGTGCCCTTCAAATGGAAGATATTAGGCGCACCTGTAAGAACAACCTGATCTTGTTGACCGTCGAACAAATCAAGCAGGGTCAACTTATCGGCGTTGGGATGCGCTTTCACTTCGCGAATTTCAGCCACAACGATTTTTTCTTTATCCCAGGAAAGGCCATTGGTTTTGAATTCGTGCTTCTCGCCATCTTTATAAGTAGGCATGGGAAGCCCAGCGTATACGATTTCGTCTACTTCCAAGCCAGAGAGGGTTAGTTTGCGAGCGATATCTTCAACAGATAAGCCATCTAAATCGATGAAGTCTTTTAGCCATGATAGAGGTATTTTCATAAGTCACTTCCTTTTAGAACTGCTCCAAAAATCTTGAGTCGTTACCCCAGAAGTAACGAATATCGTTAATCTTGTTTCTAAGCATCAACTGACGTTCAGGTCCCATGCCAAAGGCGAAGCCTGTATATCGTTTGGGATCGTAGCCGCCGTTTTGCAACACATTGGGATGTACCATGCCACAGCCGAGAATTTCAAGCCAGCCTGAATTCTTGCAGACCTGACATCCCTTGCCACCGCAGACAAAACATTCCACATCTACTTCGGCGGATGGTTCTGTGAACGGGAAGTATGAAGCGCGGAAGCGAATGCGCGCATCTTGACCAAACATGCGGTGAGCGAAATCTGCGAGCGTGCCTTTCAAGTCAGCGAAAGTAATTCCTTCGCCAACTGCCAAACCTTCCACTTGATTGAACTGAATTTCAGAACGCGCAGTAATTTGTTCATAGCGGAAACACATTCCAGGCAACGCAATGCGAATGGGAGGCGGGTTCTGTGGGTTGGTGGCAGAAGCCTCACGCATCGCGCGGATTTGGCCCGGAGAAGTGTGAGTTCGCATCAACACAGGATTGTCACCGCGATCACCAGCTTCTACATAAAATGAATCCTGCATTTCACGCGCGGGGTGATGCAGCGGGAAGTTCAGCATTTGGAAATTCATCTCATCGGTTTCAACTTCACGCGAGGTGTAAACCTGAAAGCCCATCTCCGCGAGGATGGAAAGCACGCGCCTCAACTGTTGGGTGGCAGGATGCAAACGCCCAATCTTCACCTCACGCCCGGGCAGAGTGATATCCAACTTTTCTTCTGCGAGGGATTTCGCCAGCGCAGCATGTTTCACTGCTTGAGTTCTTTCCTCCAAAGCAGTTTCCAGCGCCACTTTGACACGGTTCGCAGCCGCGCCGACAACTGGTTTCTCTTCCTTTGAGAGTTTCCCAAACCCGGCAAAGACCTGCATCAATGGAGAACTGCGTCCTAAATTGGCAACACGCCATGCATCCAATGCAGCTTGATCTGTAATGGACTGTAAAGACTCCAGTGCAGATTTTTCAATCTCATTTAATTTGTCCAACATCTAAACCTCCGAAAATTCTCGTGATTGCTTTTGGTAATGACATGTATACAAACAAAAACCTCCCGTCCACAAATAATGGGACGAGAGGGAGTTCTCGCGGTACCACCCAAGTTAGCCACAATCATTCCATGGAATTTGTGACTCTCTTTACGCTGACTAGCATCAGCTTCTCGCATAACGTTGAGAAAACGGTTCAGACTACTAGAAAATCATTCACCTGAACGGCTCAAGAGGGAACTTCAACTGATTTCGGTCGAGTGCAACTTTCAGCAGTTCTGTTGCACATCTCTGGCGGCTTCTGCCAGTTTACTTTCCTCTGTCACAGCCTTTGATTTGATTGCTGTAATTATCTGCGGAATCGGGATGATGTCAAGGCTTGGCGAATGTTTTTGAAAGAGTGGCAGGTTGCGGTTGGGTGAGAAGCGTCCTTAGTTGAGCACTTCGATGTTGGGCTCAAGTGGGATGCGGTTGATTAAGTCCATGAAATCCGCTTCGGTCACTTCAGATTGCGGTTTATCCATCAACGCAAGCAGGGTGGCTTCCATGACGTTGGTGCCGAAGCTGCGACCTTCCAGCCGTGGTGTGACGGTGACCAAGATATGCAGATTGCGCTTTTGCAGTTCTTCCACATTTTTGGCAGTGGTGGTGTTGGTAACAATGATTTTGCCAGTGAGGTCATCTGGCATGTGTGCGCGGATTTGTAAAAAGTCACCAGCGATGACTTGCGATTGTTCGTAGTATTTTGTCCACTTGGGTTGTGGTGGTTTATCTTGTTCGGAGCCAAGTGGGTATAGCCAAGCAAAGGGAAGTTGGGTCACAACAGGTAACAAAGTGGAGGCAACAACACGCGCCGCGCGTAACCCTTTGATGGCAATGGGCATGCCAAGCGCGAACATAAAATCACCGAAGGTGACATCCAACCCTGCATTGACCATGGCTTCGCCCATACTGTACCGTTCGACAACTGTAGTTTGTAGGGCTGTCATTCCTTTAAGAGTTTTGTTTTCTTTTTCATTCAGATGCTTTTCAAGATATTCAAAGGCGCGTCTTTCAAGCAGACCTTTGACGCCGTTGCCATCGCCAACTTTGCTGATTTTGATTGCATCGCGGATGCGTTTTACGTCACGGAAGTAGTAGCGTTTTTCTGCGACCTTGAGAAAAAATTCCACACCTCCCACGCCGAACGCATCTACCTTTCCATCTAAATCCTTATAGCGTTGGACAGCTTTGGCCATATCCCCGTTGGTGCCTTGACGTGATATTTCACATTCCTGCCCTAAAAATTCATGACGTGTTGTATGGTCACGTGCTGAAGACCCCACACTGACTGAAATGATTTTTTTCACCTGTGCCTCCAAAAGGAAAGATACTTCTTAAAACGCCTTTACAAAAAAGAAGTTTCGAATAAATTTATGACATTTGTCCATTAGCAGATGTGCTACGATTGAGTATCATTTTATTTATATCGGCGCCAGAATTTCAAAGTCGTAACTTCCCCTTTTATGGTTCAAGTTCATACGACAGGCGACCTCATTCGAAAAGAGGAAACCATGTCCCAATCCAATTCGTATTCTCCTTTGATGGAAGAAATTATTCATCACACCCATCACGATCCACATCGTCGCGCTTCCAGCCTTTCAGATTTTATTCTCGGGGCTCAAGACGGTTTGGTCAATGTGTTGGGAGTTGTTTTAGGAATCGCAGCAGCCACAAATGACGCCCGCGTGGTGTTAGTGGCAGGCTTGGCGACTACCTTTGCTGAATCCATTTCCATGGGAGCTGTGGCATACACAACCACTTTGGCTGATGCAGACCATTATCAAAGTGAATTGGAACGAGAGTATCGTCACATTCATGAAGCTCCCAATTTAGAGACGCAGGAAATTCGTGAAATCTATCAGAGCAAAGGTTTTGAAGGAGAGCTGCTTGAGCATATCGTCAGTACAGTAACGGCTAACAAAGATGTGTGGGTTGCTGTTATGATGGCAGAAGAACACCAGCTTTCTCCTGTAGATAGAAAACAGGCATTCCGCGCGGCTTGGGTGGTAGGCCTTTCTGCTGTGATTGGTTCGCTGGTTCCGCTCTTACCATTTATGATTTTTTCAGTGGCAACGAGTATGTGGCTCTCCGTGTTATGGACTGCTGCCGTGTTGTTTGGGATTGGCTTTTATAAAGCGCGTGTGACCGTTGGACGACCAATGAAGAGTGGCTTGGAAATGGCCGTTATTGGGACAGTGAGTGCCATGGCTGGTTATCTGGTAGGATATTTACTGAAAGTCCCTGTTGTGCCTTAGTTGTAGTGTAGAGGTTTATTGAAGATGACAAATCACCAAAAGGAAAAAAATAACCGCGCTTCGTTGACTCGTTTTGCGTGGCTCTCCATTGCAGCATCTCTTGTTACGTTGGTTCTTAAATCTGTTGCTTATTTATTAACAGGTTCGGTGGGTTTGTTGTCTGATGCCATTGAGACAATTGCAAACTTGGCGGCTGCTGTTATGGCTTTGGGTATGCTGACGATTGCAGCCCGCCCTGCTGATGATAACCATACCTTTGGCCATAGCAAAGCTGAATACTTTGCCAGCGTGGTTGAAGGCGCTTTGATTTTGGCAGCGGCATTTGGAATTATTTCTACTGCAATTGGGCGTCTCTTAAATCCACAACCATTGGAACAATTGGGGGTAGGTTTGGTTGTTTCTGCCCTTGCTTCTGGGATAAATTTCTTTGTGGCGCAAACCCTTTTGAAGGTGGGGAAGCGTGAAAACTCCATCACTTTGGAAGCTGATGCACATCATCTCATGACGGATGTATGGACTTCTGCTGGAGTCATTGTGGGAGTTGGTTTGGTGGCTTTGACAGGTTGGGAAGCGCTTGATTCAATCATTGCTATCATTATGGGATTAAACATTACTTGGACCGCGATACAGTTAATCCGCCGTTCGGTTTCAGGGTTGATGGATTCTGCAATTTCTGCTTCTGACCTGAAGACCATTGAAAATATTATGAATGAATACTACAAACAAGGTGTTGAGTTCCATGCATTACGTACGCGACAATCGGCTTCCAGAAGATTTGTCAATGTGCATGTACTTGTGCCCGGCAATTGGACTGTGCGCGAGGCGCATCGAGTTGCTGATAAATTTGAGCATGATGTCTGCCGGTCTTTGCCTGAAACTGTGATTAATACTCATATTGAACCGAAGGAAGATGAAATCTCCCTGCAAGATATCAATGTAGTTTAATGATTCTCTAAAATAGCTTTTGATAGGAAAGTTTCTTTTTTGCCCTGTTGGTCAAATTGACCAGCAGGGTATTGATGTATCGAGCAAAGACTAGCGCAAGTTCTTTTTCGTTGATTGTAAATGGGGAGAGTGTAAATCTTGAAAGTGTCACCAGCCCTACGGTCCCGAATTGATTCGCCAGAGGGATACCCATCCAAGAACGGGTAATGGAAGGAGAATCCATATCTTTCCATGCAGGCACAATGCGTATATCTTCCAGTGCTAAAGGTTGATTAATGCTGAAAATTGACTGATAGATGCTGTTTCTTTCCAAAGGTTCTTTGCTCAATTTTACATTATCGTAGTCTTCAAATGTTGCTGTGATTTCTGGGTCGTTTTGTAAGATAACTCGAACATGATGAAAGGGAACAACCAGATTCATGCTTTCCAAAATTAATCCTAAGGTACTGCCACCAGCAGTTTCATTTGTAAGGATGGTTTCAATATTATTTAGCGAACTAATAATGCCGCTTAAGTTTGTTGATAATTGAGATTGAGTGAGGAGTAGGATGTACATGTCAAGTAATGACATGCTTCCATCTTCATGCTGCACCACAATTGGATCATAGATATTTCCTTCAGCGCGACTTAAAGCGAGCTTAGCCGCAAGGTTAATGGATAAGTGGCTTTTAAGGACAAAGACTTCTGCTCCAAGTTCTTTTTCCAATTCTCCCACAGGGCGATTAAGAAATAATTCCACGCCGTATCTTTTTCCAAGGCGTTCAAACATTTTGTGACGTGGGATGATGCCCAATACTTTATTCTCTTCCATAATCAACACCCCAGGAATGAGGTTGTTTTTTTGCATTTGCGATGCTACCACTTCTGCATATGTGTGAGGAGAAACCGCATAATCAGAAAGAGGCAAATCCCCGATGCAAACTGGAACGGGAATATGCCCTGTGGGAAACATACTAAAATAATGAGGGGTAGAGTTGTTTTCTCGCATACCTGAATGCGAGAATTGTATTGGTCAGGCCTTAATTGAATTTGAAAGACAGGTTAACAAGTAGTAAAGAAATCACTTGTTTGTTTTTTTGAAATAAAGATCTGACAATATTCCTAAAAAGAATACAAAAAGCATAGCCACGATAACTTCCCCTCCCCAACCAATCACTGGGACGAAGGTGAGGATTTCAAGTGCCGTATCTTGTAGCAAAGTAGACAACCCGTAAATGAGTGCGGCGGTATAGCCGATTTCTTTAAATCCCAATTTGAAATCATGGATTTTGGCGATGTGCACAATCATGTAAATCTCAAGGGCGGTCAGTAGCAATGATGTGCCGGGGATGGGGGCAGTTACAGCGGATACAATTCCAGCAATCAGAGTGTAAATAAGGACCAACTTCATCGCGCACCTTATCTGTATAGAAAGAAGATGGCTGCTCCCGTAAAGAGCAGGCAAATTGCCAAGCCTGCAATGGCGAGAAACAGCCATTTTAGATTTGGCGACTCTTCCTCCTGAATGGCAGGAGCATATTCTTTAGAGACAAAAGGCTCTGACAGAGCGCCTGTGGTTTGGTTAAATTTTGTTTGCACAATCATGTGGTCTGACGTTTTCGATATCATTCCATGTTGATTCAGTTTTTCAAATGCACCTTGGATTCTCTGGCGCACATCTTCAGGAAGTTCATCGATTCCGCTATACGTTTTTCCATTGATGTTTACAGAGCTTGTGAAAACGGACATCACATTTTTAGCGATGTCGCCTTCCAGGAAATCTGGAATTCCATTTCCATTTTTATCGACCAGCATGTTGGAGACTTGTTCAAATGCCAGGCGTTCGTTTGCAGGCATCTCTTCGATGCTGTTGTAGGTTTTTCCATTGAACATGATAGTAGGCATATGACTCTCCTTTTTCCTGTGGCTATTATCTCACCTTCGCAAACGCGCGGACAGGAAACGTTCCCGCTCCTTTGAACTTGGGCGGGATGGCGCTGAAAGTGAATCCTTCCTCTGGAACATTTTTCAGGTTGCATAAATGCTCGGCGATCAATATTTCTTCCCGCAACAAGGTCGAATGGACAGGTCTGGTGTTGCCCCGTGTATCGTCGATATTATGTGAGTCAATGCCGACGAGTTTTACTCCACATTGTTTTAGATAAATAGCCGCGTCTTCCGTTAAGAAAGGATGATTCTCATAATACTGATCAGTTGCCCAATGCTCATCCCAGCCGGTATGGACGAGGACTGCACGCCCGCGCAATTCTTTCCCTTTGAAGGCTTCAGCAGTGACGGCTAATCCATTGCGATAGTCTGCGCGGATGACAATACCTTCAAGGTCTGCAAAATTTTCGAGAGCCACTTCGGAGAGGTCTTTGCCATCTTCATATCTATGAAATGGACAATCGATGTAGGTGCCAGTATTTGTCACCATTTCGATTTTTCCGATTTGAAATTCTGTACCGGGGGTGTATCGCCCGCGAGAATCTGCACGGCTGAGATAATCACAAATGATGGTGGCGGGTAGACCTTTATAGGTAATCAAGCCATCGTAGATGACGTGACTCAAGTCAATGTAGGCTGGGTCAATGGGGGAGTTGATCGGCTGACGTTTATGCGATTCAGTGATGATTTGTTTGTTGAGAATCCGAACTTCGGCAACCATTAGCAACTGCATATCTTTGACAATGTAATCAGCGAGTGCTTTGTCGTCAATATCATCCCCGTCAATATCAAGGCGAAAATCCTGTCCCTGAATGCCACCGCCGTTGGTGAAGTTAATTTCGAAATCAAACTGTACGCGTTTGGACATGGGATGCTCCTCATTTACAATTTCATATCTTCAATTCAGAGATTCGTCTCTGTATGTGCCGTTATCATCATCTCCGTGATGCTCTGGCATTTTATGTACATCATGGATGTCTATCTTCTCCGCGTCTTCCTTGGCAAAATATATGATTACTGCGGTGATGGATGACAATGCATGTGAAAAAATCAGTGCGCCTGTTCCTAAGTGACTCATACGTCCAATTAAATAGCTGATTGCCAGTCCTATGATTATGAATACAAGTAGATGAAGGATTCTTTTGAAAAGAGACCGTTCTTTCAGAACATAGCGATCTGGATCTCGTCTGGGCAGACCGTCACCACGATAAGGAACCCAACCTTTAGGCATTTTTACCCCTGTAGCCCTTCCCACTCAGCCATCGTGGCATCCATTTCTTTTTGCACACGGTCATATTCTTTCGCTAGCCGAACCACTTCTCCTGCGTCGCGAGGGGGATTGGCTAAAGTTGTGCTAATTTCTGCAAGTTGAGCTTCAAGTTCAGCGATTTTGTTTTCCAAATCCTTTAGCTTGGCGAGGCGTTTCTTTTCCTCTTTGGCGCTTGTGCTGGGACTTTTCCCTGCAGGTTTGTTGACTTCAGGAGCAGAAGATGTTTTGCCTTTGCTGGTGGGCTTTTGGGATGCCATGAATTCTTGATATGCTTTTTCTTCACGTTCGGCACGTTGTTCGGAATAGGTACCCTTAAAGACGGTAAGATGCGCGCCTTCGGTATCAATCTCCCAGATTTGGGTGGCAACTGCATCTACGAGGTAACGGTCATGTGTAATTAACAAGACCGTTCCTGCATAATCATCCAATACGGCTTCCAATACTTCTTGTGAAGGAATATCAAGATGGTTGGTAGGCTCATCCAATAATAAAAAGTTTGTATCTTGCAAAGCAAGTTTGGAAAGCGCCAATCGTCCGCGTTCACCGCCGGAGAGCATGCCTACTTTTTTATAAGCATCATCACCGCTGAATAAATACTTGCCGAGATAATCACGGATTTGACCAGGTTGCCATTGTGGCATGACTGATTCAATTTCTTGAATTAAGGTGCGCTTCGGGTCGAGGCCTTCATGTGCTTGTGCGAAATAGCCGATGTGTAAACTTGTGCCGAGCGTCACTTCGCCAGCCAACGGTTCAATTTGACCGAGGATGGTTTTGAGGAAAGTGGTTTTCCCTGCGCCGTTGGGACCAATCAATGCGGCGCAATCTTGTCGGCGTAGTTCAATGTCTGGTGTTTTGAACAGTTCGCGGCGTGGGGTGTTGCGTTCGGGTTCGGCGGGATAGCCCACCAATAAATCTTTTGTGCGAATGACCACATCCCCAGAACGTTTTTCAGAACCGAGGCGCAAGTGTAAATTGGGTAAGGTGCGAACAGGGGAGCGCAGAGCGCGCACGCGGCGCTCGGCTTCTTCTGCACTAAAGTATGAAGTGGTGACGTTTACTTCTTCAACGGTCTCACTCCATTTTTGTTTTAAAGCCGCTTCAAACCCAATTTGTTCCACAGCCTGTACAAGGCGCGAGAGGCGTTTCAATTTGCCCTTGGCTTGCAAGGTGTTTTGCCCCGCGATGTGTTTCTTGATGTAATCCAGCTCTTTCATGAGCTTTTCTTTTTCGCTCTCGAAAACTTCCTGCCTGCGGGCAAGGCGTTCTTCGCGTTGTTTTAAATAAGCGCTGTAATTTCCACTGTATAACTCGAACGCACCGGGTAACATTTCGAGAATCACGTTGCTGGCTTTATCGAGGAAGTACCGATCATGCGAAACGATGACTGCCGCACCTTCCCATTGATTCAAATATCCTTCGAGCCATTCAACGGCGCGAATGTCGAGGTGGTTGGTGGGCTCATCGAGCAGGAGCAGGTCTGGGCTTGAGAGAAGGAGGCGCGCTAAAAAGGCGCGAGTGCGCTGTCCGCCGGAGAGATGATCCAGTGACAATTCATAATCTTCTTTTCCAAATCCCAAACCAGTCAACACAGTTTCGATGCGCGTGGCATAGGTATACCCGCCGCGTTTTTCAAATTCTTCTTGCAGATGCCCATACTCTTCAATGACTTCTGGATTGGTTGCCATCAAATCTTCGAGGCGGTGAAGTTCTTCTTGTTGTTTGATGAGGTCATCGAAAGCGGAATAACAAGCATCCCAAAGAGTGCCGCTCATTTTGAAATCCGCTTCTTGAGATAAGTACCCGATTCGGACTCCGCGAGTGCGGGATACACTTCCCCCAGAGGCTTGATCCTCGCCGGTCAAGATGCGCAGGAGACTCGTTTTGCCCACGCCGTTCGGTCCCACAAGCCCGATGCGCGCGCCTTTATCGACGGTGAAAGACAGCCCCGCGAAAATATCGGTGGCGCCATATGATTTGGTGAGTGAACTTACAGTTAAAAGTGACATGATTTCCAGTTTTCTTGATTTGAACGCCCCGTATTATACCTGTGTGCCAGGTTCATGGTGGCTCTTGATTTCCAAAATTGTATCTTGTTTCCCATTCTAGCTTGTTGTATGATTCCGTGTACATATTCTTCGGAGAAGAGAGAAGCCATGCAGGAAACGAATGATTCCCGGTTGACGACGGTAATTGCTTTTACAATTTCCATTCTCACTATTTTTAGTGCTTTATTAGGATGGCAAATGAGTAACGTAGCTGGTGATGCCAGCAGTGAATATTCTGCTGCACAGCGCGCCGAGTTAAATGCTCAAAAGGTCAAATCCATTAATACTCTGGCTGTCGATGAAAACCATCGTAGCTTTTTAACGTACAAACGATATTTTGATGAATATCAATTGACTTCGAAACACTTGGCAGAAGCACAGGCTGTTACTCCGCAGGATGAGACCCTTGTAAAAAGTTTGGATACACAACGACAGCAATTGCGTGCTTTGTATTTATCCAATCTGAAACTTTTTCCGCACACATACATTACCCGTGAGGGAACATATGATGTCAATATGCAGTTGGGACAATTGTGGGCCAAAGCGGCACGCGATTTTGACTTGGACCCAGCCCCACATTTGGAAGCTGGGAAGCGCTTGGATGCTCAGGTTCAAAAAATGCAAGTTTCTTTGGTCTTGTTGGCAGTCTCTTTGTTTTTCTTTGCGATCATCTCTTCTGTAGAAGCACTCAAGCGCAAATTTGTTTTGGCTTATACCATTTTGGGTTATGGATTTGCTGTCATCGGCGTAGTGCTCGGCTTGCTTTATTGGAATTAATGGATATTCAACATGACTGAAAACGAAACCCCTACCAATTCTTCCTCTGTTCTGTTCAACACAATTGTGGCTGTTGCTGTAGCTGTGATTGCTTTAGTTGGTTCCCTTATCACCAAAGTGGAAAGTGATGCTTCCTCTTTTTCTGATATTGCTGGAAATGATGAACAGATTTATTACTATCAATCCATGGGCAAGCAAATCAGTGGAGATGCGAATACAAACTACGAGTTTGGCACCATTTACCAACTCTGGAGTGAATATAACTTGTTGGTGTTGGCCGCCAAACAAGGTGGTGATGAAATATCTGCCGCTTCTTATCTTAATCTGAGAGATCAAGTCGCCAAAAACAGCACTCTACTCAGTTCAACCTATTTTGATTCAACGACAGGTAGAGTTGACCTCGCGGCTTATAAGGCTGATACCTATGGGTTGGATGTGATTCAATTGCAGGAGATGCGTTCTGCGGCGACCGATGTCTCTGATGCATGGGGAGATAAAGATAGCACCTATGTATTGCAGTTGACCTTGCTGGCTGTGGCTGGGTTTCTATTGGGCTTGGCCTTGATGACCAAATCTAACATTGCACGTTTGATCTTTGTCGCTTCAGGGATTCCGTTGGTGGTGATTATCTCGGTTTGGGCATATCTGGTTTGGAAGGAGCCAGTCTTTGACCTTCGTACCACCGATGCAATTCCTGCGTTTGCAAAGGGCGCAAGTTTGGCGAGTCAAAAACGTTGGGCGGATTCAATCAGTTATTTTGACCAAGCGATTGAGAAAGCGGGAAGCGATCATCCGTATGGACGGGCGTATTTGTATCGTGCTCAAGCGAATGCAGAGTTAGGAAATTATGAAGCAGCGGTGCACGATTATCAGTTTGCGATTGATTCAGGTGAGACCGATCCGAATGTGATTGGTAGTTTGGTTTGGGCTTTGTTCCAAACTGGAGAATTTCAACAAGCAGTTGAGACAGGTCAGGTTGCCTTGGAAGAGTCTCCTGATAATCTTTGGCTGCAACTGCGGGTTGGCCTTGCCATGACAGCCAATGGCGATGTGGATGCGGCAAAGAAACAATATCAAGCGATTATTGATTTGGCTTCTAAACAAGTTGCCGAGAAACGTGCATTAGGAGATGATCCTTCGGATGTTTGGTGGCAACTGAACGATGCTGCTTTCCAATTAACCAAGTTGGCGCAATTAATCCAAACCGATACGACCAAATCGCCTATTAAAAGTGCAATGCAGGATTCGAAAAAGGTGCTTCAATCGGCACAGGAATTCGCTTCCATTCTTAACGAATCATCTGTTTCTCTTCAATATGCAGTTCCCAACTCTGAAGTAAAGGCTGTTTTTAGTGAGCCTGAAATTTCCCTCTCCAAAACTGCGGACCAGGCATTTGTCTATGGAGTGGACGCAGTGTTTCAATACTCAGACTTGGAAAAGGGTCAATTGCTGACCATCAAAGTTTTGCGAAACGGCATCGAAGATCCATCCTGGACCATTAATAAAGTTTGGGATCAAGTAAGTGCTGGCACAATGGCTGTTACCTTAACTCCCAGCTATTCTGATTTATATGTTACCCAACCCGGTATATATCAAGTTGTTGTGTATGTAAATGGACAGTTGATTCAAAAAAGTGCCTTTGATGTGCCAGGTGAGGTCTCGCCCTCTGATTTTGTTTTTTCAGACATGTTGGATTCTTATGACTTTTCCAACCTGGATATTTTTGCAGATGAGGATGGTAACCAGACTGATCTCTCTCAAGACCCTGCACAACTCTTTGAAAGTGGAAATACAAATGAGGTTATTTCAAACGGTGACCTGCCTGCCACCGATGAAAGTGGGACTTCCATTCAAACATGCACAGACCCCAATGACCCAGCTTGTGCCAGCGTGGGTGACCCAGTCCCAACTGATTCAACAGGTTCCGATACGGGTGGTGACCCTTCCAGTGAAAATCCATAACTTATACATTAAACCAATGGACTGCAAAAGCTCTGCTTTTGCAATGTGGAAGTAGAACTTCCACACTTCGCCGAACGCTTATTTAACGATTGAGTAAATATAACAATCTCTCGGTTCACTACTGATGTTTGGATGAATGCTATCTCTGCGTAAAATGCCTTCACATTGCATGCCTGCTTTTTCCATCACTCTGCGAGAGGGGACATTTTCCACATCTGTTGTAGCGTAGACACGATAAATCGAAGGCTGAGCAAATGCCCAGTCGATGGAGGCGCGTACGGCTTCGGTCATATAGCCTTTGCCCCATTGATCGTGTGCACCTGTGTAGCCAAAGCTCATTTTCAGTGGTTCCATGCGCAGTTCAATCATGCCTGCCAAGGCTCCGCTTTCTTTAATTTCCAATAGATAACGGAAGTTCGTCTCCCCATCCCACGCATCGATGGAGCGTTTCATCAGGGCTTCAGTTTGGGTAATATCTTGATGAGGATGCCAGGTGAGGAAGCGCGTCACTTCTGGATGTTTGGCCCAGCCTTCAAAGACGGCATGCGCGTCGCTCATACGCGGTTTGCGGAGAATAAGTCTTTCGGTGATGATGGGTTCGGGTGGTTTCATGAAGTTGATTATAAATCACAGTAGATTATGTAATGCTCGCTCGGCATGGATCTCTGACCATGCCGAGAGTTGTTATATAATAATTTCACAGAAAGTTATCAGATGTAGGCTGGGATTAAATTGGAGACCTGCGGTCAGGACGTTTCGACGAGGTCAAAGACCCGCGCCGAACAGAGGAGGTATGTACTAGGTTTCGTGACCTAATCGAAGACCTGCGGTCGGGACGTTTCAGCAGGGTTAAAAAACCATGCCGAACAGAGAATAGTATTATGTATCCAAATAAAGAATCCATTTTATCTCTTTGCAGATGTTATGTTTCATGCAATTGGTAAAATAATGGCAGGATTTAAAGACGTGTAGTTTGTTTTATTAATGTGGAGATGAGTATGAGTAAATTTAATTTACTGTTCTTGATTTTTGTTGTTGGAAGTTGTAATTTTTATGGGAATGTGGAACCAGTAAAAATAACACCAACTCAGGTGTCTGAGGCTTTAGAGTTCCCTAATCCAAATGCTACTTCTTATAATGATGATGTTTTACCAATAGATGCTTCTGGTAAATTTCAAGAAATTCTATCTAATATGAAATGCAAACTTCCCTGTTTATTTAATATATTACCTGGCGTAACTAAATGGGGAGAAGCAAGACAGATAATAGAAAATATTGGCGTAAAAATCTCAAATAATCCTGGAGGGTTTTATGAAAATATAAACTGGCCGATTTATGGTGTTCCGTTAGATACTAATAACCCTGGGTATGGAGCGGTTCTTTCAGATATTAGTATTACTGTTGGAGATGGTATTGTGCAAAGATTAAAGTTGTATATAGAAGCACATACGGGTACTGAAATAAGCCAAATCTGGAATCGTTACTCTCCTGAAAAAGTTTTTTCTGAATTTGGCAAACCTAGCGAAATTTATTTTGATATTCATATGAGAGATTTAGAGCATTTTCCTGACTATTCCATGTTGCTTTTATATAAAGATGATAAAGCCGCATTTTGGTTTACGGGTAGAAGCAATACAGGAAACGAAACTTGTCCTCATATTCAAGAAAATGGGGAAATAACAAATCTTGAAATTTCAATTGCCAATCCCAGTAGTCAACTTGATATATTCCCTCCGGGGTGGGAGTTTTGGTCACGACAAGATGAAAAAGATTTTCTTACCACAGAGGAAGTATTTGGTCTCACTAAAGAAGAGTTTTATCAAAAAATGTTGGCTGATCCTGCTACGTGTTTTAACGTAGTACCTTTGCCCTGATTTATAAGCCTCTCCAAGTCCTTTAAAAGCTTGAAGAGGCTTCTTCTTTCTACTTCTCTTCCCCATCCCCGGTATCGATGTGACCGGGCTTTTCCTTGCCCAACTCCAGGGAGCGTTGATAGGCGGCCCATACGGCGCGGGAGATGGCGGTGCGGAAGCCTGCTTTTTCGAGATAATACAAGGCTTCGGCCGAGGTCCCGCCCGGGGAGGTGACTTGGTTCCTCAAGGTAGCGGGATGTCTGCTGGCGCCTTGATAATAGGAAGCCGAGCCTTTGATAGTCTGCAAGACCAACTGTTCGGCAATGCGGCGGGGAAAGCCCATGTGCACGCCCGCATCGATCAAGGCTTCAGTGAATAGGAAGACATACGCAGGGCCAGAGCCAGATAAAGCCGTGGCCATATCCAAATACGATTCATCTTCCACAAATACTTCTTCGCCCAAAGCACCGAGAATGGCACGGGTCATTTCCTGCTGTTCCTCGGTCACTTCTTTGGAGGCGGTCCACACCGTGATGCCTTCGCCAATCTGTCCCGGCGTGTTCGGCATCGAACGCACGATGGCTTTATGTTTCAATCCTGTGCCGATTTTTTTGATGGTAGCGCCTGCGATAATGGATAAAACCAACGCATCACTACGGATGCCTTTCAGGCCCTTCATCACCTCGGTCAGTCTCTGTGGCTTGACGGAGAGCACCACCACATCGGCATCTTGCACGGCGGCGGCGTTGTCTGTGGTAGCTTTGATGCCGTGCTTCTTATGCAATTCCTGTCCACGTGCATCCCGCGGACCCGATGCCACGATGTCTTCAGGCTTGGCTAATTTTTTGTTGAGCAGACCTGCGATCATGGCTTCTGCCATCACGCCGGGCCCGATGAATGCGATTTTATTTTTTGACATACATACCTCTTCCTCCTGATATGGCAAGCGAGCGGTTCATGTCCGCTCGCTTGTATTTGATAAAAAATGTGGGTCTATTGAAAATAACCCAAGGCAAGCCGTAAGCGTTCTTCCACATCCTTTGGCGCATCCTTCGGAATGGCTTGAATGGCAGCTTGTGCCTCCACCACGGAATATCCCAAAGAGGTCAACGCCGCAAGAACTTCGCTATCGTAATCGGTGAGTGAACCAAGTTTTGAAAGGGCATCGGTGGGTTTGAGTTTATCTTTCAAATGCAAGGCCATTTTTTGCGCGGTCTTCTTGCCCACGCCCGGCACACTGTTCAACAGGTCGGCTTCATCAGCGAAGATCGCCCGTTGGATGGTATCAATGGTTAGCGTGGAGAGAACCGATAAGGCTACTTTGGGACCGACTCCATCCACGCCGAGTAAGACGTTGAACAAGTCACGGTCGGCCTGGGATTCGAATCCATACAAAGTCAACGCATCTTCCCGCACCACAAGATGGGTGAAAATAAAAATCATTTCCCCCGCCTTGGCTTTGGTGCGCAAAGGCGCAGGGACAAAGACTCGCATGCCCACACCGCCCACTTCCACGATGATGGCATTCTCTTCAATTTGTGAAACTTCTCCGCGTAAGGTTGCTATCATAAGGCTATTTTTACCACGAAGTCACAAAGACACAAAGGCACGAAGAATAGAAAAATTTTGAGTCTTCCTATGCCTAGAGCTTTATTTTTAGTCCTAACTCTTTTTTCATAAACAAAAGGGCTTCTGCGTTACCAATTACATCATCTACTGGGTGATGGGTATGGATTGTTTTTCTCAAATGCTTGAAGTTTTGAAACGTATCTTTTGCCAGCCCTTTATATAAGGAACCTAAATTTGTTGAGCTGTGCCCAAAAGGATTGCTTCCTAAAAAGTGATGAAAATAATAATTGATGAATTGCCAATCAAAGCCATTGTTGTCTGAAATGAAGAGAGGCTTTCCTTCGCTATTTGTTTCCACCCATTCTTTGAATTTTCTCATGACTTCTTTTGGGTCTTCAAACTGTAATGTTTGTTCCCTCGTAAAACCACCGATTTGCAGACTTTCAAGAAGCCACTGGTCACTTATAGGGCGTAGTTGACCGTAAAAAGTTTTGTTTAATGCATCATCGACTATTACTGCTCCGAAGCAAATCATGGAAAAATCAGCGGGGATTGGCCCGTCTGTTTCAACATCTACCATGATGTAAGTCATTATTCCCTCCAGTTAATAGCGATTGGTATTCAAGTGAGTAATTGCAATTGCCAGTGCATCGGCGGCATCATCGGGCTTGGGGATTTTTTCCAACTGCAACAGGGCGCGCACCATTTCCTGCACCTGACGTTTATCTGCAGAGCCGTAGCCAGCTACAGCTTGTTTGACTTCATTGGGGGTGTATTCTGCTGGTTCAATGCCTGCTTTTTGCAGGCAGAGCATAATCACGCCACGGGCTTGTCCCACGGCGATAGCGGTTGTGACATTTCGGGAGAAGAATAATTTTTCCACTGCGGCGGTCTCAGGTTTGTATTTTTTTAGCAATTTGTTGAGATCGTCAAACAGCATTTCGAGGCGGGCTGGGGGAGTGGCTTCTTTGGGAGTGGAGATAATGCCATAGGAAACCGCGACCAGTTCCCCGTCTGGCATGAGGCGCACGAGTCCGTATCCTGTAGTGGCGGTGCCGGGGTCAATTCCGAGGGCGAGTGTCATTTAAATGTGTAGGGGCGAAGCATTGCTTCGCCCCTACAATAATTGGTTACGCGGCTTCGAGGGCGGCGAGGGCTTCGTCGGAGATCTTCACATTGTGGAAGACATCCTGCACATCGTCCAGCTCTTCGATGGTTTCGATAATCTTCATGAATTTCAAGGTGGCTTCTACATCCAACTCGATTTCCTGCTTGGCGACCATGCGCAAGCCAGCTTCTTCAGGTTGAACCTTGACCTTGTGCAAGGCATCGGCGATGGTCTTGAACGATTCGACGGGACCGTAAATTTCAACCGTTTCGCCGCCATCAACGACATCATCTGCGCCAGCTTCGATGCCAAGTTCAAAGGCCTTGTCAAAGGATAATTGGCTGGCTGGGAAAGCAAAGTAGGATTTGCGGTCGAATTGCCAACCTACGGCGCCGGGTTCGGCCATGTTTCCGCCAGTTTTACTGAAGGCGTGGCGCATATCGGGCACGGTGCGGTTGCGGTTGTCTGTGACGCAGGTGACCATGATGGCTGAGCCGCTGGGGCCGTAGCCTTCCAAGGTCAGTTCTTCGAATACGTTGGCGTCTTTGTCTTCGCCGGTACCTTTTTTAATGGCGCGCTCAATATTGTCTTTAGGCATATTCTCGCCGCGGGCTTTATCTACAGCAAGCCGCAAGCGAAAATTGGTTTCAGGGTCGCCGCCGTCGCGGGCTGCGATTGAAATTTCACGTGCCAGGCGGGTGAAAATGGCGCCGCGTTTGGCATCCGCTACACCTTTCTTGCGTTTGATAGTGGACCACTTTGAATGACCAGACATACAACTTTCTCCTTAAAAAATAACCACGTTCGTGGGGTTTATACGATTGGCGACGCGATTATACTACACAAAGAATTAGGCAAATTTGGACGAATATCCTGTATTTTACGATACCTGCTTTCCAAAAAGAAAGCGTACCAGCCCGGGCATCCAACGAAACAATCCTTCTAAAAGGAGGATGCAAAGGGCCAATATAAAGAAGGGGATTAGTAGCTGTAAAAGGGAAGGCGCCATCATGCGGGAAAATAACGGAAGCAATCCAATCGATACGATGAAAATCATAAGCATGTGAAATAGATAAATGCCCAAGGAATATTCCCTGCCCCAGGTGCTTAGAATCGGAATTTGTAACCACTTTAGATTGTTAAGGGCCAACCCGGCCATGCCAATTGCGAAGGGAATTGTCCCGATTAAGAATTCGTGGTCATACGCTGAAAGCCCAAATTGGCGATAAATGAAGCGCGCCTCTACCATCTGGAGGCCTGCTCCTGCCACGATCAAAATGGCCGACACCCAGGCATTAGGGAAACCTTTTTTGTAAAAATAAAATCCGACTGCTAGAAATGGGACGGAGAGCCAGTGCCTTGCAAAATCAAAATTGAGGGGAAGGCCGAACTTAATTAATGGGTAGGGTCCAGAGATTAAGGCGATCCCAATAAAAACAATAGAGAAAAATGGCAAAATAGATTTTATGTTGAACTCATGGCAAAAGGCAATAAATATATATCCAAATACCAATGAAGAGATAAACCACAGGTGTAAAAAATCTCCAGAATACAGAAATGTGGGCGAAAAGAATCGCTGTACCATGGTTTTGAGATCATGTTGGGCAAACACTACAGGTGCATAAATAATAGACCAAAGTAGAAAAATCCAAATCAATCGTTCCATCATGGGTTGGATTTTGAGTTTTTCCTGCCCTTTATTTTGAACTGCAAAATAGTATCCACTTACAATGAAAAAGAATGGAATTGCCCAACGACTTAATAATCTCGCTGCAATGACAATATTGCTGGGCAGGGCTGGATATTCCAAATGCAGAATAATCACGCATAATGCGGCCAACAATCGAATAGTGTCGACAGATTGATTTCGGCTTTGGGGATTAGGAATCGAAGTTGTCATTGATAAGAATTATAACAAGCAAATATCGCTGCACGGTTAAATAAAAACAGCACAAGCTACCTTGTGCTGTTTTTATTTCTATACTGTTTTTGCTCGGTCAGCCATTTGGCTTCGTAGCGAGTTGATATCTTTGTCGATGGTGAAAAGGGCCCCCAAATAAAGGACGAAACACAAAGACCAGGCGACGACACAAATCCAAAGGATGGAAGATTGCATCGTGTATTTGGCTGCGATGACGCCCGCCAACCATGGAGCGAGTGCTGCGCCGATGTTTTCTACGAAGCTTTCCACAGCCTGTGCGGAAGAGCGTACCTCAGGCAGAGTGATGTCATATACTGTGGAAAGTACATTGACGGATGAAAGCGGAATGAAGACTGCAGTCAGACACATCAACACAAAAAAGGTGGTGCGCTGTTCAATAGGGGTATTCAACGCCAGAGACATAAAGACAATTCCCATTAGCACGCCCGTCACTGAAACAAGGATGCGTCCCTTATGGGTCTTCTTGAACATCCAATCTCCAACGGCACCGCCGATAAAATATCCGCTGGCGAGGATTAGGATGACAGGGGCCATGGTGAGCAGGATGCTGTTCTGGTCATAGCCGCGTTCTTTTTCAAGATAATAGAAGAACCAATAGGTAATCACGTTCCATGGGAAGACTCCTGCAAAACCCTGTAAGAAGATAAACCACATGGTTCGCAGCTTGAGAATATCCTTAATCTTTTCCCATGAGAATTTAAATTGGCCTTCCATTAAAGCCATATCTTCGAGTTCAGGTTCACCCTGACCACGTGGTACCTCTTTAACTCCGAAGTAAATTACTATGGAAAGAACGATACCGAGTGAGCCTGTAAAAATGAAAACGGTGCGCCAACTCCAGCCGAGGCCCGGCGCGACCATCAGCGCCAAAATCATTCCCAGCAAATATCCGATGGGTTGTGTGAGTTGAAGGATTCCGTAAATCTTTCCACGTAATTCCGGGCCGAAGTAATCAGAGATTAAACTATATAAGCCGGGATAAGCAGAATTATCAATGCCTGTGGAAGAGCGTGTGATTCGAAAGAGCGGAAATGTTTTTACAATCGAACTCATCCATGTGGTGGCTCCCCAAACAAAAGAGGCCAACGCTAGCAATTTTGGACGGGCGTAATGATCATATAAATATCCCCAGATCGGATAGAAAATGGTTGCAACCACCAGAGCAAAAGTATCTACCAACCCCATCTGGTCGGTTGTAATGTGAAACTCCTCCATAATGCGGGGAGTTAATGGACCGATGAGTAATTGGTCCACTTGGTGCAATAACATGAAAGTAAAAAACGTGCCGACTACGAACCAACGATAACGGGAAGGCTTTTTTGACATGATTCAACACCTTGAATGCTGGAATGTCGCCAAGTATCAGGGTTCAGGGGTTAAGTGTCAAGTGTATCTTCAGAAATGATTTCTTGAGCGAGCTTTTTTAGCTCATCAGCATTGGATACTTTGGATGCATCAAAATATTGCTCCAGCAAATCCAGCGGACTCAAACTGCTTACCACTTGTCCCTCAGCAATGCGCACGCGTGATTCGCTTTGTGGTCTCTTCACGAGGTGAAATTCAAAAGAATCGGCGGCATATTTTCTCAAGGCAGATTCGTCAATTAAAGAATCCCATTCTCTTGGATATTCCACCGAGAGCCGCACAATCGCCTCAGTCATTTCTTTTGGATGGGGTAATGCTTCTTTAAGAACATGAGTCACGTTCTCGCTTGACGTGAGAGTGGTTCGGCGATCTATAAACTTTCTCACCCCTGTGAGTTGAATCCACTCTACTTTGGTTTCTTGTCCTTTTTCAACTTCAGCAATGACAAAGAAGCGGTCTTCTTTAATTTCTCCGAAATCCACACGTTCGATGGACCCCGGATAAATCACAGGAGGTTGCGACCCTTCATTTACATCCTGTGGTTTATGAATATGTCCCATGGCCACATAGCTGAATTTGGGATTCTTCACCAATCCGCCAGAAAGCACAAGGTCATTGCCTAACATTACGAGTCTTTCACCGCCAAACTTTGCTCCTTCAATCGAAGCATGAGCAGTTAAGATGACCGGTAAAGATGCGTCTGCGTTCTCGAGCCAACCTTCAATTAATTCTCCGATATTCCCTTCAATGCGAGCAAAGGCTTCAGTTGAATCAGTTTCCCCTGTAGCTGCCATCAATCCTGAACGTGGAACCCAAGGCATAGCAATGAGTTGAATTGGTAAATCCCATAGGTCTTTCGATGTGAGAAATTCAGGTCTTTGCAAAACGCGGATGAAGGGGACGTGTAACGTGTCAAATTCTTGTATAGCGTGAGCACGTCCAGCGGCTGGAGAAATATCATGGTTTCCCACAAGTAATAAAGTAGGAATCTTCGCTTCAGACAACCGCATGATGCGTTTTCCCCATTCCCGTTGAAAGGTCGGAGCAGGGGAGCGGTCTTTATAGGCATCCCCTGCAAAAATCACCAGATCCACTTTTTGAGAGATGGCCGTATCTACAATCGTATCAAGGGATTTTAGGAAATCAAGTACGCGAAAAGGCAGGCCAGTTTCTGGGTCATGTTTGCCGTAGTTGGCCATGTCGATATGGGCGTCAGCGAAATGAAGGATTTTCATAGTTTTATAGTTTTTTCGTTGGGTAGTTTTGCTCTTCTTAGATAACCAATCATTCCATTAATTAAGCGCTTGGTTTCCGTTGCAAGATTATATGCTGTATTAAGTTCTTCTTGAGTAATGTATTTGCGGTCTAATGCAAGATACAGTTCGGATTGTACTTCGCTAGCAGAACGCCTTGAAATTTTGAGAAAGCGAATAAACTCTGGGTTTGTCCCTGCATCAAAACCTTCAGCTATATTATGCATAACAGAACCAGCTGCATCTTGGATTTGACCAACCAGACGGAAGTCTTTTGCAAAGTTTGGATGTTGAGTTAAATCATAGATTAAGTTGGTAAGTTGCCTGGCCTTTTGCCAGCTTTGCAAATCTTCAAATTTCTCTATTTTTGTCATGAAGATATAGCCTCTTTGCAAGAACTAGGTAACTAATAAACTACGACACTGAAAACTATGGTTGTAATCCCAAATCCTGAAGGGCTTGAATGGCAGGCAACCAGTCTTTGTGGATTCTCAAAGTGGCACGATAATCATCCACAGCAGATTGAGTATTGCCGATTTGATAGTAGGCACGTCCACGCCAAAGCAGGGATTCTTCCAGCGTAGGGGTAGAGATGGTGTCATTCAGTGTAGTGTTTGCCAGGTTAATTACATCTTGATATCGTTGAGTATAAAAATAAGCAAAGTATGGACCCGTTTGATACCACATCATACGGAAGGGACGATTGGCTTTGGCAATATCCCAAGTTGCATATAAAGAGAAGGCTTTATCGTACGCAGTGGAAGCATCTGCATATTCTTTCAAAGCTACATGACTTGAACCTTTGTTAAACCATGCGAAAAATAAATTGTTGCCAGTTAGTGAAGTAATTTCCTTGTTAGCTGTATCCAGTGCATGTTGTGATGCCCATTTTTCATCAGACCAGTTTCCAAGCACGTTCATGACATCGTTTTCACGGTCGGCAGGGTATACCACCATAAAAAGATAATTGAAGGCTCGCCAACCATCTTGATACTCAGGGTATGGACTTAATAAATCTTTCCCTGGTTTCAAATATGCATCTTGCACAATAAAGCCGCCGCGTGAGTCGTCATAGCCTGTTGTAAAAAGATAATGTCCAAGCCAGTCAATTTTTCCAGTGTAATCCGCTTCGTAATAGCCTTTTTCAATAATGACTGGAAAGCCTGCGGAGATTAAGCTCTTAATCAAATTCATATCGCCACCATACCGTAACACGGCACGATATTCTGTGTGTTCATTGGCAAAATCGACCAATTCATATGGCATGACGTTTTTATCAGGCAACCCTTGGTCGATAAAACTTTTACGAGGGTCACCAGAACCTGGTTTGACCACTCTAGCTACATCATCGCGATTGCCTTTCCAGCCCCAGAAATTTAATGCCATCGTCATATTGGCAGGACCACAATAATTCCAGCGTTCGTGCTGATCAACGTAGATTACACCCGGTAGAATCACTGAAGCAGGCAGGGGCGTAGATGTGATCGTGGGAGTAAGGGTAGGGCCAGGCTTTTGCGTAGCAGTCGCTTGAGGGGTAAGGGTCTTTGCAATTTCTGCGCGCGCGGTCACAATGGCAGTTTCAATGGTGAATGGATTTTCTTCGGCAGGGGTAAATACCGCGTCGCTGGGTGGTTTGAAGAAATAAATAATCCTTGTGCGCAATAAATCAATGCGCGTGACAAGGCGGTCATGGACTGGTGGCAAAAAGTAAATGCCAATTGCCAGGATGAGTCCCAATAGTATGAACCAGATCGGTTTTATTTTTTTGAACATGGTTAAGATTATACTGCCTCTTTTTTAGGGCTTTATTAGCAATATATGGGGCATAGGAATGGGAATTTGACACTCTTAACTAGGTCTAATCTTTGCCCATAACTTTTCCTCTTGCTTTGCGACTTCTCATTAATTGCCAGTATTTGACTGGAATTAAGGAGATTCATATGAGAAAAAGTACTTTGTTCATTTCTACTGTCTTGACCATGTTTATGATGGCGACAATTTTTGGGGTAGCCTCTGCTTATCAGCAGATTGTGAAGAATCGGGATGCTATGGCTCAAACTGTAGCGACCCAACCTGCCGTAGTACAGGAGGTTGCAGTACAACAACCCGCGCCTGTTCAATCAACTGTGATTACACCAGAACAAGCGACAACCATTGCTACCACTTTTCTAAATGATACAAATGTGTACAGTGTTGAAACGGTCGATTATCAGGGTGTGGTTGCATATTTGGTTACATTTAGCTCTGGAAACCTTGTCTATGTAGATACCACAGGTCAAATTTTGGCAGTCAGCCAAATTCCTCCTGTTGTAGTGGTTAACAACCATAAAGGCAATTCAGGAAATGATAATAACAATAACAGTAGCAGCACTTCACATGAAAGCAGTGAAGAACATGAAGGCGGGGACGATTAATGGCACCCAATAAACCCACCAATAAGTGGACCGATATTCAAATGGCGATAGCCGCCATTTCCCTTACCTCAGTCCTTGCATTCTGGAATATGTTTGCAGGGCCTGATAAAGCTAAAGCAGATGAGAAAGCTGCTGCACAACAGCAGGCTGCATTAATTCCAACTGCCACTGTCATGCCTGCTCCCACAGCCATGCCTACTGTTCCACCAGTTGGGTACACTATTTTGTTTGGTGGTGTCGCACCCAAACCCCAAATCATCGTTCAATCTGGAGGAGGCGGTGGTGGAGGGGGCGGCGGCGGTGGGAATAGCGGCGGTGCCGTCACTTCAACGAAGTCTTCATAATGTTACATCGTCAGCCTTTCCGCGCAATGGGATGTGAGATGCTTGCCCTGCTTGAACAGGAAGAAGTCTCTATACCGCCGATTTTGAATCAAGTGCCGACCTGGTTTGAAGATTGGGAAGAAGCACTCAGTCGCTTCCGACTTAACTCGGAACTGTCTCAGATCAACCGAACATCTAACCAGCCGATACAGGTCAGCGATGCGTTCTGGGAAGTCTTCCAAACAGCTTTGTGGGCAGATGAGTTCAGTGATGGTCTGGTCACGCCAACGGTTTTGGATTCAATGCTTGTGGCTGGGTACGATCGTCCCTTTGATGAATTGCCACACAACCAATTTAATTCCATGTCAGCTGTGATGTTGGCGGACCATCCACTTTCAACGATTGTTGCAGAACCTACAACTCGAACCATCAATTTGCCGCAAGGAGTTCATCTTGATTTTGGCGGTGTCGCTAAAGGATGGGCGGCACATGAAACGGTTAAGCGGTTACAGGGATATGGTCCATGCTTGATGAATGCTGGTGGTGACATTGTCATCAGTGCGCCACGGTTGGATGGTTCTCCCTGGCCCATTGGAATCTCAAACCCGTTCGAAGCAGAATCAGACTTTGAGGTTGTGTTTGTGAAGCGCGGCGGGGTCGCAACGTCAGGGAAAGATCGACGACATTGGAATCAAAATGGTTTATTTCGTCATCACATCATTGACCCAACTACAGGGCTACCCGCTGAGACAGATTTATTGCGTGTGACTGTGATTGCACCGACTGTGATGGAAGCAGAAGTCGCTGCCAAAACAGCTTTTATCCTCGGCCATGAAAGAGGCTTGGAATGGATTGAGTCTCATGCTGAGTTTGCTGGGGTATTGATTCTTGAAAGCGGAGAATTAGTGCATAGCAAAAAAATGCAGGATTATTTGTAAGGAGTTAATATGAATACGCAAGATCAAAACGAATTTAACGAATCATCTGTAAATATGCAATCATTTTTATTATTTCTTTTGGCGGCAGTCGTAGGATTGTTGGTGGCGGTTTTATTATTGCCCATCTTTTTACCCAATATGGCTTTCTCTTTGAGCGGAGATGCCCCCAAAGCATATTGGTATCTTTCACGTGGTACTGCTTTTGTCTCTCTTTCCTTGTTATGGCTTTCCATGGCTTTAGGTTTAGGGATTACCAATAAGATGGCACGCTTATGGCCAGGGATGCCAGCCACATTTGCCATTCATGAATATGTCAGTTTGTTGGGATTGGCTTTTGCTTTATTCCACGCATTGATTATTCTGGGTGATCATTACATCAACTTTACCTTGCTTCAATTATTAATTCCTTTTAGTACGGTAGATTATCGTCCTGTATGGGTCGGCTTGGGACAACTTGGTTTCTATGTCTGGATAATTGTAGCCATCAGTTTTTATGTGCGCCCGGTCATCGGCCAGAAGTTTTGGCGTGTATTACATTACGCCAGCTTCGGAATGTATTTTCTTGGAATTATGCATGGCGTTTTTAGTGGTACCGATACAACTATGACTTGGGCTCAGAAATATTATTGGTTCTCTGCAGGGAGTTTACTGTTTCTATTCTTTGTCCGTATTGTTGGAAGTGTGATTGATTCACTCTTCCCTGTAAAGAAACAGGTGCCCGCTCCGCGCCCTGCTCAGGGATAATTGTTTCTAGTTTTCAAAATAAAAAGAGAGCAGTCCATTGGACTGCTCTCTTTTTATTTCTTTGTAATTACTCTTTCACTTCACCGTCAACGACATCGCCATCTTGATGAGGGGCTGGACCACCTTCAGGTTGTGGCTGACCTTGTGAATACAATTGCTGACTCAGCGCGTGGAATGTGTTTTGCAATTCTTCAGTGAGTTTCTTGATTCGATCCACATCGTCACCTTGTGCCGCCTGCTTTAGCTCATTGACTTTTGTTTCGATTGAGCTTTTTTCAGCAGCAGGAACCTTGTCACCGAGATCACGCAATGACTTCTCAATTTGATAAGCGAGGTTATCCGCATCGTTCTTGACTTGGATGACTTCACGACGTTTCTTATCTGCTGCTTCATTCTGACGGGCTTCCTGAACCATGCGATCAATATCGTTTTTGTTCAAGTTGGTGGAAGCAGTAATGGTTACCTTTTGTTCCTTGCCAGAAGCCTTATCCTTGGCGGTTACATGTAGAATGCCGTTGGCGTCAATATCGAAGGTCACTTCTACTTGAGGAATACCACGTGGTGCTGGTGGAATTCCATCCAAGCGGAATCTTCCAAGACTCATATTGTCACCAGCCATTGGACGTTCGCCTTGTAGTACATGAATATCTACAGCGGTTTGATTGTCTGCAGCAGTGGAATACACTTCTGTCTTGCGTACAGGGATGGTAGTGTTGCGTTCAATCATCACAGTCATCACGCTACCCATGGTTTCAACACCGAGGGAAAGTGGGGTGACGTCGAGCAACAAAATATCCTTAACTTCGCCGCCTAACACACCACCTTGAATGGCTGCGCCAATGGCTACAACTTCATCAGGGTTCACGCCTTTGTTTGGTTCCTTGCCATTGGTCAACTTACGGACCAAGTCCTGAACCATCGGCATGCGGCTTGAGCCACCGACCAACACAACTTCATCAAGTTTGCCTGCATCCAAACCAGCATCTTTCAGTGCAGCTTCAAATGGCTTGCGACAACGTTGTAATAAATCTTCAGTCATCTGCTCAAATTTTGCACGGCTCAATTTCAACTGCATGTGTTTTGGGCCACTTGCATCGGCAGTAATGTAAGGCAGGTTGATTTCTGTTTCCATTACGGTCGAAAGTTCAATCTTTGCTTTTTCAGCAGCTTCGCGCAAACGTTGTAAAGCTTGGCGATCAGCTCGTAAATCGATGCCTTGATCTTTCTTAAACTCATCTGCTGCCCAGTTGGTAATCTTCTGGTCCCAATCATCACCACCGAGGTGAGTGTCACCATTTGTGGATTTAACTTCGATGACGCCTTCGCCAACTTCGAGCACAGAGACATCAAAAGTACCACCACCAAGGTCAAAGACGAGGATGGTTTCATTTTTCTTTTTATCGAGGCCATAAGCTAACGCAGAAGCAGTTGGTTCGTTGATGATGCGCAACACTTCCAAGCCTGCGATACGACCAGCATCTTTTGTAGCTTGACGTTGGCTGTCGTTGAAATATGCAGGGACTGTAATGACTGCCTGGGTGACAGGTTCACCCAAATACGCTTCTGCATCTGACTTGAGCTTGCCCAACACCATTGCGCTGATTTCTTGGGGAGAATATTCTTTGCCAGTTACAGGAACTTTTACACGCACATCGTTTGTTGGTCCCTGAATGACTTGATACGGTACCATGCCACGTTCTGTGCTGGTTTCTTCATAATGGCGTCCAATGAATCTCTTAATGGAATAGATGGTGTTATCTGCATTTACTACCGCCTGACGTTTGGCAGTTTGCCCCACCATGCGCTCACCATTCTTATTGAATGCCACAACTGATGGACATAAGCGTCCACCTTCTGCTGTGGTAATCACAGTGGCGGAACCGCCTTCCATGACGGATACCACACTGTTTGTCGTGCCGAGGTCAATACCAATGATTTTGCCCATAATAGAACTCCTTACGTTTCGTTTTCAATGTATGTATCTTAAACGATGTGTGCAAGAATTCTGTTAACGGTATGTAGAAATTTTATTGGCGAGACTATTCAGGTTCGCTTAATTTGAACCAGTCAAAGGTTCCACTCATGGGTTCTTTGATGGAAGAAATGGAAATGCCAGCTTTTCCCTCTGTCAGGCCATAACGGGTCACATTTAGATTTCGAAATAGTTTTCCGTTGATATAGAGAGAAAGCGTATTTTCTTTACACCCAAGGGTGATTTCATAATCCAGACTGCCAGGTCTAAGATATTCTGTTGAATCATTGGCGATGGGTAGGTAGGAGGCGATTCCATCCGCAAGCCATTGACCGAGTAATACGGTATAAGTCCCATCACTGGCGACATCATACTCGTACCAGCCGCTTTCAGAGTAACGGCAGATTACCCCCAATGAACCCGTTGGCATGCCGTTGAATTTAGCACTGACGTTAACATTGGTGTACTCATGTGCATTATGAATGGCGTAATACCAGGTATTTGGAGATGAAATGCTTACACTTAACTGGTCATTTGCAAAGGCTAGAGTTGGTGTGCTTTCTCCGCCTGTTTGGAAAGATGTCCATGCATCGATTGTTGGGGCACTGAATTCATCTGTGAAGTAAAGTGGCACAGGAGTTGGGGTGAATGTTGGGGCAGGGGTAAAAGTTATTGTAGCAGTGGCAGGTTCAGGTTGAGTGGGAAGCGCAGTATTTGTCGCTGTGGATGCTATTTGTGGGGTAGGAGTAACACTTTGGCAAGCAGTAATGAGGATAAGACATCCAAATAGAATAATTTTTTTCATAATGACCCTTATAACACGATTGTCCAGCAAATTGCTGGACAATCGTATGTGTGGAGATGGCGGGAATTGAACCCGCGTCCGAAAGATTCGACCCTCGGAAATCTACGAGCGTAGCCTGCCGAATTTAGTCATCATAGAGATCTCGGCGGGCAGGTAACTCTATGACCATCTGCTGGTCTTAGGCGTATTTAGCAGAGTCATACGCAGCGCTCCATCTTTGTTTCGCCCGCTCCGTCACCCGATGGAGGGCGGTGCCGGTGGACGTGACATCCTAAGATGTCATACTGTTATGTTCGCCTTAGGCGGCGAGGGGCATAGCAGCGTATGAAGTGCGATTGGCACTTAAAGTTTTGCACTGATTTTACGAGTTCGGTGCGCGCTCGGCTCGCATTCCGGAACCAGCCTCTCCCGTCGAAGCCTGTCATCCCCTCAGGACGGTAGATTTCCGTTGCATTTTTATTATAGCATACTCAGGAAACGCTTAATTTGTCCGTTATAATATCAAATGTTCTAATTACTTGTCATTATTGAGGATGGTATGGCCGAAAAGATTCTGATCGTGGACGATGATCTAGACACATTACGCCTCGTTGGGTTGATGCTCCAAAAAATTGGGTATCAAATCAGCGCAGCGTCCAATGGTGCACAGGGATTGGCGAAGGCACTTGAGGAAAGGCCAGACTTAATCCTCCTGGATGTCATGATGCCTGATATGGATGGGTATGAGGTGACACGTCGTTTGCGAAGAAACCCAGCTACAGTTTCCATTCCGATTCTTATGTTTACAGCAAAAACTCAATTGGATGATAAAGTAGCAGGTTTTGAGGTTGGCGCTGATGATTATCTGACAAAGCCTACACATCCAACTGAGTTACAGTCTCATGTAAAGGCATTATTGGCACGTTCAGGTTCCAAAGGATTTTCTACTGATGATCCATCATCAGATTCTCAAAAAGAACATCGTGGATTTTTAATTGGGGTTCTCTCTGCGAGAGGAGGGCTGGGTGTTTCCTCATTCGCATCAAACCTCGCCGCTAGTTTGTCCACGCATATTCAGGATGATGTAATTCTGGCTGAATTAGTTCCTGGGCAGGGAACCTTGGCTAGTGATTTGGGAATACCAGCTCAACTTGGTTTAAGTGATATGTTGGGTGGAAGTATTGCAGAGATTACTCGCGAGAAAATACAATCTTCCTTAATTTCTCATAGCTCAGGAATTAAGCTCTTGCTTGCATCTGAACGCCCGCGTGACGTGGTGCTAACTTCACAGGTGGAAAATTATCAGGCTTTGGTGACACGTTTATCCACCTTTGCTCGCTTCACAGTGTTAGACCTTGGAATTGGTTTGCCTATGTTTGTTCAAAAACTTCTGATGATGTGTTCTGAAAGAATTGTCATTACAGAGGGACACCCAAACACTGTACACCATAGCAAAATGTTAATTGATGATATTGCAAGTTTGGATATTGATAGAAAGTCAATTAGTGTTGTATTAAATAATCGTGTCCGTTCTGATACGAATATGCCGCTAAAACAAGCGCAGGAAAAACTTGGGCATCCGATTCTTAGTGCACTGACACCTGCTCCTGAATTATATTTGCAGGCAGCTCGGGCTCAGACCCTGGCTGTTATTTCACAACCAGCCAGTATCACCTCTCAGCAATTTGCTAAAATTGTAGAAAATATTTTGGTTCACGAAAAGGCTTAATGGGCTCCTTCTCCCCTCAAACGCAAACAGCCATAGAGTTCGCTGCGGATTTGGTGGGGCAATCCAGACGAGCAGTTGTCTTAACAGGAGCAGGGCTTTCCACCCCTTCAGGAATCCCTGATTTTCGTTCAGAGGGAAAAGGATTATGGTCACGCGATGAGCCTTTGGAAGTAGCTTCATTAAATACATTCCGAATGACTCCAGAAAATTTTTTTCACTGGTTCCGCCCTTTGGCTAAACAAATTTATTGTGCACAACCCAATTCGGGTCATATCGCTTTGACCGATTTGGAAAAAGCAGGCAAGGTACATGCAATTATTACTCAAAACATAGATATGCTTCATCAAAAGGCAGGGTCTGGTTCTGTAATTGAAATGCATGGAACCATGCGAACTTTAACTTGTACACAGTGTTATCATCAAGTGGAATCTGAATTGTATTTAGATGAGTTTGTGGAAAAAGGTCTGCTCCCCAAGTGCCCCAAATGTGGAAGCATTCTAAAGCCAGATGTTATTTTGTTTGGAGAGCAGTTACCGCAAACCGCCTGGTTTCAGGCCCAGCGCGAAGTTCGTAATTGTGATTTGATGATTGTGATTGGTTCTTCGCTGGAAGTCTTGCCTGTTGCAGGCTTGCCAATGCAAGCGTTGGACCGAGGCGCTCATCTGATTATTCTTAATAATTCACCAACTTATTTAAATGTCCGCGCAGATGTGGTCATTTTGGAAGATGTTGCAGCAGTGATTCCTGCAATTGTGGAGAGAGTATTACATGGCTGAAATTAAAACCGAAAGACTAGATGGATACAGGCGTTTGATCGACATTGCTCGTGATCTCGCTTCCACCCTTGACCTTGACATTCTGCTCTCGCGTATTGTTCATGCCGCCGCCGAGATTAGTGGTGCCGAAGCTGCTTCCATCCTTTTATATGATGACACTTCGCGTCAACTCTATTTTCAAGTTTCTACTAATCTGGATGAATCAACACGCCGTGGAATTATCGTTCCTTTAGAGGGAAGCATTGCAGGTTGGATTGTCACAAATCGCAAACCTGTACGCGTTTCCAATGTCCACGATGATCCGCGTTTTTATTCCGATGTTGAGGAAACCACAGGATTTTCCACTCAATCTATTTTAGGTATTCCTTTAGTTACAAAAAATAAAATCGTAGGTGTTCTTGAAGCTTTAAATAAACATAAAGGCAAATTTACTGATGCTGATGAATCTATGCTGTTGGTGTTGGGAGCTCAAGCGGCTGTCGCGATTGAAAATGCCCGTTTGTTCCAACAATCTGATTTGATTTCAGAGTTTGTGCATGAGCTCCGTACGCCACTCTCTTCTTTAAGTACCGCTACGTATCTCTTGCTTCGCCCTGAAATGTCTCAGGAACAACGTGACCAGATTATTAAGAATATTCATAGCGAGACCATGCGCTTGAATGCTTTAGCTTCTTCATTTCTTGACCTGGCTCGCCTCGAGTCAGGGCGTGTGCAATTCCGTAAAAACCCATTTAGCATCGCAGATTTGATGTATGAATGTAAGGATGTAATGGCTTCAAAAGCCTTTGAGGAAAATATTCAAATTCGCGTCGAGTCTCCAGAAGGATTGCCTTTGCTGGATGCAGATCGCGATAAGATGAAACAGGTTTTCCTGAATCTATTAAGTAATGCCATCAAATATAACCGTCCTAATGGGACTGTCATGCTTCGGGCGGAAGTAAAAGAAAATGAAATGATTCTGTATGTTCAAGATACAGGGTTAGGGATTCCAGATGAATCCTTACCGCATCTTTTTCAAAAATTCTATCGTGTGCGTGAACACGAAACACGAGCCGCAGGGACTGGGCTTGGTTTGTCCATCTGTAAACAGATTATTTATGGACACGGCGGTCGCATTGAAGTAAAAAGCAAGATTGGGGTTGGTACAGTATTTGCATTGTATTTGCCGCGCACGAGTAAAACACAGCCCCGTATTGAAGACTTTGAAGAAAAAAGTTAGCGATAGAAAACGTTGTGAATTGACTTTTTAGCACGAAGATTGTAAACTTGGCAATCATATCGTGTACCAATTGTTTCGGAGGAAAAGATGGCTCAATTTCAATTTGTGATGCGTTCAGGTCCAACACCAGGGGTAACTTTTCCCCTTGAAGGAGATCAACTTACCATTGGCCGTGATTCGGTCAATGGGGTCGCGATTAATGATGCTGAAGTATCACGTAAGCATGCCCGCCTTACCTTTCAAGGTGGAAAATATGTGCTTGAAGATTTAGGCTCTACCAATGGTACATTCGTAAATGGGCAACGCCTTGCAGGCCCGGTTGTACTCAAAGCTGGGGATGTGGTCTCGTTGGGTGAACAAATTGTCCTGATGTATGATGCGATTAATATGGACCCAGGTGCCACAATTGCTGTGGCGCGCAAATCAGCTCGTGTTGAACCACCTCCAGTTCAATCTTATGCACAGGCTGCTCCCGCTTATACAGCTGCTCCTGTAAATACACCTGCACCAGCGAAAAAGAGCAATATGACGCCTTTATTAATCGGTGGCGGCGTGTTAATCTTTATTTGTCTCTGCATTTCCTTCTTTGTTTGGGTGGATGCGACCTATCGTTGGTGTACATTCTTCCCCTTCATTTCTGGTTGCTAAACAACGAATTGAAAAAATCCCGCGAGTATACACTCGCGGGATTTTTGTTTAAGTTTGTAAAATTTCTTATCTTTGATAGAATAAAAAAGACAGGCAATACCTTCGAATTTTATAGAATGGATCAACTCTCATGAACCAGGAAAATATACCAACCTCCACTTCTCCCACTTGGGGAACAAATACAAAACTAGTCGTTGCATTGACCGTCGTTGTCGTGATGGGTGCTTTGTTGGTCAAGTTTCAATTTATTATCAGCCCATTGTTGATTGCCCTTGTTCTTGCTTATTTGTTTTATCCAATTGCCAGCATTTTTCATCGTAAACTACGATTTTCGTGGAACGTGTCAGTTGCTGTTATTTATGGGTTTATTGTGCTTGTTCTACTTGCATTGCTCACTTTGGGTGGTGTTGGGTTGGTGCAACAGACTCAAAGTGTAGTAACCATTGTTCAAGATGGAATTACCAGTCTTCCTTCCATTATCGAAAAAGTTTCTGGCCAGGTCTATCAGGTAGGGCCCTTCAAAATTGATTTCAGTTCCATCGATTTAAATTCTGTCAGCCAGCAAATATTAGGAATGGTTCAACCACTTCTAAGTCGCACTGGCTCACTTGTCAGCACTGTGGCTGGGGGAGCGGCTAATTTTCTTGGATGGACTTTGTTTGTCATTCTTGTTTCTTATTTTGTCTTGGCAGAAAGTGGGGGATTACGAGATCAAATTATTACAGTTAAAGTCCCAGGGTATACCGATGATATTGAACGCCTTAGCCGTGAATTGGGTCGTATTTGGAATGCCTTTTTGCGTGGACAGGTAATTATTTTTGTCCTTGCTGTTACGATTTACTCTGTTGTGCTGTCTGTATTGGGTGTTCGATATGCGCTTAGCCTTGCCTTGCTCGCAGGTCTGGCTCGTTTTGTCCCATATATTGGTCCCGCCATCAACTGGACCGTACTTGTTATTGTTTCTTATTTTCAGGTTTACAAGTTGTTTGGCCTCTCGCCATTATATTATTCTCTCTTGGTGTTGTTAATTGCCCTTATTGTTGATCAAGTCTTTGATAACATTATTTCTCCACGGATTCTTTCAGATGCTTTAAAAGTTCACCCTGCGGCGGTCTTTGTCTCTGCGATTGTTTTTGCCAATTTGCTAGGTTTGTTAGGGGTCGTGATTGCAGCCCCCATGCTTGCAACAGCTACGCTTCTCTGGCAATACACTTTACGAAAATTGTTGGATGTAAATCCCTGGCCAGACGAAGAACCACGTCAACCACCTCCACCTGCTGGAGGAAGAATCATGGTTTCGCTTCGACGCTTCTTTCGTACTTTCAAATTGGGACGCCAAAAAGGAAAATAGCCTCCCCGAATCGTTCCCTGTTATGAAGAACGCTTATAATATCAGAACCACAATATAAAGGAGAAACACATGAGCAACAATAATGAGCCCAGCACCGATACCATCGCCGAAACCGAGAATTTTCTCGCATGGCGTGCCGAAGAACCTGATGGTGAAGTGACCTATCATATTGAATTGAACAATGTCACCGTTCACTTTTTCGAAGAGGAATGGAAAGAATTCCTGTCGCTTGTTCGTGAATTAAAATAATAGATTGTGTTTTTGATTGTATTGATGGGATATGAAATTTTCATATCCCATCAATACTTCTAAAGGTCTCTTGTGAAGTTAATATCAAAGATTTTCATCAGTTTGTTAGTTGGCGTTCTTTTGGCCTTTGGCTTTGATTTTTTGTTTCTTGGGATGGCTGAGCGTCCTTTTGTTGACCAGGCTTTACTTATCTTCTTCTCCACAGCTGCATTTGGCTATATTACTTTTTCCATACTTGAAGAACCATTTAGGGTGGCAAATTTATTCAGTGGTTTAAAGCGACCGTCCATTGATCGCGCAACGTTGATTAAATATCTTCCAGGAATCTTGTTGGCTTTGTTTTTTCTTGCCGTCTATATCCCCTTAGGCCTAAAACTAAACCCTCCTCACATTGATACAGTTGATAACTTCCTTGATGCCGATAATACTTCCTGGATGCAACGCATTGCTAGTCCATCAGGTAGTTCTTTAGAGATGCGCGGGCCACATCCATTTGCATATTTTGTCTTTCGACCATTGGGTTGGCTTTTCAATATTTTTACACAGAATTTCGCTGTCTCTGCTGTTTTGCTTAATGCCATTGCTGGAGGGCTTTGTGTTTTCTTTGCTTGGGTCTATATTGAGCGAAAATCACAGAGTAAAGTATATGCGTTTCTAATAGCTGCCATGCTTGGTTTAAGTACTTCGCATTTGTTTTTTAGCTCGGTCATTGAGACCTATATTTTTTCAGCTCTTTCTTTGGTCGTGTTCTGTTTATTGCTGGATACCTATGGCAATTCCATAGGGCCGTTGGTTGTCGGTGGTTTGGGAACATTTGGTATTACATTTACAAACTTTGTTCAAAACTTTATTTTGTTCATTGTTTCACGCCCCAAGCTTAAGGATGTAATTCGGTTTGTCGGTTTGGTGATTTCCTTTGGCGTATTGATTAGTATTATCCATTCAGTTTGGTATCCTTCCAGTAAATTATTCTTTCTCCCTTCTGACGCGAAGGCAGAAGGAGAATTTGCCACTTCCATTTTGCATGATCCATCTTGGAAAAGTATTGGACGTGTGCTTTTACTATTCCGTACAATTTTTCTTTATACAATGATTGCCCCTCGCCCTTTTGTGTTCACTACTGAAATTGGAAGCACTTTCCCCAGTTTTAACTTCTTCAAAATCGTGCCAGGCACATTTTCTTATAGTTCCTATGTCGGACTAAGCAAAGTACTTGTTTTAGTGTGGATGCTCTTAATGCTCGGTGCTGTGGTTTTCTTTTTTATTGATTTACTTCGTGCCCGCAAGATGGATGTCAAACTCGGGTTTGTGATTTGTCTGCTCTTTAATTTTATTCTCCACCTTTATTATGGTTATGAACCATTTTTGTATTCCCCAGATTGGGCTTATGCTTTAGTTTTCTTTGTTGCGACTTCTCTTCTTCCCCTATCGCAAAACAGATTGTTTCAAGTTGCTCTGCTTGTTTTTCTAGTGGGGTTGGGGATAAATCAAATAGTTTTTATGAAGTTTATACTTAGTACGGTAGATCCATTTCTTCTGTAAAGGTTTTTATGAAACTGTTGCGCGCTCAGCATGTGGTTGCATGGATATTGGCTATATTTATTTCTTTTTTTGTAGTTGGCTTTTTGGGGAATTTTCATGGCACTTTTTTTGACCTGCTTTTTATAGCTTTTCTCTCACAACTAATATCTCTTTCATTTTTTGTTCTTCTACTGACTAAATCCCGTGATTTGTACTCATCTAGACCGTTCGATTTTTACCTGTCTCTCCTTTTGTTTGTGTTGTTGTTAACTTTTGTGCTTGGAATGTTTGGGATGCTGAAGCAATTTCCAAGCTTGTTTGATCCAAAATATTTCTTCCCGAAGAATGGACAATTATTTCCGTCTTTTGTTGGAATTTTTCTTGCATTCCCTGTTTTTATTTTTGGAAGAAATCAGTGGATGAGGAGCCAATTTGTTTCACGATTTTTGGAACTGTGCAAAGAAAATCTTGTTGGAATTCTGATTTCCGTCTTTTTCTTTACAGAATACCTCCTTGGAGCCGTGACATTTAATCAGCCTTCATTTGACGTTGATGATATCTTCTTTGATACTGATGGATTACTCTGGCGTACTCGTTTTACAACAGATGTTTTTCGTGATTATTATTGGCGCTCTGTGCACCCTTTTGTGTTACTAATTATCAGACCGATAATAGCTTTTGTTTCCCTCTTTCTTGATGGTAATAGACTTTCTGCTGCATTCTTATTAGTCGCTTTTTCAGGAGCACTTTGTGTTTTCTTTGTTTGGTATTTTGTTAAACATAAAATACAGAGTGGAACATATGCACTTTTAATCGCTACACTTTTAGGCTTTTCTGCTGCTCATCTGGTCTTTGGCTCTTTGCTTGAAACCTATATTTTTCTTGCGGTAGTGGCGATCCTGTTTATGGTTGTACTCTTGAAACACAGTTCTTTTTTTTCTTTAATTGTGTTGGGGATACTTTCTTTTGGAATTACTTTTACGAACTTTGCACAGATGGTGATTGCGTTCATACTTGTAAAAAGAGATTTCGTGCAATGGGTCAAATATGGATTAATTGTTGTTGCTCTGGTGATTCCGCTTAGCATGTTAAACAATATTGTTTATCCTGATTCGCAACCATATTTTTTTGACATATCTAGCTTTGGGGCGGAAGCCAGTAATACCTTTTCACCTTCTATTGCACGTGGTTTGGCGATTGTTCGTGTAATGGCGTTTCATAGTATTGTTGCTCCAGATCCACTTATTCTGCATGAAGAAATTCCGTTTCTGAAGGTCTGGATGTCGAAAATGTCTCCAATACGGTTGGGGACATATAAAACGATTTTAGGAGCTTTTTTAGGCTATGCATGGTTTGGCTTTATTTTGATTGGCCTTATATTATTTCTTAAAAACATCTTCAAAGAAGATAATCGCTTCCAATTTACCTTTATTTTGATTCTACTTTTCAATTTTCTGCTTCACCTTCGTTATGGAAAAGACCTTTTCTTGTATTCAACTAACTGGACGTATGCTGTAGTTTTATTTTTTGCATTTGCTTGGAAAGATATAGCAACTCATCGTTGGTTTCAAGTGGCTTTATTTGTGTTTATAACGCTCTTGTTATTAAATAATTCCCGTCTTATTCATACGATGTTAGAAACATCAGCCCTTCACATTAAGTAGACAAAAAGGCTTTGTGTTTTCACAAAGCCTTTTTGTTGATTCTGTATTCGATTAGATGTGAATTGGAGTTCCGTCTGCGCCGTGGGCTGCTTCCATAAGTGTTTCTGAAAGCGTGGGGTGAGCATGGACATTTCTCGCAATTTCATGTGGAGTCAATTCCATCATGTGAGCAAGAGTCAATTCAGGGAGGAGTTCAGTTACCTCAGGCCCAATCAAATGTGCACCGAGGATTTCACCATATTTTTCATCCATCACGATTTTGACAAAACCAGCATAATCACCGAGACCAAGCGCCTTACCGTTTGCCTGGAAGGGGAAGCGACCAACCTTGATGTTGTAGCCTTTTTCACGGGCTTGTGCTTCGGTATATCCAAAAGAAGCGACTTGTGGATGGCAGTATGTTGCGCGTGGCATCATGTCATAATCCAAAGTGGTAGTTTCGTGACCAGCAATATTTTCAGAGCAGATAATGCCCATGGCTGAACCAACATGGGCGAGCATCAATTTTCCAGTTACATCACCAATGGCCCAAATATTTGGAACGTTGGTTTGCATCTTTTCATTAATTTCGATAAATCCTCGTTCGCTGACTTTGACACCTGCCACTTCAAGCCCGAGGCCTTTGCTGTTCGGAGTGAAGGATGTTGCCACTAATACTTGATCAACTTCCAGTGCCTCATCCGGTAATTTCACCTTGACTTTGTTCCCAGAGACTGCAATCGATTCAAACTTAACTCCGGTCTTGATTTTGATGCCACTTTTGGTTAATTCTTTTGTCAATTCCTTGCTAATTTCTTCATCTTCGCGGGGGAGAACACGTGGCAATACCTCAATGATGGTTACATCCACACCATAGGAATTCCAAATGGTGGCAAACTCCACACCAATTGCACCTGCTCCTACAATCACAACAGAACCGGGGAGAGTATCTTGCATGATGGCTTCGGTATAGGTAACGATTTTCTTTCCGTCAATTGTCAAACTAGGGAGAGAAGCGGCGCTTGCTCCTGTGGCGATGATAATGTTCTTTGCTTTGATCTCAGTGGCTTTTCCGTCATTTCCAGCAACCGCTAAAGTGTCTTTTGATTTGAAAGTTGCTGCCCCCATAAAGACAGTTATGTTGTTCTTCTTCATCAGGAAGCCAATACCTTTGACGAGTCTCTCAGAATTTTGGCGTGAGCGCTTAAATGCGACGCTGTAATCCAGTTTGAGATTGTCGAAAGAAAAGCCAAAATCTTTGCCACGTTCGCGTAGAGTGTGAGCAACTTCCGCATTTTTGAGCAAGGATTTGGAAGGAATACAACCCACGTTCAAGCACACGCCACCCATCCATTGCTTGTCGATAATTGCAACTTTTTGTTTCAGTTGTGCAGCACGAATTGCGGCCACATATCCTGCGGGGCCAGCACCAATCACAACGACATCAAAATTTTCTGCCATAGAGAACTCCAGTAAATTGAGAGAAGATAGTCTTACGTTCCAATTGTACTATTAAAGAAACAACTCCCTGTTGGAGGAGTTGTCTGGTTGCTAAAGGGTATTTTTTAAGAATTCTATGGTTCGGCTCCATGCCAACTGTGCCGCTGCTGGATCATATTCGGGGCGATCTTCTTCAAAGAACCAATGAGAAACTCCGGGGTAGATGTGAAGCGTTGCATCCACGCCAGCGGATTTAAAGGCCGCAAACGCTTTTTCTACGTATTCATTTGGCTCCCACTCATCGTTATCGCTGTAGTGTCCAATGACTTTAGATGTCACCTTTGAATAATCTACGTTGTCATTCCCGTAAAAGAGAACGGTTGCTGCGATTTCTTCTGGTGTGGTGGAGGCGAGTACCAACGCCCAGCCACCGCCCATCGAGAAACCAACAACGCCAATTTTATTTTTCACAAGATCTCTTAAGTGATTTTTCGCTACATTGACAATATCGCCCATGAATTCAAAATCACATTTTTCTCGGAGTGCCATGGCCTCGTCAATTGATTGAGCGATACGACCTTGATATAAATCAGGGGCAAGAACCGTAAAACCTTCTTTGGCAAGGCGGTCACAAAATTGTTTAAAGAATGGCTTCAATCCCCACCAGGCATGTAACACCAAAATTCCTGGTCCATTACCGTCAGCAAGATAAGCATTAACTGTTTGATCTTTGACTTTTAGTTTAATTTCTGAGTTCATGGATGTCTCCTTTTTGTTATTGTACCAGAACATTTGTTCTTGTTTGAGGTGGATTCCCATGTGATATGATTCACATTATCATGACAAGAAAAACAACAACTTCTTTTTTTATATTTATAGTGGGTTTAACTATTACCGTCATTATTGGATTCGCTGGGCTGTTGGGAATTGATAAGACTCCTGACACTTGGGGTAGAACCCGAACAGTTGTTTTTGTTTTTGGCATTCTTATAATGGTGTTTTCTGTTTTTTATTATCGATACTTTAGTCAGTTGACAGGATTTGGGTTTATTAAAACAATAAAGGACAGTGTTTTTTATAAGTATTTGTTTATTTTTCCAATTTTTATTTTGATTGTATTAGTTTATGTTTGGTTTGTGAGTTCTGGAACCTGGACTGTATGGAATTCCCCTACTCGTTATTATGCGTCTCTGGCGCAGGGATTTCGATATGGAAATTTATTCATCCCTACAAAACCAGACCCATTGTTAGCTGAATTAAAAGATCCATATGACCCTTCAAATTGGCGTGGTAAAGTTGAGGTCCCAATGGATATCTCTTATTATAAGGGGAGATACTATTTATATTGGGGCGCTGCTCCAGCTGTACTTTTATACATGATTCAACCTTTTTACTCAGGTAGGATTGGGGATTTATTCCTTGTATTTGCTTTTGTTTGTGGGATTTTTCTGTTTCAAATATTAATTCTTATCAATGTATGGGAGCGTTTTTTTCATCAATTACCATTATGGTTATTGAAAATTTCCATTTGGATAATTGGGCTGGCATGCCCTGTTACTTTTATGCTGGGAAATTTCAAGGGCGCAAGAATTTATGAGGCGGCAGTAACAGGTGGGCAATTTTTTCTGGTAGTTGCTATATTTCTTGTTTTTACAACGCAAAATAAATATATTTCATTGTCACGGCTTTTTCTGGCTGGAGTCTTTTTGGCATTTGCCGTTGGATCAAGATTGACATTGTTATTTCCAATTGTTTTTTTTGTTTTCATGTGCCTTTTGAGAATAGTAGGAACAGATGAAAAACCTCTGACCAAATTTGTCAATCTGTTTGCTTTAGGGATTCCCCTCTTGTTTGGTGCGGGAATATTAGCATGGTACAACTGGGCTCGCTTCGGGTCAATTACAGAGTCGGGTTTATATTATCAATTGACAGGTGGCTTTGATATTCAGAAACATTATGGTGAATTGGCCGATTTAAGATATATTCCCCAAAATATTTACAATTATGTTTTTTATCCATTTGCACTTGAAAAAAAAATCCCGTTCTTTTTTCCTCGATATGCTTATGATATCTCTATAGTTCCAGCTATTAAGATACCAGATTTTTACTCGGGTCAATGGTTGACTGGGATTTTGTGGACTGTCCCCTTTGTAGTGTTTGCAGTTGTACCTTTAACAAAATTAAACCTATCTGTATTTAGAAACAAGTTAGAGGTAAATCCAGAAGATAACAAGAAATATTTATATAGCTGGATGGCTACTTTGTTAGCAGGGATAACTTTGATTTCCTTTATTTGGATGACTTTTTTGGTCTGCCATGCGTTATTTGTATGATTTTATGCCATCCTTCCTTCTTCTTGGGGTACTTGGGTTTTGGCAAGGATATCAACTACTTTCGCAGAAAGAAAGAAAAACTACACTGTATTCTTTGTGCAGTATAGTTCTCATTGCTTTGTCAATCTTGAATAGCACATTGTTAGCGATTTCGGTGAACGATGCGCGTTTTCCAATTGTTGACTTTTTGTCTCGTTGGGGAAGATAGGAGGTTGACCTATAACCAGCGCCTCACTTTGGATTTATAGCTTGTGTAGGCCTCACCAAATTTTTTCTCTAAATAGGTTTCTTCCTTCTCAATCACCATACGGTTAATTGTGATTATAAAAAAAGGCGCGATGATAATGCCCCATAAGGAGCCATAATTGAGTGGAAAGCCAAGCACCATGAACAAAAAGCCTAAATAGATTGGGTTGCGTGTAAAACGATAGATTCCATTTGTAACCAATACTTTAACAGAACCATGGGGGTCAAGGGTGGTACGTGCTTTACGAAATTCAAGAAAAGCTCCCACGCCACAAAGAAAGCCTAAAAATATTAATCCAAATCCTGCATTTTGTAGAATAGGAGAGATTTGAATCGGAATGGGAAGAAACCTTTGCAAGAGAATCCCCATGATTAAATAAAACAATGCCACGAAGGGTGGATGAATGTTCTTGTTTATATTAGGACTATCTTTTTGATTGTTTGTCATTAATGCTCCTTGATTTTTTTTAGGCGTAATAATGTTAGGTAGCAAATACTTGATTAGCAATAACGAGGCAAGGTTACGTCCAGGTTTCCAAGGTTTCCTTAACTTTCGCAAGAAACCAATCTGCTGAGGCTCCATCGAGAATGCGGTGATCGAATACAAATGACATGTACACCATCGGGCGGATTGCGATTGCGTCATCAATGACTACGACTCGTTTTTGCATGGCACCGATTCCCAAAATACCCGATTGCGGTTGATTGATAACTGGGAATGCAAATAAAGATCCGCTGACGCCGTGATTGGTGAGTGTGAACGTTCCGCCTTTAACTTCATCAGGTTGTAGTTTTTTGGAGCGGGCACGAGCCGCAAGGTCGTTAATGGAACGAGCCATTGCTAGTAAAGATAAATTATCCGCCCCTTTAATAACAGGGACGATTAATCCATCTTCTCCAAGGGAAGTAGCCATGCCCAAGTTAATGGCCTTGTGAATCAAAATTCCCTCGTCACTCCATGAGGAGTTGACCATGGGATAGGCTTTCAACCCTGCGACAATCGCCATCATGAAATACGCTGTGAAAGTCAGGTTGACTCCATCTTTCTCAAAGGCGGCTTTATTGGCTGCGCGATGTTTCGTGATGCGAGATAAGTCTGCTTCCATGACGGTTAACACATGCGGAGATGTATGCTTTGACTCAACCATGTGTTGTGCAATCGATTTGCGCATGGTTGTGTGTTTAATCAACTGATCCCCTACCATGGGTTTTGCAATTGCAGGGGATATGATAGTTGGCTTGGCTGTTGAAACAATTCCTGTTGACTGGTTTTCTACAAAAGCAATGACATCGTTTTTTGTGATACGGCCGCTTAACCCAGTTCCTTGTACTTGATTTAGGTTTATGCCATGCTCGGCTGCGATTTTTGCAACGACAGGCGAGATGAAACCTAACTCACGGCTGGCATCTGGCTTGGAACTTGGCGATGAAGTCTGAGCAATGGAGTTTGAAGGTGTTGTCTGCATGGATGGGTTCGTTGCACCTGCAGAAACTGAACCATCGTCCACGGATTCTCCTGGGACACCGATGATTGCCAAGAGTTCTCCAACTTTGGCCGCAATACCTTCCTGAGCAATAATTTTTAAAATGGTTCCAGTGGTGGGAGCTGGAATTTCTGTGTCTACTTTATCTGTATTAACTTCAAGCAAGGGTTCCAACTCTTTAATCGAATCGCCAACTTGTTTCAACCATTTTGTAACCGTTACTTCATCCACGCCTTCGCCAAGCCTTGGAACTAAAACTTTTGTCGCCATGAATTTCTCTCCTTATTTCGAACACGAAGACCGATTCTTGATAAGCTTGAATCTTTTATGGTTAGTGAATTTTGGGAAACGCAATTGGATTCACTTCGTTCATCATTTCGTAGATAGCGTCAAATATGGTTTCAGCATTGGGCTTGGACCAATAATCTCCGTCGCTTCCATACGCGGGACGATGAGCCTTCCCAGAAAGAGTTCTTGCAGGCGAATCCAGATAAAAATAGCCACCTTGTTTCTCGATTACTTCCTGCATCATGTAGGCTGTGGTTCCACCTGGAACGTCTTCATCGACGAACAAAACACGGGAGGTTTTCTTAAGCGATTCAATAATCTTTTTGTTCACGTCAAATGGCATTAAGGATTGCACATCAATGGCTTCGACTTCAATGCCAACTTTACTTAATTTGTCTGCCGCATCCAAGACGACTCGACAACAAGCTCCATAGGTGACGATTGTGACATCTTTACCTTCACGGATGATATCGGGCACACCCAGTGGTAAGGTCATTTCACCAATATTTTCAGGCAGGCGTTCTTTGGCACGATAGCCATTCAAGACTTCTACTACAATGGCGGGTTCATCTGCCTTCAATAAAGTGTTGTAAAAGCCAGCAGCACGAGTCATGTCACGAGGCACCAAAACATACATACCGCGTACAAGATTTAAAATCCCAGACATGGGCGAGCCTGCATGCCACACGCCTTCCAAACGATGGCCGCGAGTGCGAACAATGACGGGTGCTTTTTGTCCGCCAGCGGTGCGCCAATGGAGCGTAGAAAGATCATCGCTCATTGTTTGTATTGCATACAAAACATAATCAAGATATTGAATTTCTGCGATAGGTCTCAACCCACGCATGGCCATGCCAATGGCTTGACCTAAAATGGTCGCTTCACGAATTCCTGTATCAGTGACGCGATATTCACCATACTTTTCTTGCATACCTTTGAAGCCTTGGTTCACATCACCTAGTTTGCCAACATCTTCGCCAAATGCAATTAAGCGCGGTTCACGAGCTAAGGCTGCATCAAACGCAGCGTTGACCACTTCAAAGCCAAACATGTTCGGTGAGTTTTCTGAATAGACTGGCGGCACCTCATCTACTTTCATAGCGGTGCCAGAATATAAATGAGAGCCATAGCGGTCCAGATTGATTTTGTCGTTCTCATGCACCCAGTGAATCAGGACTTCCTTAGTAGGATGCGCTTCATCACGCAAGAGTCGCAGGACTTCATGAGCGGCGCTATGGATGTCACGCCTCGCCACCGACGGGAGAGCGGACAGCCGATCTTTGAGAATTCTCAACTCTGCGACATGGTTTGAAGTGCTGGCGATTTCTTCAATCATATCCATCACTTGATTGCGTTCTTCCAGAATGGGAGAGAGATATGCATCCCATGCTGTTTTGCGGAATCCTTCTACAGTTTCGTAATCTGCCTTTTCAAGAGAATCAAGTTCGGGCGAGGAAATGATGCGGTTTTCTATCATCCAACCGCGCATTTTTTTGAGGCCATCAAACTCTTCTTCCCATTTGAGTCGTTCGGCTGATTTATATCTTTCGTGACTGCCCGAAGTGCTGTGACCTTGTGGCTGAGTCACATCGATGACATGTACGAGGGCAGGGATATGATATTCACGCGCAATTTCAGCGGCGCTGAGATAGGTTTCGAGCAAAGCGGGGTAATCCCAAGCGCGGACAGTGTAGTGGTCGTAGCCGTTTTGAACTTTGTTTGCAGGAGTGAGTGGATCGCGCTCAAAGCCTTTGAGCAGGGAACCGATATTTTCCTTGACCATTTGAAATTGATTCGGAACGGAAATACCGTAGCCATCATCATAGACTGTGACGATGGCGGGCGCTTTGAGAACGCCAATGGCATTGACGGATTCCCAAAATAAACCTTCTGAAGTGGATGCGTTGCCAATGGTGGCAAAGGTGACTTCATTTCCATCATCAGAAAAATCTTTTAGGTCGTGTAGTTCTTTTAACTTTCGATACAACACAGATGCATACGCCAGCCCCACGGCTCGCGGCATTTGCGCGGCGGTGGGGGAGATATCAGATGCGGTGTTAACCATTTTGGTTTGGGCACGCCAGGTGCCGTTGGGATACAAATTGCGCGAGGCGAAATGGGCATTCATTTGGCGGCCTGCGCTGGCAGGGTCGTAGGTGACATCGCCGTGCGCATAAAGCTGGGCAAAAAATTCCTGTATGCTCATTACGCCTAACATGAACATCCAGGTTTGGTCGCGATAGTACCCAGAGCGCCAATCGCCTTTGCGAAATGCACGGGCGATGGCGAGCTGTGCAATTTCTTTGCCGTCACCAAAAATACCAAATTTTGCCTTGCCGCTTAATACTTCGCGCCGCCCTATGAGCGAAGCCTGGCGTGATTGATAAGCCAGGCGATAATCTTTTACAATTTCATCTTTGTCGAGGGGAAGTGCAATCGTACCCTTTTTTTTGGGCATGAACTCTCTCTCCTGAGGTTGATACTAGGATTATAACGGAAAAGAGAAAGGTTGATTTTCATTAGCAGGTTGATTGTCCGAATGGAGACGTAACTAAAATGATGGCGAATTTACTGGTGATGAATTTTTGGGGAAACTGTGACTTATGCTTGCGCTTGCTTGTTGGAAGACAAGTATGGTAAGGAAGAATACAATAAAAAGTATGTTTCTAAGTTTCACGATACTCTCCTATTGTCCATTTTCTTGAACAGAAATAAGGCAAAAACGATCAATTCCTTTTGTTGGCATCTTTATTATTGGGCAACGCACAAGAAGTTTTGAGTAATCTGGCGACCATACGAAATTATTCGATGGCGCACCTCCAGCAATGAATGATTTATATTCAGGAAAAAGTTGAAGACTTTGATTAGATATAAAATCAACAAGATAAAGTTCATGATGGATTGTCTCATAACGATAGGGATCGTAAGTTGAAGGAATATCTTCAAGAACAAGCAGATGAAGGTTATCTGGAGTCCATGTAAAGTCACTTACATCGTGATTTCCCTTTAAATCCTGAGGAACAACTTCAACCGTACGCAGATTTCCTGTTGTCGAATCTAAAACTACCAGTTTGATAATATCTGAAATTCCAGTATATGATGATGGGCTGGCAATTGCCAAATAACGTCCATCTGAACTCCAGTGTGCTCTTGAAGCCCATCCTCCAAGGTTTAAATTGCAAATATGTCCATTGGTAGTATCTAAAATGAAAGTGTAGCCACCTGCTGAAGTGCCTCCTGCACTACTATACAAAAACACAAGTGATGTACCTGGCTGCCAAACCATATGATAAGAGACAGGCTTATCATCTCTCCCTTCTTTAGCATAGTCCCATTGTGTAGGGTCAAAAGATATAACAGGGAGTTTATTCAGTATTCCATCCAATTTGGCGATTTGCTTATCCAAAAAATATAGGATTTCACTTCCATCTGGTTTCAAGAGAAGAGTGTTCTGTGATAACTTCTCAGCAAGAAGTTGGGCTGTACCAGAGTCGCCATAACTAATCCATAGTTGAGGGGCAGATTGATAGGCACCATGCAGTTTATCAATTTTGGTGTAATTTGCAGATGAATACACTACTCCATTTACGTGTGGTTGCCATACTGGCGGTTCGCCAGTTATAACGCGGGTGGCATATAACTTTGATTCGCCTGTTTGAATGTTATACAGACTGATGGATTCCTGAACGGTGGTGTCGTTACTTTCCACGTACTGATTACGCAAGTCTTCTACCACCAAAACCTGCTGGTTATCGGGCAGCCATTGTGCAACATTAAGATGGTTACCTTCTGGTACAGTTAACACCACATGCGGCTCGGAAAAGATATACTCTTCTTGTTTTGATTCTGGATATTTGACGTTTACCAACGGGAAAGTACATTGTGGTGGCTGTAGAGTAGAAGTTGCGGTAAAAACAACAGGTACAGTTGGAGACTGGGCAACTGTTGGGAATTTCGGCAAAGACGCAATGTAGGTTGACGTAAGACTGGTATCAATAGATGGTATAACAGGAATGTTTGTGTTTCCATCACTTTGCTGATTTGAATTGATTAACTTGCTATTGGTAAATAACAAAGCCAAAATCAAGATCAACCCAATGATGAGTGGTATTCGTTTTTTTGTACTAGTTTGTTTCATTGTTTTTTTACTCCCTGGGGTTTTCCCCCCTGCCATGTAAACTTCATATATTTTATACCACTCTTTCCTTTGTAATCATTTTTCTAAAGAATAAGTTTTTTCACGAAGCCTCAAAAAATTGAGAAAACTTCATGTCTTGGCTTCTTCGTGGTGTGGCTCTTATTTTTATATTTATTTGACATGGTTAATTCTTGACTCTTGGTTTTCAAAGTGGTATTCTGGATTGTAAATCGGACAAAAATAGTCGGAGTTTCTTTAATGGATATGAATGTTGACCCTCACAGCCTTACTTATATTTTAGATATCGTTCTTGTAATTAGCGCAGTTCTCGCTTTGTATTTTCGTCCGCGGATTGGTGGTCAATTGGCTGTAGGGTTGAGGCTGATTATGGTGGGTGTGTTTATTTTAGGAATTACGCACTTAACCGACACCTTGCTTAAGGATTTTGTCACTGCAATTGATGCCACGACACGCCCTTTGTTGCATCGTGGATTTAACGTGGTTGGGTTTCTGATTATTTTTATAGGTTTTTTTCGCATGAGGAAAGCATTAGAGTCATAATTATGGAACAACCAATTGATGTCTATGTTGAAGTGTTGACAGCCATCGTCCAACGTTTCGTCAAGTTGATGGGAGACCCTGCCCTTCGGCTTGCACGTCGAGTCTATGGCTTGCGTGTGGCAGATGATGGTCAAGTGACTGGATATCAAGGGGATGGAATGGTAGTGGTGCAAGGATTGGTGATTGAATACATGACCATGCTTGGAGCAGAGGTGGTCCCATTGACCCAACGTGCCATTGATACCACCCGTCAGCGCAATCCGAATATAAAGCTTCCTTCAATATTGAGATGAGGTAGGTCAAATCAAATAGCAGGCTTTGATCAGCCTGCTATTTTTTTGTCTTGATGTTTCACCCTTGGGCTGCGATATAATTATTTTGTGAGATAGTTTATACATATCTCTGTCGAGGTAGGTTATGAAATATTCAATTACACAGAGTGAAGATCAAAACATCATTGTGGCCAATGCCACGGGGGAATGGGAAGCAGAGATCGATAACCAAATGGTACGCGAATTGATGCAGACCGTAGTGCAAACTGGGATTAGAAAAATTTTGCTGGATATGCGTGACCTACAGTTTGATTTCTCTGTTTTGCGCATCTTTGAACGTGCGCAAGAAATGAGAGACCAGCGACGAACTGTTGAAAAGGCAAGTTCAAAAGTCGCTTTGGTCTATTCTCCTGTGAGCCCAAAATTGGAAGAGGATATGCGCTTTTTTGAAAATGCTTCCCAAAATCGCGGCTTACCGTATCATTCTTTCCGTGATGTGGAGGAAGCGATTAAGTGGTTATTAGATTCGTGAAACTTTGTAAGGCATGCCTGTTAAGATAAATTCTTTTCCATTAACTTCAAGATTTAGGTGAACTGATAATAATCGTGCGGGGATAGATGTGTTTGGATACCAGATTCGATTTTCAACCGGCAAGATTAGTAATCCTTCTTCATCTCCAATTGGGGTGAAAGTTTCGTTTGGTTCCTGTCTGTATACAGAAATACCGAGTGTTTGACACAATTCATTGGCGAATGGGATGACTTCTTTAGAAGGCAATCCGGTTTCACTGATGTTGAGAAGTTGTTGACTGTTAAATGGAGTTTGGCTGGCATTCTTTTGGTCATGCCTTGCGATGAATTCCAAAATATTTCCCCCCGCATCTTTGAAATATAAAGAATTTGAATTCCAAGAGTCGCTCGCAAATTCATCGTTACCTTTTTCGTCCTGTAACAATGGAGTTTTAGAAGAAATCCATTTCTTTGAGGCAGCAAATTGGTTTTCAGGAATATTGAAACAAAAATGATAAGCTCCCACCCAGCCTTCTGGGGCTTGAGTCAATACTAACTGACTTGTGCCAATTTGAATTTCAAGTGCTCCCTGTTTTAATTGTGTCGGTAGTTCCAAGGTGTCAGCGTAGAATTTTTGTTGAGTGGGCAGGTCAGCTGAAAGAAGTTCGATGCGTTTGATTAACATAATTCTCCTGATGGGTTAAGGCATTGGATGAGTTGAGAAGAAGTCCCAAATCAAATCAGTGGCGTTAATAGCTTGAGAAGTAATGGCGCGTGGCAAGGTCGGTGAACCAGGCCAGGAATGTCCATGATTGGCGAGAGTATAAAGAATCACATCGGCATTGTTTTTACAATTTGACCAATGATGAGTGGTGACACTTTCAACAGGTGAATTGATTTCTGGGTTGGGATTACATTGATTTCGCACTGCCCAAGCTGAAGCCCACTCCTCGATAGGTGGTTCCATGATTCGTTGTGCTCCGCCTTCATATGGAACAATGTTGTCGTTTAGACCATGAAATGCAATCACAGGCACAGGCCGTATCGGATTACAGGTTTCCCAAAAATTATAGGCACCCGAATCAGGTGCAATCGCTGCAACAACATCGGACAAATCACAAGCCAGCCGATTGGTCATGCCACCGCCATTGGAAATACCGGTAGCATAAATTTGTTTGGGGTTGATGCTATATAAATTTTCAAGGCGTGCAATCAAATCGCGGATAAATTGAAGATCCGCTTCGCCTTCCGCGCCCGGGCCTGTGTGCCATACTTGATCCACGCCGTCGGGATAGACAACGATAAATCCAGCTTCATCTGCCTTGGCAGACATCCCTGTCAAAGCAGCTTGTTCTTTTGAGTTGGAACCAAGCCCGTGAAAGTTGATTACCAATGGAATTGGCAGACCGTTATAAGATGGCGGCACATGCAAAAGGAAATGCCGCGTCACCCCGCCCGAGACAATCTGTTCCTCACTTAATACATCCTCGTCATCTGTATCCAAATTGGAAGCGAGGGCGCGTCGACAGGCAGATAGGGAAAACATCAATAGGAGTAGAAGGAGAATGCGGATTTTCATATAGAACCTTTGTATCATTAATTCTAATCGTATCAGAGCATAAGGGAGGCTATAATTTACCCATGAAAACCGTTTATACCTTTGTCCCTTCGCGTACGCATCTCTACCCTGATCACCCCGAGAGACCAGGCAGGTTGGAGATGCTCGAAAGCATGCTTGATTCTTTCGGCGTTGAAAAAATAGAAGCACAACCAGCCACTGCAGAACAAATCGCTTTGGTTCATCAACCCGGACTGGTCAAGGCCATTGAAGAGGTTTGTAAAGAAGGCCCGGCGATTATTGATCATGCGCCTACGTACATTACACAAACTTCTTATCAGGATGCCTTGTTGGCTGCAGGTGGAGTGATTTCTTGTACACAGGCTGTGTTGACCGGGGATGCAAAAAATGCCTTTGCCATTGTCCGCCCGCCAGGACATCATGCAGAGCCACATCGTGCCATGGGTTTTTGTATTTTCAATAATGTCGCCATTGCTGCTCGTGAGGCGTTGTCTCATGGGATGGAACGCGTCATGGTGATTGATTACGATGCACATCATGGCAATGGAACGCAAGAAGCTTGTATGAACGATGACCGTTTTGGATTCATCTCGACGCATCAATGGGGAATTTACCCCGGCACTGGCTGGATTGATGATGCGCCTCATGCCAAGGGACGGCTGGTCAATGTCCCCTTACATACCTACGCCGGCGACGAAACTTTCCTGCGTGTGGCTGATGAAATCTTCAAGCCTGTTGTTGAGAAATTCCGCCCGCAGATGTTGTTTGTCTCTGCCGGGTTTGACGCCCATTGGAATGACCCAATCACATCCTTGGGTTTATCCACGAAAGGGTATTTCAATATTTCACAAAAATTGGTTCAACTTGCGGAAGAGTACTGTGATGGGAAAGTAATCTTTGTCTTGGAAGGTGGCTATGATCCGCACAATGTTGCCTACGGGGCAGCGGCTGCTTTCGACGCATTGACCAATCGTCCGCTTAGGAACGATGCGAAAGACCCATCCCCATATCATGACCCAGATCACGACTCTAGAATCGCAGAGATTCGTGCTTGGCATAAGATTTAGTTAAACACAAAGGAGAATGGAATGAAGAAATTTATAACGTTTGTACTGATGGTTAGCATCTTGATGATATCCTGCAAGTCGTTGACGCCGCAGGCAACGCAGGTCCCCACTGATGTTGTGCCCGCAACAGATGTTCCAACTGGAGCCCCTGCTGGCGATGGCATCGCTGCCAAGTTGACCGAATTAGGCGGCGCCCCATGTGATGAAAACCCTGATTTCATCTGTGTGACCATCAAGGTGCCATTGAATCATTTTGATTCTGCCAATACCGAAACCATTGATGTTGTCTTTGCAGTATCCCCAGCAACTGGCGAACGAAAAGGTATGTTTATTCAGGCCTTCCCCGGCGGCCCTGGTGGTGAAGGTGTTAGCACAGGTACTTTGAGCTATTTTTCAGATGCCATTACCGAGCACTATGACATTGTCTACTTTGACCAACGTGGCATTGGCCTTTCTGGTCCATTGGCTTGTCCTAAGGCTGAGGCTGAAAATACCATTGCCTATTTGACTGAAACCAATACAGCCGGTGCTGAAGGGTACGACACCCCAGAAGAGCAAAAAGCCGCAATTGATGATTCACGAACTTTTGTAGAAAAGTGTATTGCTGAGATCGGCGTGGACCCTGCTCGTTTGGCGTTTTATGGTACCGATCAGGTAGCTGAAGATCTTGAATCGTTCCGTCAGGCCATCGGCGATGATAAATTCATGTTGTACGGCGTGAGTTATGGGACTGCTGTTGCACAGACCTATGCAGCTGCTCACGCAGATCATCTCTCTGGTTTAATTCTCGATGGAACCATTGATTTAACATTGAATGGCGAAGAAGGTGCTATCTCTCAGGAGAAAGCCTTTGATAAAGTACTGGTTGCTGCTTTGAAAGCCTGTGATGCGGACTCAGCTTGTTCAAAGGAATTGGGCGGAGATGCCTTGGCGGTGTATGACAAACTTGCCAAACAGGTTTCAGAAAAACCAATTGCTTATGAATTCCCACTTCCATCAGGCGAAAAGGTGAAACGCACCTTTACCTTTAATCAGTTGGAATCTACTGCCGCGTATCAGATGTATTCCTTGAGTGGACGCATGCTCTTCTTGCGGGCTTTGGCTTCTGCCAAGGAAGGGGATATGGTTCCGATGGCGCGATTGTTATATCAACAATTGACCCTTGATCCTGCCACCTTTGAATATATGGGTGACCCAACTTTCTCTGACACCATGTTTATGAGTGTGCTCTGTACTGATGATTCTTTCTTTGCAGGCACACCCGATGAAAAAGTAGCACAGACTATTGCTGCTGGACAAGCTTCCAACGGGACCGTTCCACGTTTGGATGGCTCTGTTTACACTGGCTTGAATTGTGCCTATTGGCCAAGCTCTCCCAAGGATGAATTGAAGACTGCACCTTTGGTTGCAAAAGGAGTGCCGACCTTTGTTTTAGATGCTACTTTAGATCCAGCGACACCGTTCGAAGAAGGCAAGGCTGTTTATGAACGCCTTGATAATGGCTATTTCCTCTATGTCGAAGGTGGCCGACATTCCATCTATGGCTTTGGATATGACTGCCCAGATAAAATCCTCTCCGATTTCTTGGTAGATGGAACGCTTCCTGACCAACACGAAGTCCTGTGTAGTGAATGGGGCACCGAAGCAGAGGCCACAATCCGAGCTTATCAGCCACGCATGGCAAAAGATGTCAGCGCTTATGCAGATACGCTTGAAACCTTCCAAGCGATTGATACTGCCATTCAACTTCAACCTGAATACTTCTATGGCTCATTTACTGAAGATGTTTCAATTGCTTGTCCTTTAGGTGGTACATTCACCTTCGGTCCAAGTGATGCGGGCGAAGCTTATACTTTTGACCAATGTGCTTATACCAAAGGCTTTATCATGACTGGAACTGGTAGTTATGATTACAATTCAGGTGTTGTCAAGTTTGAAACCAAGGTAAGCGGTGCCAAAGATGGTGATCTTGTTTATACGAGCAATACAGCCGATGGTACATACACCGTTACTGGTGAGTACGGTGGCGAAAAGATTGATCTCTCGCAATAAGAGAAGATAGATTAATGAATGAAAAGCCTCCAAGAAAACTTGGAGGCTTTTCATTTTAAATTTGTTGTACTCTTCATTCCCTTTGAATTTTGTTGTACACTCGGGCATAGCGAACAACAAGGAGTGAGTTATGGAGAAGAACGAATCAAAAGGATTCATTGAACTTGAATGGGTATGTCCCAACTGCGAAAGTAGAAACAAAGGTTCAAAGAAGACTTGTGGAAATTGTGGTGCACCCCAACCTGAAAATATTAAATTTCAACGTGCCGCAGATGAAAAAATTATTACTGATGCCAATGCCATCGCTGCCGCTTCTGCTGGAGCGGATATCCATTGCGGATTTTGTGGAACGCGTAATCCCGCTACGGCAAAAGTCTGCTCGCAATGTGGTGGTGACTTGACCGAAGGCAAACGAAGACAAGCAGGAGAATTATTACAAGCGGCTCCTACTCCGCCGAAAGTTGTCACCTGTTCAAGTTGCGGATTCGAAAACCCCGGCAGTGAACGCACTTGTAAGCAATGTGGGTCTCCCTTGCCGCGCGCTTCAGCGTCTGTGCCACAACCTGCGTCTATGCATGCGGGTGCTTCCCCTGTTTCAAAAGGTCAACCGAAAAAAGTCAATTGGGTTTTGTTCGGTGGCATCGGCGCCTTCTTGGTGCTATGTTGCGCGGCGATTCTCTTTTTATTTGTATTCCCATCCAAGTCTGTGCAGGGGACTGTATCGAATGTATATTGGCAAACCTCTGTTCCTGTACAGGAAGTGCAGGCAGTTGATTATTCTAACCAGCAAGGCAATCCACCATCTGATGCGTATAACGTTTCTTGCCATACGGAGAGTCAGGATATTTGTGAAGATAAGACGATTGATAAAGGCAATGGATATGCAGAAGTGGTCAAGGAATGTCACACGGAAAGCACGAACTATTGTAGTTACACCGTGGATGAATGGAAAACGCTTCAGTCTTACGATTTGAGTGGCACAGACCTATATCCACAATATGCCCAGCCGACAGTTTACAACGGTCAACGCCTTGGAAGTGCTTCTTCTCAATATACAGTCACCTTCAGTACTCCCAACGGCACAGAGACCTATTCACCAGGCTCTGAAAGCGAGTTCCAACAATTCCAAATTGGCACTACATGGACCATTAAGTTAAATGCGATCGGCGGAGTGGTTAGTGTAGGAAGATAATTTTTTCTACGATCATCCATCATAAAAAGAAGAGACACGAAATTTCGTGTCTCTTCTTTTTATGGAATTAATGCTTTTAGTAAATCTTCGCGCCATTGATTGGTGACTGGGTCATACGCACCAAAGCCTGACCCAAATTCCCAATAAGCCCAGGCAAATCCATGATTTTCTGCTTCACGTGCGACAAAGTTTGTCCAACGTACGCGTGAGTCTTGTGGAGCTTTGGAATAAGCGCCAAACTCTCCTAATAAAATACGAACTTTATGTTTTGTTCCCCATGCTTGAACCGCATCAAAGGTTTGAGTCACATCAGCTTTGTGAGCATCAGTTGCATCCCAAGTATTGCCGAGCCAGGCTTGTGCATCGGCTCCAATCCATTCTGCTCCTTGATGGGTGAATTCAAATGGAGAGTAGTAATGAAAGGTGGCGATGAGATGCGGGTCTTCTGGTAAATCCAAAGTGCTGAACCATTCGGCAGAATTCCATTGAACAGGACCGATCACTACATCACGCGTGGGGTTGCTCTCGCGGACAATTGGCAGGGCTTTGCTGATGAGGCTGTTCCATAAAGCGGCATCCAATTTATCATTGGGCTCATTCATTAACTCAAAGACAAGGTTAGAGGGATAGTCTTTGTAGTGTTCAGCGATTTGCTTCCAAATGGCGAGGAAGCGTTCTTCGTTGCTCCACGGGTCAGACATGAGCTCATCGTAATTGTGGATGTTGACGATGATTGTCAGGTTGCGAGTGAGTGCCCAGTTAATCACTTCATCGATGCGGGCAAAGAAGATGGGTTGAATGGTATAAGGCGCTGACTCTTCTGCGTGGGCGTTCCAACGCACAGGCAGGCGTACAAAGTCGAAGCCTGCATTATGAATAGCATCAAAATATTCTTTTTGAACGAACAATCCCCATTCTCCTTCGTTGGGTGCTTCGAGCATGTTGCCCATGTTGATGCCGCGATGCAAAGCGGGACTGGTTTGAGGTTGAGCGGTAGGAGGCAGGGAAGTTTGTGTGACAGGAGCAGGTTGGGTGGGTGGCTGAGTTGCAAGAGATTGAGTGCAACCGCTTAATAGAATAGTGAGCATAAGGAAAAGTGAAAAGGTACGCATAGCGTGATTATACGTGAGAAGATTGCTTATCTGGAGGAGATAAATTAGTAGTCACTTTTCTAAAAAAAAGAGACACAGCAGATGCTGTGTCTCTTTTTTTTTTATCCCAACTTGCCGATTGTCTTTTCTACTTCTTCTAAAATCTCGCCAGATTTTACTAACGCCTTCATTTTGTTATGATCATTATACAAAGGTCGATCTACTTCAAGGTGTTCTACATGTTTACGAATCACTTCTCTGGCCTTGAGTGAGCCCTTGCCCGGGGTGAACTCACGAAAGTCCAAAGCTTGGGCAGCGGCCATGAATTCAATTCCCAGCACTCCAAAGGCGTTATCGAGAATCTGTCCGTTCTTGATGGCGGTGTTCATGCCCATGGAAACAAAGTCTTCCTGATCCGCTGCGGCAGGGATGGATTGAATGCTGGCAGGGGTGGATAAAATTCTTTGCTCCACGATCAAATGGTCAGCGGTGTATTGGCTGAGCATTAATCCAGAGTAGAACCCAGGCTCATGGGCGAGGAAATCAGGCAGACCCTGAGAAAGAGCGGGGTTGGTGAGTCGATTCAAGCGACGCTCAGAGAGCACACAAATCATGGTGATGGCGATGCCCGCCATGTCCATGGGTAAAGCAACAGGGGAACCTTGGAAGTTTGCACCTGTTAAAGTCAATTTCATTTCGGGGACGAAGATTGGGTTATCGCCCACGCCGTTCAATTCAATTTCAACTTGCGAACGTGCATATGCAATTGCATCGCGTGCAGTGCCAATCACCTGCGGTGTTGAACGCATTGAATAGGCGTCTTGTACTTTGGTTTTCATCTTACCAGTTGTTAAATCTGAGCCTTCAATAATTTTCGCAATATTTTGTGCTGATGTAATGGCACCTTTGAATCCGCGCAATTCATGCAACTTGGTGTTGTAGGGTTTCATATTTCCAAGTAGCGCTTCAATTGACATGGCGGCGGCAATTTCGGCTTGTTTGAGGAAGCGTTCCATATCATAAATATGAAGCGCAGACATGGCGGTCAATAAATTGGAACCATTGATTGCGGCGAGGCCGTCACGTGCTTGCAACCCAGGGACTGGAATCCCAGCGCGCCGCATCGCTTCTGCACCTGCGAGTCGTTCGCCGTTATAAAAGGCTTCTCCTTCACCCATTAACAGGAGTGCGGCTTGCGCCATCGGTGCAAGGTCACCGCTGGCGCCCACTGAACCTTTTTGACACACCACAGGGGTAACCCCTTTGTTCAACATCTCGATCATGGTTAATGTAATTTCGGGACGGCACCCTGAATTTCCATGTGCATGAACGTTGATGCGTCCAGCTAACGCTGCACGGACATACTCAATGGGGGCGGGGTCACCGATGCCTGCGGCATGGTTATAAACAAGATAGCGTTGAAATTCCTTGACCTGTTCATCATTGAGCATGGTCTCTGAAAATTCGCCGATGCCAGTGTTGGTGCCATACATCACTTCCTTGTTGGCAAGTTTTTCCTCCAACATGGCGCGGCAGATTTTGATTCTCTCCAGGGCTTCGGGAGCCAGTTCCACTTTTTCGTTGAAGCGGGCAATTGCGACGAGTTTTTCAACAGTGAGTTCTGATCCGTTCAGGGTGATGGTCATGGGCATTTCTCCTTGGTTTGGGGGATTTGTCTTTATTGTACTCCCACCGCTTCTATTGGAAAAATTTCGTCAGCGCTCTTGTCTACACAGATACTTTTTGAGCCTCATAAACACATTACGAATATGAAACTTATCATAAGTGGCAATGGTGCTATACTCGCCTAAGTACACCCCTTTATTGTTTCAAATAACTGTTGAGTTGTGGAGTATTTCTATATGACTCTGAGTAAAAATTCTATACCGATACGGACTGCTCTTATTTATGCTTTATTTGGAGCGGTTTGGATTGTTCTTTCAGATCGGGTTATGGATTATTTCATCCCTGACTCTACTGCGAATAATGACCTTGTTGAAACTGCAAAGGGTTGGTTTTTTGTATTTGCAAGCGCCTGGCTGATTTACTTTATTCTTAAGAGAGATCAATTTGCTCTTACTCAACATCAACGTGAAATTACATACCATGCAAGTTTGATTCAAAATGTACATGATGCTTTGATTTCTTCAGACTTGCAATATCGAATTGTGAGTTGGAACGATGGGGCTGAAAAAATGTACGGGTGGAAAGCCAGTGAGGTGCTTGGCCGTCAATTGGGGGATGTAATAAAAATGGAGTATCTTACTGAAGATAGCATGGCAAGTGCTTTACAAAAAATTTCTAAAGAAGGTCGTTGGCAGGGAGAAGTTGTTTATACCAGGAAGGATGGGACAACTTTTTATGCCATGTCATCGGTTTCCTATGTGAAAGATGAAGATGGTAACCCTGTTGGCTACGTAGCTGTGAATCGGGATATCACAGATCTCAAGGAAAAAGAAAAAGCCCTTCTTAAGAGTGAAGAACGCTTTCATAAAGTGTTTCGTTCAAGTCCGGTTGGGATGGCACTCACCATTGCTACAGGCCAATATATCGATGTGAATGAGGCGTTTTGTGAAATTGTCGGATTTCACTATGAGGAATTGATTGGTAGAACTTCTTTAGATTTAAATATAATTACCCTGGAACAACGTCAGCAATACACCCAACAAATGAAAGAACAAGGGGCTATATATAATCAGGAAATGATTTTGATGCATAAATCTGGGGAGTCAAAGATTGTGCTGGGGTCCATGGAAATTATGGATCTGAATGGGCAAGAGTGTGTTTTGTCAACAGCGATTGATATTACTGAGAGAAAACAAGTTGAGAAGCGGATTCAGTATAGTGAACAAAGATATCGGCTGTTGTTTGAACATATGCCGATTCCAATATGGGAAGAGGATTTTTCAGAAGTTGAAAAATATTTGGCTTCCTTAAAAGAGGCTGGAGTAACAGACTTTCGTACATATTTTGAAGAACATCCAGAAGTTGTTACAGCATGTATCGACATGATTAAAATCTTAAATGTCAATCGGGCAGCCTTGACGATGTATAAAGCGAAAAGCAAGGAAGAACTGATTCGAGCTACAGATGAAGAAACGGGTCCGAATGAATTTGAACGTATTCGTGAAATTTTCATCGATCTCGCGAGTGGAATTAAGAGTGGAGAATGGGAAGGTGGGGAAGAAACTCTTTTAGGGGATCCGATTGATGTTAGTTTGAATTGGTCTATTCTTGATAGACAGGAACAAGAACAGTCCAAGTTTATTGTCACCACAATGGATATTTCCGAACGTAAACTGGCAGAACAACGCGAGAAAAAACGAACACACACTTTGGAATTGTTGGCAAAGGGTGAGCCGCTTCCTGTCGTATTGGAATCGATTGTTTCCATTATGGAAGATGAATTTAAGGACTCAATCTGTTCCATTTTGCTTTTGGATAAATCACGAGAGCATTTGATATCTGGTGCAGCTCCTAGCTTGCCAGAGTTTTACAACAAAGCCATTCATGGAATAAAAATTGGTGTTGGTCAGGGTTCTTGTGGAACGGCAGCCTTTACAGCCCAGCGAGTTGTGGTTGAAGATATTGACACGCATCCTTATTGGAAAGATTATAAAGAACTTGCTCATCAAGCCGATTTACGCTCGTGTTGGTCTGAACCTATTTTGTCTTCATCTGGCGGAGTCATGGGGACGTTTGCTGTATATCATAGACAACCATCCCAGCCTGATGCGCGAGAATTAACTGCAATTGAGAACATCGCCAGTCTGGCTAGTATTGCCATTGAGCGCAAACTCACTGAAGAAACCATCCACGAATATGCAGCTGATTTGGAAAAACGCGTTCATCAACGAACTGCTGAATTGCTTCATGCAAATCACGCCAAAGATGAATTTCTTGCTAATATGAGTCATGAATTGCGGACTCCCTTGAATGGTATTTTGGGATTTTCAGAAGCACTTTTGGATGGAGTACGTGGCGACCTGACCGAGCGCCAGGCTCAAGCGATTGAATTGATTGCATCCAGTGGACAACACTTGTTAGGCTTGATTAATGATATTTTGGATGTGTCAAAAATTGAAGCAGGAAAGTTTGAAATTCACATGGAACAGATATCAATCCATGATATCTGTCAATCCAGCATGTCACTGGTAAAGGAACAAGCTAATAAAAAATTTATTCATGTAAATTTTGTTTCAAGAGATGTTGCTAGAACAATCATGGCAGACCCAAGGCGCTTAAAACAAATTCTTGTCAATTTGTTAAGTAATGCCGTAAAGTTTACTGCTGAACAAGGGATTGTTACTCTTGAAGTGTGGACAGATAAAGAAAATAAAAAGATTCACTTTTCGGTTATTGATAATGGCATTGGAATCTCAGAAGCAAATATGAACCGTCTTTTCCATCCTTTTGTCCAGGTGGACAGCAGTTTGTCCCGCCAAAACGAAGGCACGGGACTAGGACTGGTTTTGGTGAAGAAGTTAACTGAAGAACAAGGCGGCTATGTTCGAGTTAAGAGTGAAGTTGGTAAAGGCAGTACATTTGAAGTGGTATTTCCATGGACGGAAGATGTTGAAGAAAAAGATGAAACAGCCTTTCCTGTTCAGATTGAAAATCATATTAATGAAGTCGAAGATGAAGAGAGTTTTGAATACCACTTCAAGGTGTTGTTGGTGGATGATAATGAGATTAATGTCATGATGGTTGCTGATTATTTGCAGGCGAATCGTTATCAAGTGCATGTTTCGCGAAGTGGAATGGAAGCTTTGCAGGATGTGGAAAGCTTTTCTCCAGATTTAATTTTGATGGATATTCAAATGCCTGAGATGGATGGGTTGGAAGTGATTCGTCAATTGCGCACAAATAATAAATATGTTTCTGTGCCAATCGTTGCCTTAACTGCCCTGGCAATGCCTGGGGATCGTGAACTTGCTATTGAGGCTGGGGCCAATGAATATTTAAGCAAGCCATTCAGTTTGAAATATTTAAAGCAAATGATGCAGGAATTGTTGCCATCCAGGTAATTGGATTTGGCATGAATTTACCGCTTCAGCCAACCTTTGAGTTGTTTGCTGATAAAATTTAGGCATGACCAACCCTACTGAATATCTTCCCAAACGCGCGATGAGCATCCACGCGCATCCTGATGATCAGGAATTTAGTATTGCTGGAACGCTTGCCAAATGGGCCAAAGCGGGATGCGAAATTATATCGGTTGTAATTACGAGTGGTGACTCAGGCTCAAATGACCCGACCAAAGGAGCCGAATATAAATCTGAACTTGCCCAACTTCGCGAAGTAGAGCAAATGAACGCAAATGAAGTGATTGGTGTCAAAGAAACGGTATTTTTACGTCACCCTGATGGTGAATTGGAACCCACCATTGCCTTACGAAAAGAATTAACCCGTATTATCCGCAAATATAAACCTGATGTGGTTGTGATTGGTGATCCACAAGGCGTGTTTTATGGAAATGGATATATTAATCACCCTGACCATCGCGCCGCTGCACAGGCTGCTTTGTATGCAGTCTTTCCATCATCAGAAACCAGGCTTATTTTTACTGACCTATTGTCAGAAGGGTTTGAACCGCATAAAGTCAAACGAGTGTATGTGCATGGTTCAGAAAAACCAGATACTTGGGTGGATATCACCGACACCATCGAGATCAAGGTGCAAGCTCTAAAGAAACATGTGAGTCAACTAGGGGATTGGGACCCACAAGAGGAAATGCGCAAATGGGCTGCGGAGGATGGGAAGGAAAAAGGATTTGCATTCGCCGAAGCGTATAAGGTGATGATTAACGTAGAAGAAAAAGAAGGAAGTTAAATTTGAAGGCGGTGCATATGCACCGCCTTTTTGTTAGAAAAACCAGTGACCAATCAACGCTGAGGCCAAGGTCATGCTGATATTATCGATATCCTTATAATGTAGTGACTCGACCAAGGCTCCTGCCAGTGCAATTCCCGTAATGGGAAGTAAATAGTTAGCGAATGGTCCCGTAAACACGCCTGTTGATACGAAAATATAAATAATGACACTGGACATGACCCAGCCGCCGAGGAAAACACCTAGAGTGCCCGCGATTGACTTTTCTTTACTCCACGGAAGTTTTGGCGATGCGATGCGGCGCCCAATAATATCTGCAATTCCGTCGCCGCCGCACATCATCATCAAAGCAATGATTCCGATGGGGGAGTCTTTCCAATAAACCAAGGTTAAGGCCACAAACATGATGCCATAAAATAAGGGGCCACGCAACAATTCTTTTGGGTCGCCGTTGCGTGACATGGCTTGAACGGATGCGTCATCTTTCATGACGCCAAGGCCAATCAATGCAAATTGAACGGTAATAGCAAATGGAACTAATGCAGCTAGCCAGCGTGCGTCAGGGGTGTCTTTGAAGAGAAACCAGCACAATACAAACAGTGGACCTGTCCCAATGTGAATGACCTTACGACTAAGTTTGCTATCCAGCCAACCGCGATGCGCAATGTAGTCCATCGAACGAAGAAAGATAAGGGAAATGGCGAACGTGATGATGAGTGCAAAAATGTTATTCAAAGGAAACTCCTGGATTTGGTTTGATACTACAACCCTCAAATTCAGTTTGAGATTTCCTTTATAACCCAACCTGTGCTATCAAAGACTCCCAATTTTCAAAATACGGGATCCCTGCTGTTTCAAAAGCGGCCGCCTTCGCAGAAATTCCACTGGTCAACCCAATTGCATAGACTTGTACAAGAAAACCAGCTTTCTGTAAAATTTCACCAGCGGCTCGTACTGAACGAATCCCACCCATCGTATCTTCTACAACAAGCAATTCAAACGATGAAGGCAATTTTTTAAACGCCGCACCTAATGAACCAGTTTCTCTCCATTGATTTGCAGCTTGCAGTGAAGCCCATTCATCCCCTGTCCATGCGGCGAGAGTGGCAGCCAAGGCTTGAATAGGAGATGGTTTCACCAAGGTCGCAGGATTTACTTCATGTTGACTGGCAAGATATTCCAACTTTCCAAATGCGATTAATGGGATGTCTTGTAGCTTGACCAAATCAAGTGCAAGTTCCGCTTCAGGGGCATAGCCGACAATTGATTCTGTCACCTCAGTAGGCGGCCCCGATGGACGGGCTGTAAATGCGGCCAAGTGATGTTTACGAAGCTTGACTCGAATTTCATCATTGATGTTGCTTTGGTCGTGAGTTAATAAAAGTGATTCGGTTTTAAACTCTGCAGGCAAGTGGTATGTTTTGGAAAAGTTTTCACTGCCAAGGGTGAAGTGCTGAAAGATGCGCATGGTGGGGGAAGATTGAATATCCCGTGTTTGTGTTAATAACTTTTTCCTCAACTCCAGTGGGATTGAAGAAAAGCATTCTGCGTGAAATGCGGCTTCTGCAGGATATTGACCTGTAACCAAGTCAAACTCTGGAATACTAAGTTGATTTTGAATGTTGATTTTCTGAAGTTCATTCGCCACAACAGAAATATCTTCGGGGAGATTCTGTTGGGGATGTTGTAGCAGGATTGAGTTCCAGTGTGATGCGATAATCAGCGGTGCCATATCCCATTCACTGGAGATTCCTCGTTTTTCCAAATCAGTCAAAATATCTTCAGGGACTTCAAATTCTTTGCCCAGAAAATAATTAACGGTTGCGCGCAAGGCAGCACGATACCCGCCGGGTTGAACGAGTACACCATCGATATCCAATAAAATGATTTTCGTCATCGATGGCGCTTCTCCAACTCAGCTACGATGTGGGTGGGCGTGAGTCCACGGGCAGAAAGTAATACCAAAGTGTGAAAAGTAAGGTCTGCTATTTCTTCAATTAAGCGTTGATCTTCTTGCGCCAGCGCTGCGACTACAACTTCGGTGCCTTCCTCTCCAACTTTCTGAGCAATTTTTGGTAGCCCTTCTGCGAAGAGACTGGCGGTATAGGATTTTTCAGTTGGATTTTTTTTGCGGTCTTCGATTACTTCAAATAGCCATTCAATATTCATTGCGTCTCCAATTATTATTTCACCGTAGGTGCAACCCGTCTGGTGAATCTATGATACTTTGTTGGGGTTGAAGGGTCGCCCTTACTTGACCGAACGATAAAAGCAAGTTTGCTCACCCGTGTGACAGGCAGGCCCAGCGGGATGGACGAGAATCAAAAGTGTATCTGTATCGCAATCCACACGAATTTCGATGACCTTTTGAATGTTTCCCGATGTAGCACCCTTATGCCATATTTCGTTTCGGCTACGAGACCAAAAAACGGTCTCGCCTTTTTCGAAAGTAAGTTTTAATGATTCTTCATTCATATAGGCCATCATCAAAACTTCTTTTGTGTCTGCATCCTGCACAATTACAGGGACAAGACCATTAGCATCAAACTTAATCTCGGAACTCGATAATTTCATGTGTTTTCTCCAACGTTTGAACGTTCAAACGTTTTAACGTTGCAACCGCACAGGTACACCGTGTGCTATTAATTCTTTTTTCAACTCAGTGATTTTCAATTTGCCGTCATGAAATAAGGAGGCTGCCAAGGCAGCATCTGCATTTCCTTTGGTGAGCACTTCTGCAAAATGTTGTGAGGCGCCCGCTCCGCCAGAAGCAATGACGGGTACGGACACCATGTCCGAGATGATGCGAGTTAATTCGATATCGTATCCTGCCAAAGTTCCATCTGAGTCCATACTGGTGAGCAGGATTTCACCTGCGCCTAATTCCACGCCACGCATGGCCCATTCGACTGCATCCAAACCTGTGGGTGTGCGTCCTCCAGCCACATAGACTTCCCAACTTGAATCTTTTCTTCGCGCATCAATTGCCAATACAATGCACTGTGCACCATATCGCGATGCGCCTTCAGACAATAACTCAGGTCGATTGACGGCGGCAGAGTTGACACTGACTTTATCTGCACCTGCAAGCAATAGATTTCGCATGTCGTCGACTTCGCGAATTCCACCACCAACGGTCAACGGCATGAAGACGGTCTCTGCCACGCGGCTGACCAATTCCAAGGTTGTCTTTCGCCCTTCATGAGTTGCGGAAATATCAAGGAAAACTAATTCATCTGCTCCTTGCTCATCGTAAAGTCTGGCTTGTTCCACAGGATCCCCAGCATCGCGCAGGTTGACAAAGTTCACACCTTTCACAACACGACCATCTTTAATGTCCAAACAAGGAATAATCCGTTTTGCTAACATAATCCTCCAAATAGTTGAAAAGTTCTCAAGTACAAACCTTCCAACTTTTCAAACTTCAAACCTGTAATGCCTTTCC
>JAXLVT010000050.1:0-18269 GCA_046328925.1 Anaerolineales bacterium
AAGAGTTGACCAGCGCATACACTTCTTTTTTATTCCACCCACTTTGTTCCGCAAGTTCTACGGAAATTTCTTTTGCAGATTTTCCCGCTTTCAATTCATTCTTAATAGAAGATAGCACTTCTTCTTCCGTCCAAACACTTCTTTCTTCTTTCGTCTTTCCTGCAATCACCAGCGTAAACTCTCCACGCGGATCTTTGGATTTGAAGTATTCAATTGCAGCGCTGACTTGTCCGCGCCAGTATTCTTCGTACATCTTGGTCATTTCGCGGGCAACACAAATTTGACGGTCACCTAAAGCTGCGAGAATGTCTTCCAGTGAGTCCGCGATGCGGTGCGGTGATTCAAGAAAAATCAGGGTGTGAGGCTGGTCGCTGACTTGGGTCAATGCCTTGCGGCGTTCGTTGGCCTTGCTTGGCAGGTAGCCGAGATATAAAAAGGAATCAGTGGGCAGGCCGGAGACTGTCAAGGCGGCGATGGGTGATGAGGGACCGGGAACAGGCCGAACGTCGAAGTTAGAGGCGAGGGCGGCTTTCACCAGTTCATAGCCAGGGTCATTAATTGCCGGGGTGCCAGCGTCAGAAATTAAAGCCACGTCCCCATCTGCAAGTGCATTGAGGATGACATCCAATTTATTGATTTTATTATGTTCAAAATAGCTGGTAAGTGGGGTATTGATATTGAAGTGCTTAAGCAACACACCACTATGGCGAGTATCTTCTGCTGCAATCAGTTTTGATTCACGCAGAATGCGCAAAGCGCGAGGAGAGATGTCTTCCAAATTTCCAATCGGTGTTGCAACAAGATAAAGTGTACCCATGGATTTATTTTATCACCCCATATAAAAAGAAACTCGAGTGCTTGCGCACCCGAGTTTTTATGGACATCCGCGAATATCAACTTTGATAGTCGTACAACCTGCTTCTTTGGGCGGAACAGCCGCACAACAATTATTGGCTGAATTGAAAGTTGAATCTGTGGAACATTTGCCAAGTTCTTCATTAGAGAGAACGGGAGATTGACATACTTTTAAGTCAAACGAGAATAATTGTTTTCCTGTACAGGAAATTAAAGTTGTTCCATTACTAGTTAATTGTTGATTGCACACAAACCCTTGATCTAACACTTCATAAGTGGCGCCTTCAGGAATTTCCAATGTTGTGTAAGGAGCCTTCTGGATACAAACCTTATTGGTTTCTTTCACAACAGGGGTTGGAATTGCATCAGTAGCGGAGCAAGCAAGAGCGAATGCAATTTGTGTTGGTGCAATAGTTGCAACTGCTTCTGTTGGAGCCACTGTGGAAGCAACAGTTGTAGCTTCAAGTGTTGAAGTAGCTGCAGCAACCGTGACTGTTGGCGTTGCTGGTGGTGGTGCAAAAAGTTGATTGCGCAGTAAAAAGAATCCAGCCAGCACAACAATCAATACAACACCAGCCACCATAAATTTTGTGGTTTTGTTGGGAATTGTTGTAATGGATGCGGATGAAGTTTTTGTCGGAGCGGCAGTAGCAGGGAATACTCCAGATCGAACGCCAGTTGCGTTTCCACCGATGGTGACATTTCCTTCCGTTCCAAATGCTGCCACATTCAACGCTTTGGCTAAATCCAATGCGGTGGCATAACGGTCTTTTCTGTCTTTTGCCATGGACGTCTTGATAATCTGGTCGACTTCTTTTGACAAGTCAGGAACCATACTTAAGATTTCAGGCACAGGCTGAGTGAGGTGTTTTAGCACCACTCCCATGGGAGTATCTGCTGTGTACGGCTGATGACCGCTCAACATTTGATATACGATGACGCCCAACCCATAGACATCACTACGACCATCTACATCCAAGCCTTGAGCCTGTTCAGGGCTCATATAAGCTGGAGTGCCAATCACGCCGGTTCCAGTCAAACTGCCAGTTGATTCTGACAATTTGGCTACTCCAAAATCTGAAATAAAAGGAACGCCTGTATTATCAAAGAGAATATTATCGGGCTTTAAGTCGCGATGAACGACACCCTTTTTATGAGCATAAGCAAGCCCTTGAGCAATTTTTTCAACAATTCGGGCTGCATCCTGCAGACTGAATTTCCCCTTTTCAATCTCAAGAGCTAATGATCCCCCACCCATATAACGCATGACGAAATAAGGCTGACCGTTTTCTTCGCCTACATCATAGACGGGCACAATAGATGGATGTTCCAATGCCGCAACAATTTTCAACTCCCGCTCAAAACGGGAACGGAATTGTGGGTCATGCAACATTTCGCGCGGCAAAACCTTGATTGCTACTTCGCGATCAAAGCGTGGGTCAAAGCCATGATATACAGTCGCCATGCCCCCACGGCCTAATTCAGATTTGATTTCATATCGCCCAAATTTTGTAGGAATTGCCATGCACCAAGTATAAACCACATGCAAAGCGGTGCCAAGAAAATGCACCCAGCTTGTGCACTACTTGTTCCCTACTCAATCTGCTCATCAGCGATTCACATTCCCCAAAGACTCATAGGTTTGCAAGAGACTGATTAAAATTTCATCTGTAAATGCATGTATCTTTGAATACATTTCCGAGGACTGAGAAGTTGGGATTTTCGCATCCCCATATACTTTGATCACCGATGAAACCAGAGCATCCCGAAAAAATAAAAATGCCTTGGTCGCATCCACATAACTTAAGTTATATCTTCTTGCACGAGAGGCATATTCATATCCAATGGCATACGCTTCTGAGGCAGCATCTTTGCCTTCTATGGCAATGTATTGCATGAGACCATGAAATAAGGAACGGGAACTCAACCGATATTGAGCCCGAGCTTCCTCATCCAATTTCTGATACCAACTCTCTGCTTCCAAACGTCCTTCAGAAATTTGCATGCGTACATTTTTGACCACTTCATTCATCATGCCTTCAGGGGCAACTCCCTGAGAGCGTTGATTGGACTCAGCCCATAAATTAACTTCATTAAGTTTATAACGGCGGTGCCCCCCTTGAGTTTTATGTGTTGGCAGAATGCCTTTATCAGACCAAAGCCGTACGGTGCTGGGATGTACTCCCAGCACCTTTGCTGCATCACTAAGTGAAAGCCATTCTTCTGTCACTGCTTTTCCTGTAAGTTGAATTTTACAGCTTAAGCTATTCTGCGGCCAAAGCCACTTTTTCTACAAACTTCGGATCATGTGCTTTCTTCTGGAAGGCATTCACATCAATACGATATAGCATAATTGCAGCGATGAATAACATCAACGCTTCAAGACTAAATACGACAAGGTATCCACTTAATGCATTACCTGTGAGTTTTGTAGCCAGATCTGCAATGACACCAGCCATCAACAATCCAACCAATCGTGAAAGCCCATTGGAGAATCCCCATGCGCCAATATACAACCCTACCTTCTCCGGAACGGTCAGGTCGAACATCAATGAGAGGTTGGCAATTGTGGAAATACCGGTACCAAATCCCAAGAGAGTGATGCCTGTATAAAAAGCTGACTTATTGGCGATAAACCCACTTAACACAATAATTACAAATCCGAATAAAGCACCCAAGTTACCAACTTGTGCTACATATTTCTTTTTTACACGTCCATCCAAAACTCCAGCAACGATAAAAGCAATTAATGTAAAACTATTCGTGATGGAGACAATGCGCGAGGTTTGTTCAACAGTCATACCGAAGGCCTGTGCACCAAATGGTTCAAGCAAAACATCTTGACTCAGAATGGCAGCAAGTAACAGCAACAAATACACAAAGAATATCTTTGCTACTGGATTTTCCGTGATGGCAGCCATCATTTCACGTGTTGTATATGTTTCAGATTTTGAATTTGAGGAAGATGCCACAAAGCGTGGTTCCAATTTGATAAGGCCGAGCAGGCCAAGGGTCAATGCAGAAGCGGCCACGATAATAAAAGCGCGTGAAAGAGTCGCAGGATCATAAGCTGGCACCATGCGGCTCAATGTAACCCCAGTCGCAATCAAACCAATCACCATGATTGTGAACATTGTGGCGATAGTCTTTCCGCGTTCTTTTTCACCAGAAAGTTCAGAAGCCAAAGAAAGATAACTCACAGCAGACAGGTTGTATCCCATCCCCCATGCACCAAAAGCAAGTACGCCGACGATAATGCCCAATGTGAAATTAGTACTCATTAAAATGGCGATTTGCGGAGAGATTGCAACTCCAATAACACATAAAACCAAGCCTGCTAGGATGTATGGCGAACGACGAAAGCCCATCACAGGATGACGATCGGAATATGAACCGATAGCAACCTGAATGGGTGCCAACAAGTATGGAAAAATTGCCAACACTGTAAAAAGAGTTTTTGAGATACCAAGTTCATAGATCATGACACGATTAAGGGTACTGTTAATCGGAACAAGGGTCATGGCGACGGCAGTGTGAATTAATGCAAGTTGAAGACGTTTGATGAACATAAATGACCTCTTAAAATTAGTAAGGGCGCTTGATACGCCCTCACCTTTACTTAATGTTGGATTGTACTTTTTAGGGCTGAAAAAACAATGTAGATTTACGTAGATTTCCCCTAGAGATTTGTGAGTTTTATGAAAATATAGCTTTTCTGACGATAGGCAGGGTCCATTGTTCAGCTAACCATTTGTTAAATTTGCTACAGGATGTAGGGGTATTTAAGTTTCCTCCCTCTGGGTAAATTGTCATCTCGCTAAGTAAGATGCCTTTGGTTGTATCAAACAAATCGACTCGCACAAAATCAAATCCATTACCTAAAGTTTCGGCGGTTTTAACAATGTCGGAAAAGCGACTGGGATTCTTAGGAAAAGGGGTAGGAGGTGTTTCAGTATGGCCAGGCAAATCAAACGGCTTCCAAGATGGATCCACAAAAACATTTGTATGCATGTCATAGTCGGGTGAGTCCTGATTGATAACCCTAACAACACCATTAAATACGAAACATCGGTAATCAATCAAAGCTGTCCCCTCATAGGGCTCCACCTTTTCTTCTATGTAAATCAGCGGCTTGATTTGCCCATATGCCCACTGACGTTTGGAATAAGGAGTACGCAACCAAATTTTGCACAACTCAACACATTCATCACGATTAATCACGGACTTTGACAAATCCCGGCTAACAAGGTTTTCACCATTGACATAATTAAAAAATTGACCATCTTCAAACAGAATATTCCAACCTGAACCATGGTTCGCCTTGATGAAATATTTTTCTGGTAAAGAATCAAATGGAATTGTCTCAGGATTGTCTGTTACAAAATACACATCTGCTGTTTGAACACTTTTTTTATGTGCATACGCCTTAACCTTGTATTTATCCTGAAGTTCTACGTAGAGTGGATTTCTATCGTTTTTCATGCGCCAACGTACTTTCCACGAAAAATCTCGCGGATTGATATAGAACAAATCCGCGAGATCAATCCAAATCCACTTAAGACGTGTCAAGGCATGGCGAGCTATTTTCTTCAACGTGCTTTTCATAAAAGATGCTCCTCACAATCTCATTAATAAAGTTACTAAACAAAACAAGAGCTTGTTCTATGAATATTTAAGTATCACATATTATTTTTGAAACAGACGAATCGCTTCTTGATATTTCTCTAACAATTCAGGGGCTGGGTCTTGTCCGCCAAAGGTGAGGAATACTTTGAAAGCAGCCTCACCACGACGATCGTAGAATTGAAAGCTTAAAGCTTCCCGTCCGTCAGTATGGCTTGGTTTACGAAAAGCAAAAACAGAATTCAACTCCCAACTTCGAATATGCATATCGAGTGATTTACTTTGAACATTGAAAAAACCATCTGTATTGCTAAATTTTCCAAATTGCCCAAATGCCTCAATGGTCGCGGCACCATTAGAAACAATGACGTGTACATTACCAAGGGTTTCAAACGAACGAATCAACTCTTCCCAACGTGAGAAATCCAATTCAGTTGCAACATCCCCTTCCAAGGCACGCAGGATTTGCACTTCAGGAATACGCATCTTTCGGGCTAACATCAATGTCATTTGGGTGCGGTCTTCGTTAAAGGCATCCCGAATGGTCTGGGCATCAATCACGGTATCTGTTTGTAACATCTTTATCAAACTCCATTTGTTTATAAAAGTTATTTATAAAAGAACGTTATATCTTCAATTTTTTTAGGCAGGCACATGGACTTCTTTACGGGATGTTTGATTGAAGCCACGTAAACCAAACCCAATGGCCACAAAATAAGTAAAATACGCAATCATTTCAGTTAAGGTGGGGCTGGGGTTATAACCAAACAAAGCACCAAGTAACTGACCTAAAGTTGATTCTTCACTAATAATCGAATTCATATTCCAAACATGGTCAACGATGGCAGGAATCCAACCGACCTCTGTAAATTCATGAATCCCATGAGCAAATAATCCTGCCGCAAATAAGACCAACATGACACCTGTCACCTGGAAGAAACGGCGTAAATCTAATTTGACAGTAGTGGCAAAGAGCGACCACCCCAACAAAATAGCGGTTCCCAAACCGAGGAAGGCGCCAATCATGGTTTGTAGTGAATTGGAAACAAACACAGACGCCGTCAAGAAAAGAGCGAGTTCAATCCCTTCTCGCAACACTGCTACAAAAGCTACGAAAAAGATAGCACGTTGTCCCACCTTGGAAGCTCCTTCAATTTCAGCTTCCAGGCTGGCTTTTAATGTTCGCGAATGTTTGCCCATCCAAAGAATCATCCAAGTGAGCAAGCCTGCCGCAATCAACATGGTGAAGCCTTCAAAAATAGCCTCGCCTGGGTCTTTCATTTCAAGGCCAAGGATTGTTAAAAGAATTGCACTTAAAATACTAAGGAGAGCAGCACTTAATGTCCCCAACCATACAAGAGGTAGCAGGTCGGCACGTTTGATTTGGCGAACAGCTCCGAGCAAAATGCCGACAATGAGTGCGGCTTCAATTCCCTCACGTAAGGAAAGTAGATAACTTGGTAACATGGTATTTCACTCCATAGGAACAGGATATTTGTACATCGAATGGCAATGTTATAATTCAGACAAATCGGATAATCTAGATAAATGTAATAAATTTGATTTATATCCACTTGCAAACAGGTATCAACCTAGTTGATACTTTTGGAGTTAGTAGCAACATTATGACCGTCAGCCCCGCAATGCGACGCTATGCCGCAGAAATCTATCGTTTACAAGAAGACCATGAACAGGTCTCTGTTTCGCTTTTAAGTTCCCACATTGAAGCATCTACTCAAGCAATCTCAACCATGATTAAGCGCCTCAATAAGAACGGATACTTGGTACATGAACCTTATCGTGGTGTACGCCTCACACCAGACGGCGAAAAAATTGCCATGCCCTCTCTACGTCGTCATCGTTTAACAGAAGTATTTCTCGTTAAAGTAATGAAATATGATTGGGCATCCGCACATGAACTTTCAGATGTATTTGAGCGTGGGGTTAATAACGAACTGGAAGACCGCATGGATGAATTGGCCGGGCATCCCACCCGTTGCCCACATGGAGAACCCATTCCTTCGAAAGACGGAGTCATGCCAAAGGTTAAGGATGAACCGCTGGTGAATGTCCCCTCTGGGTCAGATTGTATTGTGAGTCGTGTCCGCACTCACAATATGGAAAAGCTTCATTATATAGCTGAGCTTGGATTGGTCCCCGGGACCACTTTCCACCTGCTAAGTTGCGCTCCCTTCAAAGGTCCGCTACGCCTGCAAATGAAACCTCAAGATCATATTATTGGCTATGAACTATCACAATCCATTTGGGTGGAAGTCGCTAAAAAGGGAGAAGGCAACAAGCCTCTCGTTCTTAAGAGTAAATGAAACAAATACGCCCTCAATTTTATAAAATTGAGGGCGTACATATTAGTAACAAAATGCATTGACGCTTGGCAAGTGGGTATGCTAAACTGAAAGTGCTTTCAGAAAATATGAATCCAGTGAAAAAATCTCCTACTATTTACGATGTCGCTAAACTTTCCGGGGTTAGCATTTCTACCATTTCACGCGTGCTGAATTCTCCAGATAAGGTGAACTCAGAAACTCACAAACGGGTGATGCAAGCCATTGACCGTCTTGGGTTTGTGCCGAAAGCCGAAGCTCGTGCTCGCGCCATGCAACACACAGGTCGCATCGGCGTCATTACCCCTTTCTTTACAGCTCCATCCTTTGTTCAACGCCTACGTGGTGTGGCCTCGGTGTTATCCAAGTCAAATTATGAATTGGTCATTTACCCAGTTGACTCAATGGAACATTTACAAGGATATATTTCATCGATTCCTCTGATGAGAAACATTGATGGTTTGATTATCATGTCACTCGCCATCAGCGACCAGGATGCACAGCGATTAATTGACAATGGCCTTGGAACAGCTCTGATTGAATATCAGCACCCTCAGTTGAACAGCATTGTCATCAATGATTTCGATGGTGGTGCTTTAGTAGCGAAACACCTCATAAACAAAGGTCATCGTAATATTGGTTTTCTCGGAGATATTGAGCCCCCCGAGAAGGTTGCCATTCATCCAGTTAAGTCTCGTTTAATGGGATTTGAAAAAACTTTAAATGATGCAGGGATTTCACTACCCAAATCAAATATACGTTCAGCACCCTACACACAAGATGAATCCAGGCAAGCGGCCCATGAATTACTCAACTTGCCCAAACGTCCAAGCGCTATTTTTGCAGCGTCTGATGTGCAGGCTTTAGTCCTCATGAAAGTAGCGCGTCAATTAAATATTAAAGTTCCAGATGATTTGGCAGTCATTGGCTTCGATGATATCGATGTCGCCGAACACGTCGACCTCACAACAATTCGTCAACATTTGGATGAATCGGGGAGATTAGCCGCTGAAATTCTGCTCGCACGTATCGGCGAATCTAGTCGCCCGCTTCAACACATCAACTTACCACTCACTCTCATCGAACGTCAAACTGCATAAGAGGTATCCATGCCCATCTATCCTTCCACCAATTATTGGGTTCTTGAAACACGCCATAGTGCCTACGCCTTTGGTCTCAACGATCAAAATATGCTCACACATTGTTATTGGGGCAAACGGCTACCATTTCTCAAAGATTATCCCGCACCATTCAACCCCACCCATTGGGCATCGACCGATGGATTTCATCACTTTGTGCCTGAAGAATATCCTGGCTATGGTAATACCAAATATATTGACCCAACCCTTAAAGTAACCTTTACAGATCAAGTGCGTGACGTAGTTTTGGAATATCTGGACTACACCATCACCGCCTCTCCCCAGCCGACACTTGCTCTGCGTTTCAAAGATTCATACTACCCGTTACAGGTGACTCTTCACTACCGCATCCATGAAGAATATGATCTCATCGAACGTTGGGTCACTCTCGAAAACCTTGGCACAGACTCAATACTCATTGAACGTGCCTTCTCTGCAAAATGGACTTTGCCACAAGGGGATGATTATTCACTAACCCACATGTATGGACGTCACGTTGGTGAATTCCAAATGCAACGTGAAACGTTGACACCCGGGTTAAAGGTCATTGACAGCCGCAGACTCATCCCCAGTCATCGAGCGGCACCCTGGTTTGCCATTGATCGCAATGCCAGCGAAGAACATGGTGATGTGTGGTTTGGCACATTGGCATGGAGTGGCAACTTCAAAATTACCGCTGAAGTGACCGAGTTCGCTTCCACTCGCATCAGCATCGGCGTCAACGATTGGGATTTCGCATGGAAATTAATGCCGGGCCAACCTTTCGTGACTCCATCATCCATCAGTGGTTATACTCCAGATGGATTTGGCGCTGCCAGCCGCAGTTTCCATGATTATGTGCGTAATGAGCTCATCCCACATGGAAAAGTTCTGCACAAGATTCTTTATAACTCATGGGAAGCGACTCTCTTTTCGGTGGATGAAACCTCTCAATCGAAACTTGCTGAAATCGCTGCAAACATGGGTGTGGAATTATTTGTTATGGATGATGGGTGGTTCCACAATCGCAATTGGGACAATGCCGGTCTCGGTGATTGGTTCCCCGATAAGATTAAATTCCCGAACGGATTGCATAACTTAATTAAGAATGTTAACAATCTTGGAATGGACTTTGGCTTATGGGTTGAACCAGAAATGACCAACCCAGATAGTGATCTCTATCGTACTCATCCAGATTGGGTGATTCACTTCCCAACCCGCGCCCGTACCGAAAGCCGCAACCAACTCATCCTTAATATGGCTCGTGCTGATGTGCAGGAATACATCATCAATGTATTGGACACATTATTAAGTGAACACAATATTTCGTTCATTAAGTGGGATATGAATCGCGGCATTAGTGAACCTGGCTGGGCAAATGCTCCCGGTGACCAACGAGAATTGTGGGTACGTTATGTGTATGGCTTGTATCATGTATGGGGAACACTACAACAACGTCACCCAAATGTGATTTGGCAATCTTGCGCCAGTGGTGGCGGACGCACTGACTTTGGCATTCTCAAATTTGCAGACCAAGTTTGGACGAGTGATAATACCGAAGCTACTGCACGTTTGGGTATTCAAGAAGGCTATTCTCAATTCTGCCCGCTAACACCATGGAGGTCTGGGTCGATTGTGGAAAAAATCTTGTGCCACTAGAATTTCGTTTTCATGTAAGCATGTGTGGCTCTCTCGGCGTAGGTGGAAACTTATTGAATGGACCCAGCCAGAGCTTGAGTCAGCGGCGGCTTGTATCCTCTTGTATAAAGAGATTCGACACATCATCCAATTTGGCGATCAATTCCGTTTGATTTCATCTCAAAAGAATGATTATTCAGCGGTGCAATATGTGAGCAAAGATAAAAGCGAAGGTGTATTGTTTGTATTCCGTACCCATATTCCAGATCCATTTAATACGCCGATGATTTACTTACAAGGGCTTGACCCTGAAACGTTATATTCGATTGAAGGCTTTGATCAACCTCGTTCTGGATTCGCGTGGATGAATTCTGGTTTGAAAATCGAGTTGAAAAATTTACAAAGCAAGGTCTTGAAGATAAAGCGCATCGCGTCTTAACGATTCTTGATTTACCCATTTGGATAATTCCTTCATTACACCCAGCCGAATTCGTTGGGTGTAATTTATTTCACAAAAAAACTTAAAATATTAAAAATCCCTATTGACTCTAAAAAACGAAAGTGCTAAACTCTGTAATGAAAGTGCTTTCAAGGTAACACTTTCAATTTGATTTTACCCAAAAGGGTACTCAAATCACAAACCCAACCTTTTAAAACCCAAGAGGAGAAACCATGAACAAAAAGTCTGTCTTATGGTCTGCAATGAGTTTGCTCGTTCTGGCTTCCATGGTGCTCGCTGCTTGCGGAACCCCCGCCGCCACCGAAGCTCCTGCTGCTACCGAAGCTGCTGCTACTGAAGCCGCCGCCACCGAAGCCCCTGCTGCTACCGAAGCTGCCTCTGCTCTTCCTGCCGGCGATGGCGAAGTCACCATTTTGGGTGGCTATGGCGAAGCTGATGCCAAGAACTTCCAGCAAGTTTTAACTGAATTTGGTGACGCCAACGGCATTAAGATCACCTTCACCTCCCTCGCTTCTTTCGACACCGATATCAAAGTTAAGATCGAATCCGGTCAGGAACCCGATATTGCTTTGTGGCCTCAGCCCGGTGGTTTGAAGGATCTTGCTACCGATAACCTCGTTCCTTTGAACCAGGTATTCGATACCAGTGGTCCTTTGGGCACTTTGGTTCCCGGTTGGGACAAGTTGGCCGTTGTTGACGGCGAGCTTTACGGTTTGCCCGTTTCTGCCAACATGAAGTCTTTGGTGTTCTACAATCCTTCTGCTTTCGAAGCTGCTGGTTACTCTGTTCCTACCTCTGAAGCTGAACTTCAGGCTCTCGAAGAAAAGATCAAGGCTGATGGCACTGGTTACCCCTGGTGCGCCGGTATTGAATCTGGTGGCGCTACTGGTTGGGCTTTCACCGACTGGATGGAACAGTATGTACTTATGTTCAATGGTCCCGATGTGTATGCCAAGTGGATCTCCGGTGAAGTTGATTTCGCTTCCCCCGAAATCTCCCAGGCTGCTGATTGCAGCCAGCCTGTCTTCTCGCTGAAGGTCAGGTGAACGGTGGTGGTATCGCTATGGCGACCGACTCTTCGGTGACACTGCCTCGATGGCAAAGACAATGGTCAGTGTCATGCCTGCCAAGGGTTCCTTCATCGTTGGCTTCATGCCCGAAGATATTCAGGCTGAAGTTGCCGCTGGTGATTACACCCACCTCGACGCCTTCCCACTTCCTACCCCCGATGGTGCCCAAGCTGGCGTAATCGGTGGTGGTGACCTCTTCGGTGTCTTCCAGGGTCATGTGGATCAGGATGTTGCCAAGGTTGCTGCTTTCATCGCTAGCGATCAGGTTTTGAAGTACATGGTCTCTGCTGGTGCTATCTCCCCGCACAAGACTTTTGATCCCGCTCTTTATCCCAACGAGCTGAACCGCAAGATCGGTGAAGCTATGGCTGCTGCTGCCGTCTTCGGTTTCGATGGTTCTGACCAGATGCCCGCTGAAGTGAACGCTGAATTCTGGGCTGCCGGTACCGACTGTTGCTGGTCGCGCCACCTGGGCTGAAGCTGCCGCTCGCATTGACAGCAAGTACCTTCGTAACCATACGGTAAGTTAGGTAAAATAGTGGCACCGGCCTCTTGTTTTTGATGGGGTCGGTGCCACATATTTTTTACTCGTTTCCTCATGATGCCAGATAACAATCGATAAATCCAAAAGAATGGAGATTGTGATATATGGGCGACATTATTTTTGGGTTGTACTCCATAGTGCGGCTGGCATTAGCTCGCTGCGCGTTGTACTGGCTTCGGAACTTCCTGCTTTCCCTTCTTCCAACACGTATTTTTCAAAAAGTAAATTGGTTGTCTTTTTTGACGCCGGCGGCTGTTTTGGTCATAGTGGTTTTGATCGCACCGTTATTCCAACTGTGATCTGGTCATTCAAAGATGACAAGGTGAAGGAATGAAGAAGCTTCAAAAATTATGTTGACCTGTTTACTGATGTTCGCTTTTTGGGGATATTGTTGGACAATTTCTTGTGGGTGTTGGTAGTACCTGCCATTACAGGCAATTGGTACTGCGGCTGCCACGCTCTCTAATCAGGTGGGACCAATCCGTGAGAAAATTTCTTTAAATCATTAATCTTTATGCCAATGGCGATCAGTTTTGTTGCTGCGTCTACTATTTGGTCTTATTTTTTATGCATACGTTCCAAGCCGGGACGTCCTGAAATCGGCTTTAAATTCACTTGTTATCTCTCTAGGGTTTAGTGCACAACCTTGGTTGACAATAGACTGCGAGTCGTTAGTTCCTTTTTACTTATGATTGTGCTAATCTGGCTGCAAGTAGGCTATTCCATGGTTGTTATTTCATCGGCAATTAAAAATGTTCCTGAAGAAACTCTGAAGCCGCACAACTCGACGGCGCAAAATGCCTGGCAGATATTCGCTGAGTTATCCTACCCTCAAGTTTGGGGAACAGTGATGTCAGTCTTTGTAACGGTATTAATCCTCGTTATGAAGGTTTTATATCGTGTTAGCTATGGACGTGGTAACTTCACCACTAGCGTTTTGGCATTCGAGTGGTACAAGCAATTCTTTGAAAATTCCAATATTGGTCCGGGGCCTCAGCAGTGGTGACCGTGTTGGTCGTGTTGATCATCCTGTTAATGTATTTGTAGATCCGTACTGTACAACATCAGGAGACATTGCGATGAACAGCGAAAAAATTTCATATTATAAGAAGAATGAAATTAGGTAGCACACTTGGTATGTTATTCCTGGTTGTGATCTGGTCTATTCCTACGATTGGCTTGCTTATCACATCTCTTCGCCCGAGTTCAGTCGCTGAAATTTCTCCCTGGTGGGACGCCTTGGCAAACCTGTGCTAGGACAAAAATGGACGATCGATGCGTATCAAAGTTCTCTTGAGAAGGGCAATATGTTGGGTTCAATGATCAACACAATCGCTATAACCGTGCCTTCCACGGTTCTCTCGTTGATGATCGCTGCCAATGCCGCATTTGCTTTTACCTTCTTTTAAATTTGTAATACAAGGAGCTTATCTTTGCAACCTTAGTCGGTTTGATGATTATTCCGTTGCAGTCTTCGCTGATTCCATTGCTGCGCATGGATGGTTACGATTCAAAAAGCTGCTGACATTAAGCTTACTGGTACATATGTAAGTGCCTGGGTTTGTGCATAGTGCGTTTGCTTTGCCATTGGCAATTTACACGTTACGTAACTATATGATGACCCTGCCGCATGAACTGATCGAAGCTGCCAAAGTGGATGGTGCCAGTTATTATCAAATATTTTGGAGGCTGGTGTTACTTTGTCCATGCCGGCGATTGCTTCATTTGCGATCTTCCAATTCTTATGGGTTTGGAACGACTATTTAATCGCTTTCATCTTCGTAGGTGAACAAAAAGCGGTTATGACCTATCGCCTTCTCAGGTTACTTGGTCAATATGGTGAAGGCTGGCGTGATGTGGCAGCTGGCTCTTTCATCTCTCTCGTCATTCCGTTGATCGTATTCTTCAGTTTGCAACGCTTTATCGTACGCGGGTTGCTGGCGGGCTCAGTCAAAGGATAAACTTTCCGAATGGACAAGTGGACTGGGCAACCAGTCCACTTTTTATAAGAGGACACGGATAATGCGTAAATCTTGGTGGAAGGAAAGTGTTGTGTATCAGATCTATCCGCGTAGTTTCAAGGATAGTAATGGTGATGGCATTGGAGATTTACGCGGCATTATCCAAAAATTGGATTACATCAAGGACTTGGGTGTTGATGTGGTCTGGCTTTGCCCGGTCTATAAATCACCGAATGATGATAACGGCTACGACATCAGCGATTATCGCGACATTATGGATGAGTTCGGCACCTTGGCAGACTGGCAGGAACTGCTGGATGGAATGCACCAACGCGGCATCAAGTTGATCATGGACTTGGTGGTCAATCATTCATCCGATGAACATCCATGGTTCGTGGAAGCGCGTAAATCCAAAGACAATCCCTATCGCGATTATTACATCTGGCACCCCGGCAGAGATGGTAAAGAACCGAATAATTGGGCTTCCCATTTTAGCGGTTCGGCATGGCAATACGATGAAACCACCGGTGAGTATTACCTGCATCTTTTTACAAAGAAACAGCCAGACCTTAATTGGGAAAACCCAAAGCTCCGTGCTGAAGTGTATGACTTGATGAAGTATTGGCTCGATAAGGGAATTGATGGCTTCCGCATGGATGTAATCAATATGATCTCAAAAGTGCCAGGCTTCCCCGATGTGCCTGCTCGTACGTCAGATCGCTATCACTTGGATAATCGGCATTTCATTAATGGACCACGCTTGCTAGAGTTTCTTGATGAGATGAAACGCGAAGTTTTATCAAAATACGACATTCTAACGGTTGGTGAGACGCCTTCGGTCACGCCGCAAATCGCCATTGACTTTACTGAAGAAGAAACTGGCGCGTTGAGCATGGTTTTCCAATTTGAGCATATGGATATTGATGCGGATATGTCCACCGGAAATTCGCGCTCCACGATCAAGCCGTGGAGGTTATCAGAATTGAAGCAGATCACCACCCGCTGGCAAAAAGAGATGGATAACAAGGGCTGGAACAGTATTTACTTGATGAACCACGACCAGCCGCGCGCTGTTTCCCGTTTTGGAAATGACCAGGAATACCGGGTTGAGTCAGCGAAAATGCTGGCAACCTTCTCGTTGATGTTGCAGGGAACGCCATACATCTATCAGGGTGAAGAGATTGGTATGACAAACGTCGCTTTTGAAACGATCGATGATTATCGTGATGTTGAAACGCTCAATCTGTACCGTGAGCTTGTGGAAGAAAAAGGAGTAGACGCTCAGGCGCTGTTGAAGGTCATCAATGCCAAAAGCCGGGACAATGCCCGTACCCCCATGCAATGGGATGACAGCACGAACGCAGGCTTCACGAGCGGTACCCCATGGATCAAGGTTAACCCAAATTACAAGAGCATCAATGTTCAAAGTACATTGGCTGACTCAAACTCCATTTTTTATTACTACAAAAAGTTGATTCAACTCCGCAAACAGAATCCCGTGGCGATCTACGGCAGCTACGACTTGCTGCTTGAAAATGATGAGAAGGTGTATGCCTTTACCCGCACATTTGAAAATGACCGTTTGTTGGTGGTCTTAAACTTCACGGCTGGTCATGCAGATTTTAACTTGCCTGAAACGATAAACGTTTCTTCAGCAGAGCTTTTGATCGGAAATTACGATACCGTTTCTACGGAAAATATTCGCACATTAACCCTACGTCCCTACGAGGCATTGGTGTATCGCCTACATTAATAACTATGATGAATCAATCTCTTTGGTACAAGAACACAGTTTTTTATGAACTTTATATCCGTTCGTTTTACGACACAAACAATGACGGACATGGTGATTTAAGGGGTGTCATCGCCAAACTTGATTATCTTCAAGAACTTGGCATCACTTGCATTTGGCTCCTGCCCATGTATCCATCACCTCTGAAAGATGATGGATATGATATCTCCGACTATTACAACATTCATCCTGATTATGGAACATTGGATGATTTCAAGAAGCTTGTGGAGGAAGTTCACGCCCGCGGCATGCGCATCATTACGGACCTTGTGTTGAATCACACCTCCGATCAGCATCCCTGGTTTTTGGCTTCTCGCTCCAGCAAAGACAATCCATTTCGCGATTACTATGTCTGGAGTGATACAGACAAAAAATATGAAGGCGTTCGCTTAATTTTTGGAGATGTAGAAACCTCCAATTGGGCGTGGGACGAAGCGACCGGTCAATATTATTGGCATCGCTTTTATTCATCCCAACCCGATTTAAATTTTGACAACCCAGCAGTTCAAGAAGGCATGTTGAATGTTGTCCGTTTTTGGTTAAAACTTGGCGTAGATGGATTCCGCGTAGATGCTCCCACCTATCTCTTTGAACGAGAAGGAACCAACTGCGAAAGCCTGCCTGAAACCCATGCATATCTTAAAAGAATTCGCGCTGTCATTAACAAAGAATTTCCCGGGCGTATTATTCTGGCAGAAAGTAATCAACAACCACGAGAATTAGTTGAATATTTTGGAAACGGTACCGATGAATTCCATATGGCATTTAACTTTCCACTTATGACTCGTATCTTCCTGGCCTTGGCAGAGAAAAACTCAAACCAAATCCGCACTGTCTTTGAACAGATGCCAGAAACAGCAGAAGAAACTCAATGGGCTATCTTTCTGCGCAATCACGATGAGCTGACGCTTGAAATGGCGTCTCCTGAAGAACGCCAGCACATGTACCGTGAATATGCACCTGACCCAAAGATGATTTTAAATCTCGGTTTGCGCCGCAGGCTTGCACCATTGCTACAAGGAGATCGCAGAAGAATTGAACTAGCCAATGCATTGATACTCAGTCTTCCAGGTACACCCGTCTTATATTATGGTGATGAAATTGGCATGGGTGAAAACCTAAACCTCGCCGATCGCAATGGGGTCCGTACTCCCATGCAATGGGATGATTCTGTGAACGCAGGCTTTTCAACCGCTAAACCTTTCTCGGAACTTGTTCAAGGTGAATTTGGATATCAACAAATAAATGTTGCCAGTCAGGTGAGTGACCCAGATTCATTATTCCGCTCTATAAAACGCATGATTGCTATTCGTAAAGAACACACTGCCTTTGGTAGCAGCAGTATCAAATGGATTGAAACGGGCAACCCGACAGTAACAGCATATCTGCGTGAGCATAACGGAGATACGCTGCTAATCTTCAACAATCTGAGTGATTCCACGCAAGTCATTGAGATTCCTGTGGAATATCAAAAAGAGACTTTCGATGTTTTTACAGCGCAACCTTATTCATTAAGTACAACCTTGGAACTTAAGCCTTACTCATATCGCTGGTTGCAACTATAGGCTTGCAAGATGAATGATATATACCGCCCATCTTTTCATTTCACTCCACCATCAAATTGGATGAACGACCCCAATGGAATGGTGTTCTTTGGCGGTGAATATCATTTGTTTTACCAATATCACCCTCACTCACCAGTTTGGGGTCCCATGCATTGGGGGCACGCAGTCAGCACAGATCTCGTTAACTGGCAACATTTGCCCATCGCTTTGTATCCTGATGAGCATGGATTGATTTTTTCAGGTAGCGCCGTAATAGATTGGGATAATACAGCTGGTTTCGGTAAAGAAGCGATGGTTGCCA
>JAXLVT010000051.1:0-18214 GCA_046328925.1 Anaerolineales bacterium
CGACAATGGGCATTGGAATATCCACAGCGCTACCAATTGATTTTTGGTACACCTATTCCTGGTTATGAAGCGCCAAGGATGGAGGTTATGCCCTCTGCTGCACGTTCATTAATTGCGCCTGTCAGTGTCATTGACAAACTGCGGGTAGTCAATAAATTGAGTGCTGAGGGATTTCCCGCCGTTCAGCCTGGCTATGAGCAGATAACCGATCTTTGGCGAAGTTTCGGGGGGGATTACGACATTCTTTCGCTTTCGGTTGCCATGATTATTTGGAGTCGCGTTCACGGACTCGTCTCGTTGGAAATATCCAATAGCATGCCGCCTATTGGTATGGATAACGCATCTCTATATCGTTATGAAGTTGAATCCATTGTTCGTCAATTCGTAAAGAGGGATTAATTATATATATCAGCATATTAAACATGAAACCAATACCGCATTGCTGGATGTAGATCATTCCGTACATCAGGAAAAGCCGGATGAAGTGAATCGGCCTATTTTGGATTGACTAATGAATTAATAATAAAGGAGATACAAATGAAAATAAATTTTTTTCAACGTTTGACTGGAGTTTTATTGATAGTGGAAGGTTTGTTGATGTTTGTGCCCATGGCAATTTTGGGAGCAGCGATCAATTGGCCTGCTAGTTTGGATGAGCCCGCCTCTGTTAATTTACCTTTACTGCTTGAAAAAGCAAGTGCGGTAAATACAGGCTACTTTATCTATCTTATTTATTCGATCCTTTTTTTCTTTGTTGTGCTATTCATGGCACGACTAATAGCGGGAAACGAAACGTTTAATACACCTCTCAAAGCGGCTGTAGGACTTTCAGCATTGTCTGCCTTGGCGCGTTCATTGGGTATTGTTCGCTGGCTTTCGGTGATGCCTGTTTTGGCTGGTTTGTATGCAAATGGTTCTTCGGAAACACAAGCTACAGTGTCAATTGTTTACGATGCGATGAATGCCTATGGCGGCACCATTGGTGAGGCATTGGGCGTTGGGCTTTTTGCTGGGTTGTCCATGTTTGCATTGGTTGTTGCCATGTTCCAAGTGAAAGATGCACCCAAGTGGTTGAGCATCTTTGGATTGGTTGCTGCCATTGCTGTAACTCTGCAATCACTGGAACTCTTTGGCGTGAATATGGGTGCGCTTATCTCTGTAGTAGTGGCAGTGTTGCAGCTCTGGTTCCTGGCGGCGGGCATTCGTTTTGTGGCGGCTCCATATCCTGTTAAGTCTTGAAGGTTAAAGTAATACAAAATAACTCAAGTTGACACCAGGGAAATCTCATGCTGACCTCACTAAAAGTACTTTTTACCTTTGCCGTTACCCTCTTTGTTGGCGACATCATTTTGATGCTGTTTTGGAAACTTCGCGCCGAGCGTACAAAAAATTTGCAGGTTGCTTTGTTTGCAAACAAAACCGTCATGTTCACAGATAACGCCCTGCTCGGACCTGCTGCCATGCTGACGGCGATCAGCGGCAACCTCCTTGCTCCGCGTGTTGGATTGCAAATTTACTCTACACCTGTGTTGAGCATGCAATGGGCGCATTCATTCTTTTTCTGGGCTGGTGGAGTTTTCTTCCTTATACCAACGCAAAGAAGCAGTTGAAAATTTGTTCCGAACTGAATGCTGGCAATGAACTTCCAGCCGAATATTTTCAACTTGCAAGCCGCTGGGAAAAATGGGGCTATGTGGCAGCGCTCCTTGTTCTTTTTCGCTGTTCCTAATTGTGCTGGGATGAAAAGATTCACCAGGAGGGATGAAATCTCATGAGCTATAAAAGGTTGTCATCACCAGATACGGCCAGGCCCAGATGTTCTGCGCGTTGTTGAAGAAAGAGAATTGCCCAAGCCGCAAAAGGCGAGGTGCGCATAAAAGACACTTAGCCACCAGCGCCTGTTTCACAGATACGATGATCCGCAAAGGGATCTATTACGGCGTAAAACAAAAACCGCCTTTTGCACCCGGATATGATGTTGTTGGAGTAATTGATGAACTTGGCGAAGGCGTGACCCATCTCAAAGTAGGGCAGCGGGTTGCCGACCTTACGGTCACAGGCGCGTATGCCGAATACATGTGTATTCCTGCCGCACACTGTGTATCTGTCCCTGAAAGTGTGGATGCGTCCGAAGCGGTGAGTCTGGTTTTGACTTACATCACTGCTTATCAAATGCTGCATCGAATCGCAAAAGTAAAACGAAGTGACCGCATTCTAGTTCATGGTGCAAGCGGCGCGGTTGGTACAGCATTGATTCAATTAGGCATCTTGCACGGATTAGAAATCTACGGAACCGCTTCAAAGGCATCTCGCGAACCTGTCTCAACTCTTGGAGCAACTCCGATTGATTATCAGGACGAAAATTTTGTTCACTATATAAATGAGCTTACCCCCAAAGGTGTCGATGCCGTATTCGATGCAATCGGCGGAGCGAACTTTGCACGATCATTCCAATGCTTGCGCAAAGGCGGGGTTTTAGTTGCCTATGGTTCTTACGGCTGCAATCCCGATATCGTTCGTTCTACCGTCATGATGACGAGAAAGCGGCGGCATGTGAGTTGCAGCCTCATGTTTCCGTGCGCTGACCGCGGGAAAATCCGCGTCGATCTATAGTATTGTGCCATTCAAAGAGAAACATCCCAATTGGTTTGTAGATGATCTCACTCAATTGATGCGTTTGTTAGAACAGCAAAAAATCAAACCAGTCATCTCGAAAAAAATGCCATTAACCGATGCTGTGAAAGCGCATCAACTTCTCGAAGCGCGCGGCGTTAAGGGAAAAATTGTTTTACTTGCAAATGAACTTTCATCTACAAATTGAAAAGGATAAAAAATGAAAACGAATATATTCAGAAAAATTTTCCCTGGGCGTTGATGGCTTTCCTCGCCATTGGGGTAACCTTCGTCGCGCTCGCGCCATACATCACCTTTAACTCGCAAACTTCAACAACGCCACAGCGCGCTATGCAACTGAATCTGCTACGATATGTTGGATTATTTGTCCACGCTTTCTCAGGCAGGACTGCTTTATCCTCGGCCCATTTCAATTTTGGATGGATTTCGCAAACGCCATCCCACTGCCCTCGCCGGATGGGACGCATCTATCTGATCAGGATCCTGCTCGGCGGACTATCGCTTTATCGCCCCGGCATGATCTCAGGACGTCGGCGAAGTTGGGTTGATGTCCCTTACCGTTCTTTGGTTATGGACAGGTTGGAACGCGTACAGCAGCATTCGCAGGGGTGATGTCAAGTCTCACCGTGAGTGGATGATCCGCAGTTTTGCGTTGACTTTGCTGCGGCCACGCTTCAAATGCTGGCTCGGTGTTCTTATAGCTACACAACTGCCATTTTTTGCAGACCAAGTATCAGGGCGATTCCGATGCGCTTTTTGTCGAGAATACCACCGCGTGGTGATGTGATTTGTGCTGGGTGCTAATATCATTTGCTGAATGGTTTATCCAACGCCGCTTTGTGAAGCAAACTCTGGCATCACAAGTAGAGGGAAAATTGGCCCAGATATAAATTGTGGAGATCGTTATGCAAACACCCATTAATTTCCTTTCAATGCACAGAACTTGCAGCAAATTCGTAATCGTGAAATTACTTCACGTCAGGCTGTCGAAGCATTTTTCGAACAGATCAAAGCATAATTCAGCTATCAATGCCAGCAAGTGACATTGAACGAAGCGGTGGCGCTAAAGCGGGCAGATCCCACGCTGACGAAATGCTGGCTAGAGGAGAGACCCTCGGTGCATTGCATAGCGTCCTGTACTATCAAAGATAGCATAAGGTCAAAGGCTTCGCGCAACATCGGGTTATCTTCCACTTAAGGTGGCGAATGATGACCTTGGTGACGATTCGGCGATGAAAGAAGCTGGGCAATTAATCCTTGGTAAAACGAACACTACAACACTGGCGATGGATATGCAAACTGTCAACCCAGTCTTTGGTGCCACAAACAATCCGTGGGATGTTTCTCGTACTCCTGCTGGCTCCAGTGGTGGTTGCGCTTCTGCGCTTGCTTCAGGTATGACATCTCTTTCTATTGGCAGTGATCTGGCTGGGTCGATCCGTTTGCCTGCAAGTTTTTGTGGTGTATACGGGTTGAAACCGACCTGGCGTTATTTCTATGGATGGGCATATCCCGCCAGTTCCTGGGCAAGTGAACGGATTTCGCACATTGGCAGTTCTGGGCCGCTGGCACGCATCTCCGTGATGACTTAGAGCTTGCATTAACGTCTTACAAGCCGAATTCACACGACCGAAAAGTTGCACCACTGCTGTAACGATAATACAGTCTTGGAGATATCCAAGCTCAAGAAGTACCTGGCTGGATAACTTTGGCGATGTGCCAGTTAGCCGCGAGATCAAGTCGAAGATGGAAGCATACGTTAATAAGTTAGTTACGGCGTTGCTTGTTAGTGAAAGTTGAGCTTGAAAGGCATAATTCCAACGAAGTCTGGGAACTGTGGAGCAGTTGCAGTAGGTATGCGACAATTTGAAATGTCAATTTATGCGTACCCATTTGGCGATTTCTTTTCGAAAGCAAAGTTAAGAAACGATCCCATTTTACCGTAAAATTGTTGGCCCCGTTTCAGTATTGCAATTAATGCAGGCGCTTGAATTGCAGAGCAAGTACATCACAAAATGGATAATTTCCTTTCGGTTGATGTATGGCTTTCACCAGTCAAACCAACAACTGCTTTCAAACATCATCGCGCACTCTGGTATGTTTGGCGATTTTCAGATCTACGATACTCTTCAAGTGGATGATAAAGATATCCATTATTACGTTGCTACACAATCATACACAACCATCTTCACTGCTACAGATAGCCCAGTAGTTTCCATGCCTATTGGGTTGGGTGAGTCTGGTTTGCCGGTCAATGTGCAGGTTGTTGGGAGGCGTTACAACGATTACCGTTTGCTAAAAGTTGCCAAACTTCTGGCAAGTTGTGCAGAAGAGATTTCATATCCTTTCATGACGTAAAAAATAACAGATGCTCGTATCTGTAGTAAGCAGTGGCCAGCTTCTCTTACTCCACTGAATAACTCTTGAATTCAAAATATATAAAATCAAAAAGGAAAAATATCATGTCACAAAATGAACTGCACGTAATTTTCGGAACGGGAGCGCTCGCCAAATGGACAGCCCGTGAGTTGGTTAGATTGGGCAAGCCCGTTCGTATGATTAGTCACTCAGGCAAAGCGGACTCTCGCATCCCTGTAGAGGTGGAAGTTGTCAAAGGCGATGCCTATGATATAAACAAAAATATTGATGTTACAAAAGGTGCAACAGCGGTGTATCAATGCGCCCAGCCTTTGTATCATGAGTGGGCCGAGAAATTCCCGCCTATGCAAAGGGCTATCCTTGATGCAGTTGCAGCCAATGAGGCAAAGTTTATCGTGGGTGATAATCTCTATATGTACGGGGATACGGATGGGCAACCCATCCACGAAGACTTACCATATCAGCCTCATAGCAAAAAAGGAAGGGTTCGGGGTGAAATGGCAACTGCCGTCATGGATGCGCATCGCGCTGGCAGAATCCGTGCCGCAATTGGGCGCGCCTCCAACTTCTTTGGACCTGATGATAACGCCGTAACTTCCTATGCCATTCGCCCCGCTTTGGCTGGTAAGGCTGTCAATTTGCTTGGCAGAACAGATCAGCCGCATACATTTTCTTACATCGCAGATTTCGGAAAATTACTCGCCACTCTTGGCACTCGTGAAGATACTCTTGGTCAGGTTTGGTTTACGCCATCGCCTGCGCCTGTTACCCAAGTTGAATTGGTCAAAATAATGGAAGAAGAACTTGGGCATAAGGTCAAATTTATGGCTGCAGGAAAAATGATGATGAGCATGTTGGGATTGTTTATGCCTACTCTGCGCGAATCAGTGGAAATGCTCTATGAATGGGATAAGCCTTTCATTATGGATTCAAGTAAAGCCGAAAAAGCATTTGGTTGGAAAGGTACTCCGCTCAAAGAAGCCATGAAAGCTACCATTGAGTGGTGCAAGACTGATTCTGGCGCTCACTAAGGATAGGACGAATAAATGGCGATTATTAATTCTTTAATGGCAACCCTGCATCATCTGTGCGCTTTTACAATGACGGCTTGTTTAGTCTATGAGTTCATTGCTTATCGAAAAGGACTGAGCGCAACCGAAGCGCGACGAATCCAGAGTGTGGATATTGTGTATGGGATTTCTGCTGGATTATTGATTGCAGTAGGTTTATTGCGTGTCTTCTATTTCGAGAAAGGATCAAACTATTACTTCCATAATTATGTGTTTTGGACAAAGATGATGCTGGTTACCATTGTTGGCCTGTTGTCTATTTATCCGACGATCTGTTATATCAAGTGGAATCCAATTCTTGCCGAAAATCGCACCCCTGAAATTTCTGATGGTGAGTATAAAAACATTCGACTGCTTTTGTGGCTTGAGATTATCGGAATTACCTTAATCCTTTTTGCTGCGCCGCTAATGGCGCGAGGGATTGGCGTCAACTAACCTTTAGGCGGCTTTTGCAGTAGACTCAGGGAAAAGGAGCCGCCTATGTTGGAAGTAGCAATTATGCTCGAAGGCCAAAACGGCTTGAATTGGCCACGTTGGCAAAAGATCGTACGCCTGGTAGAGGAGTTGGGATTTGTCGGTTTGTATCGTTCCGACCATTTCACCAATATGAATCTGCCTGATAAAGATTCGCTTGAATTATGGGTTTCGCTTACCTGGCTTGCTTGCAACACAAGTCACATTGAGTTTGGCCCGCTGGTTACTCCTTTTTCATTCCGCCACCCTGCGCTCACGGCCCGTATGGCATCAGCTGTGGATGATCTTTCCAATGGGCGCCTGACACTCGGTCTTGGCACAGGTTGGCAGGAACGTGAACATAATCTTTTTGGGTTTGATTTATTAGATATTGCACCTCGCTTCGATCGTTTGGAAGAAGGTTTGCAAGTTGTAACCCAGCTTTTGAGAGAAAATTCGCCAACCTCATTTAATGGAAAATATTTCAACCTTCGTGAAGCGACCATGCTTCCCCGTCCGCAACGTTTGGGCGGGCCGCGCATTTTGATCGGTGGTGTTGGGCAAAAGCGTACCCCAGATTTGGTTGCTCGTTATGCAGATGAATGGAATGCGATGTTTCTAACCCCTGAGAAATTTACAGCTCTGAATGCAAATTTGGACCATCATCTCAAGCAGAAAAATCGTGATCTGAAATCGGTGCGGCGTTCGATGATGACAGGATGCTTCTTTTCATCCACTGAGGCTGGACTTCAGCAAAAAATCGAATCACGCGGAAAAACGATTGAGCAATTACACCAACAGGGCATGATCGCTGGCAGCGCAGGCATGGTCAAAGATCAATTGCTTGAACTTGAGTCTGCTGGACTTCAACGAATCATGTTGCAATGGCTTGATTTGGATGATCTCCATGGCTTGGAGTCACTTGCGAAGGCCGTTTTGTGATTAATATGTCTACGTAAATAAGACGCCCCATCTGTCAGATGGGGCGTCTTATTTTGTTGAAGCGGCAAGGTTACAAAGCTATAACAGCTGACACTAGATTTTCGTTGTCAGTTGTTTCAATATTGAACCCAGCTTTCTTGAAGAGATGCTGCATGATCTGGTTATCAGCTGTCAGTGTGGCACTGAGGCGTTCGATCTTTTCGCGTTTGGCTACATCCAGTGCGCGGCGGACAAGTTCACCACCGAGGCCAATGCCTTGGTACGGGTCACCAATCAGAATACTTAAACGTGCTTCATTTGCAAGCGTGCAGTCTACTCAAACGGACTACGCCAATGATAATGTTTTCATCTTTATCATCCTTGATCTCAGCCACAAGGCTGATTACGCGGTTGTAATCTTCATGGCTAATGCGTGCCAGCCGTTCGTGCATAATAACCCGTTCCTGGAACATCATGGGCTGTAGATAACGCAGAAAGACACTGCGATCTGAGAGAAGGTATGGAATTTGGCTCAGTCTCCTCATCTTCAGGCAAGATTGGAGCGAATTGCAACTTTGGTGTTGTTCTTCGCAGTCCATGTTCCTGCGTAGCGAATAGGATAGGCTCGAATTGCGGGCTTCAGGCTTTGTCTTCTGTAGTTTCCTTGTCATACACCAAAACACGCGCATCCAGTGCGATCAACATGACCATCGGCAGTTTTGCTCCGGTTCCTGAATAACGTTGTTCCGTGACAAGTTGAGAGAAGCGTACGAGCAAGCGCTCAGTGCCGCGAGATCCACAGGGTCGCGCGGACGCGCTTCCGGGCAGTATAGATGCGAGTTCTTTCCATCATATGCTTAGCCAAAGTAGTTGTGAGCGGCGGCAAGCCCAGTGCGCGATCTTTGAATACCTCTACCAATTGACCGCCAAAGACCGAATAGGAGCACGGGTCGAATTGCTCGATGCTGCTGCCGAGGGTAATTCATAGCCATCAATTTTTGCAAACGGCTGAACAGTAACACCGAGGAAATGTTCGGCGCCAACTTTCTCTGTAACAGATTTTTCAATGCTTTCATACGCTTTCTTGACGGCTTTTGCGTCAACAAGATTTAACTGTACCCCACCGACATCCGTCTTGTGGGTAATGGTTTCTGAATGGATCTTGAGCACAACAGGGTAGCCAATGGCATCTGCTGCTTTGACGGCTTCTTCCTTGCTCTTTGCTATTCGGGTTTCCACTGTTGGGATGCCGTAGCAGGTCAATAGTTGTTTTGATTCGTATTCCGTTAATATGGTACGGCAAGATCACGCACATCCTTGATAATTTGCCGGCGCGTTCGCGGTCTACTTGGTCGTTCTCTTCGCCATTGACTGACATTGGTGTTTCATATAAGCTGCGAAGATTCTCGGAATAGTGAGCCATGTAATCAAACACGCGCGCAGCAGTATCAGGATATGGGAAGGTTGGGATATTGAGCTTGTTGAGGATCGCTTCACCCGGGTGCAACTTCGTTACCTCCCATCCATGTAGCAATAATGGTTTGCCAAGGGAATGTACGTAAGGTGCAAGTTCTTCAGCGGTCTTGGTTGGGTCGGTCATTGCTTGTGGGGTGAGGATTACGAGGATGCCATCGGTATTGGGATCTTTTGCGGCGATCTCAAGCGCCTTGCCGTAAGCGCTCAGGGCTGGCATCACCAAGGATGTCAACAGGATTGTTATGACTCCAAGCCGCAGGCAGGAGTTTATTAAATTCTTCCATTGTCTCAGGAGAGATTTTTGCCAACTCACCGCCATCAGTAATGAGTGCGTCTGTGGCAAGCACGCAGGGCCACCAGCGTTGGTAAGAATGGTGAGTCGTGGCCCAGCACGGACGAGTTGTTTGCGGGGCTTCGGCCATGTAGAACAATTCACCAATGCTGTTCACACGTAAAGACGCACGGCGGAAAGCTACTTCAAGGACTTCGTCCACTGCCCGGTCAACGAACCTGTATGGGATGCGGCAGCCTTTGCTGCGCCTTCGGTGCGGCCTGGCTTGATGACAATGATCGGTTTTGTCATCGCTACTTCGCGGGCTGCGAAGGAGTGCGCGTGCGTTGCCGATGGTTTCCATGTAAATGACGATGCTCTTTGTATGCGGGTCATCACCGAGATAGTAGATGAGGTCGCTCCAATCTACATCCAGCATTGAACCGATGGAAACGAAAGAGCTAAAGCCGACGTTCCTGCAAACTCCAGTCGAGATGGCGGTGCGCCGAAGCACACTCTGGCTGATGAATCCTGCCGCGTCTTGCAATGGTGCTGGCGAATGTGGCATTCAAGCCAGTGGTCGGGCTCATCACGCCGAGGCAGTTCAGGTAATGATGCGCATGTTGCCGCGTCGCGCATGTTCCATCACTTGGCGTTCTAATTCCACGCCTTCAGGCCCAGTCTCTTTAAAACCAGCAGATATGATAATGGCGCTCTTCACGCCAAGGTCAACGGCTTCTTTGATAATGGCTGGAACAGTTGGGAAGGGGTAACAACTACGATCAGTTCAACAGGTTCAGGAATAGCAGACAGGGTTGGGTACGCCTTGAATTCCAGCACTGGGTCGCTTCGGGTTGACAGGATATATCGTCCCGCCAAAAGAACTGCTCATTAAAATTCCAAACGATCGTGCGTCCAACACTGCCAATGGTTTCTGTTGCACCAACAACTGCAACACTTTTGGGGGCAAAGATCGAGTCTAAAGGTTGGCGTCCATAATGTAAAACATCATGCGCCCGGGTCAAATCGGGGGTAACTAACAATCCATAATACGTATCTTCCTTCTAGAATTTACTCGTTATCTCTAACAAGTATTATTTTTCACAAAACAGCGGTACTATATATAACATAAGTGCTGAAGAAAAAAAGCATGTATTTGTTAGTATTTTTTCCTTGATATTTGTGCCTGAAAATTCATAAAAATTACCCCAAATTCTGGCACACAGATTCAATAAACTCTAAGAACTCCTTGCGAAATCTTTGGGATGAAAACCGCACCGCATTTTCTTCGGATGCCATGTTGCTTATTTTCATTTTTTGGGATTGAAGAACCGCCTCATTCAAACTACGGGACGATTGTTCCTGAAACAAAAAGCCTGTTTCTCCATCTTGAACAATTTCCACTGCGCCGCCCTTTCCATACGCAATGACGGGGCATCCAGCAGCCTGCGCTTCCACCATTGCGATCCCAAAATCCTCCACCGCCATGTAGACGAAGGCCTTGGCTCTATTCAATAGATCTGAAACTACTTCATCAGGCTGATGACCGAGTAACTTGATATTATCCCTTGCCAGCTTTTGTAAATGAGTCATCTCGGGACCATCTCCAATGATAATAAGCGGTAGCTTCAATTCGTTGAAAGCGCGGATAATTTCAGCAGTCATCTTGTATGGTACAAGTCGCGAAACATGGATATAAAACTCCTCGCGTTCTTTTACAGGGGAGAAACGTTCCACATCGACTGGCGGGTAAATGACATGCGACTCTCGTCCCCATGCTTGTTGAATCTTCTGTGCTGTCCAATGTGAGATGGCGAGAAGGCGATCTGCTCGGGACGCTGACTCTCTATCCCAATGGCGGAGCAGGCTCAAGGTTAAGCGCGCGGCGGCCCCGATCAGGGGCTTATCCAAATGATGAAGATGTAAATAGTCATCCTGCAAATGCCAGGCATACCGCATCGGCGTGCAGACGTATGAAATGTGGATTTGGTCTTTACTCGTTTTTATTCCATGCGCCACCGCGTGCGAGATGGACAACACCACATCATATTTGTGAACATCCATGTGCTCAATTGCGAACGGCATAAGTGGTAGCAATCCGCGGTAAAGGTGCTCCACGCGTGGAATATTTTGCAGAAACGACGTTTTTATATTCACGCTTTCCAACGGTGTGCCAACCAGGTTTTGCTTGTTGTGAATAAGAGCGTGTAAATCCGCCTGTGGATACAAGCCAAGAATTTCTGCAAGCAGCCTTTCAGACCCGCCATAAATATTCAGCCATTCGTGGATGATCGCTAACTTCATATAATTACATCCTGCGTTTTGCGCGCAGACTCATCCCATGAAAACTTAGCAGCATGTATCAGTCCTCGTTCTCGTAGCTTCATTGCCAACGATTTGTCCTCAATGATTTTCAGCATTGCGTTTGCAATTTCTTTTGGTTCAAACGGGTTGATAAATAATGCTGTTTCTTCAAACAATTCTCGAAACACAGGAATATCCGAAATAATGACAGGTGTTCCGCAAGCCATTGCTTCAAGGACGGTTAATCCAAAGCCTTCATAAAAAGATGGAACGATGAAAGCAGTTGCGCCAGAATATAAAGCTGGGAGTTCTTCGTCAGAGACGTAGGTTTGTAGGGATCGGGCTTCCCGAACTTTTTGATTTGCAAATACTTTTCCCTCTTCGCCAGCAATAAACAACGAATGTGATTTCAGATTCAAATTTTCCCAAGCTTGCACCAGTCCTGCTACATTCTTTCTTGGTTCATCTGTTCCTACAAAAAGAAAATAGGGTTTATTCAACTCATATTTTTCCTTTATTAGTTCAATTGCTATCTGTGACTGCGGCTCAAATGGCTCGCCAACTCCATTGTAGATGACATGGATTTTCTCCCTTGGAATGCTTAAGTGGAAACTCAATCGTTCTTGTGAAAAGTTAGATACAGTAATAATTGCTTTTGCACGTTTTGCCAGCATTTTCCAGGAAAGGCGAGTCCATGCTGCAAAAGTAGGATTAAACCATTCAGGGTGGTCAAATACACTAGCATCGTGAAGTGTAACGACTTGATTGCTCACACTCCACGGACCTGCATTGGCAGGTGACCACAAAACATCACTGCGTTGGATTTTCGCAGGCAGAATGAATTGCTCCCAAAAATGCCCAATGATTTGCCCAAGAGAATGATTGGGCGTAATGAAATATTTTTCGGCGGTCAGGCGTTTTGAGATTTCGTGGGCATGGCGGTCTACGCCTGTGATACGGCGTTGCTGAAACCGTCCATTGATGGCGATCTTTACAGACATTCAGAGATTATAATTAGAAATAGGATAATTCTAGTCAAGTTAATGGCATCTTTTTCCCAGGAACGTTTATCTCAATATTTCTCAACTGCTGCACGAATCGCTTTTGCTGCGACGATTTTTCTGATTCCATTTCGCTGGCGTCTGGAAATTTGGGATCGTCCCTTTTACCCGCTTTATTCCGATTACACAAATTTTCTGCTCTTCGCGAGCGACATCACCATGTTTTACACGCTGGTATTTTGGGCAGGCTCTTTAATTCTGTTTTCGCGCAAATTAAAACTTGGCAACATATTTGTATTCATTAGCCTTGTTGGTCTAACGTTTGCTGGGTGGGTATCTATACTTGAAAGCGCCGATGGGGTTTTGTCACTCTATCAAGTAATGCGCTTTGTCTTGCTGTTTATGTTTTATCTTTTCATTGTCAATGAAATCAAGTCGGTGAATTGGGTGCTTATACCAGTTGGCCTTCAAATCTTATTTCAATCAGTTGTTGTTATTTTGCAAGTCACTTTTCAACATTCTTTGGGATTAAATGCTTTAGGCGAATTAAAACTTAACCCAGCCGATACAGGAACCAGCGTCATCATTGCTGATGGACTTCGCTTCTTGCGCGGCTATGGCCTGAGTGACCACCCAAACATTCTTGGCGGCTGTATCACATTCGGTCTTGTCCTTTTGCTGGCAGCTTTTCTTCATGGAAACACTCATTGCGCGGATTGTCTCAGCTATTGTATTTTTGCCATGCTTCTTTTAGCATTGGTGATGACATTCTCTCGGTCAGCTTGGGTGAGTTTTTTGTGGCTGGCAGTTTTATGGTTCGTGTGAGCGCTTGCCCGTAGGTGGAATAATGTCAAATGGGTGAGTTTGCTTGGAGTGTTGAGTCTGCTTATCGCTTCACCATTCATCATGAAAAATATTCTCTTATTTCAAACCCGCGTGAATTCTGAAATGTCGCACAGGATAACCAAATGCAGGAACGTGTCGTTTTTGCTGGATGCGGGCAATACGCTTTTTGTTGAACATTCTGCAATTGGTGTTGGACGGTGCTGCGCCGCTTGCACTGAAATTGCGTTTTGAGAATTTCCCATTGAATTTTCAACCTCCACACTAGCACCATTCTGGTCGTTGCAATGGAGACGGGTGTATTGGGTGGGATTTTTTATTTACTTCTATTGTTAATTCCATTTGTTTCTTTTATTTCAAACTGGAAAAATTTCTTGCAAAAACCAGTGCCGTTGGAGTCTTCGCGTTGTTGCTGGCGATCACTGTGGTCGGTTTTTTGATTACTACACCTGGTCGTATGTATATGGGCGTGTATGGCAATGGCTTGGGTGGGGAATATATTCTGCTGCGTTACAAGTGGCGGACTAGATGAAAATTATTCAAGTCATTCGCGCCAGTGCTGATCACATATTCGCTCGCTATGTTGATCTTGTTGATTTACATTTCTAATATGGCATATCTTGCGTTGATAGGTTTGAAAGAACGCAAAAAACTATTGCCATCCATTTCGACTATGCCAAGGCAATTGCCTTCTGTTACAGTGCAGTTGCCAATCTATAACGAGTGGTATGTGGCTGAACGTTTAATCGAATCTGCTGCCAACTTGGATTATCCGCGTGAACTGTTGGAAATTCAGGTTTTAGACGATTCTAGTGATGATACGGTTTTGCTCATTGCGGAAAAAGTAAAGCAATTACAGAGCAGGGGAGTTGATGTGATCCACATTCATCGCGAAGATCGTGTAGGCTTCAAAGCAGGTGCACTCGCCAACGGACTTGAAAGATCGAAGGGTGAATTTCTTGCTATCTTCGATGCAGATTTTCTACCCCAGCCTGATTTCCTCCGCAAAGTATTGCCGCATTTTGACCATGAAAAAGTTGCGTTCGTTCAAGCTCGCTGGGGACATTTGAATCGCAACTACTCTTTGTTGACTCTGTTGCAATCATTTTCGCTTGATGCACATTTTGCCATTGACCAGCTTGCGCGTGCCAATACAGATTATGTTTTTAACTTCAATGGCACAGCGGGTATCTGGCGCAAATCAGCCATTGTTGATGCGGGCGGCTGGAAGGCGGATACCCTTACTGAAGATATGGATCTTTCCTATCGTGCTTTTTTGCGTGGCTGGTCTGCTCGTTACGCAGGAGAGGTGGAAGTGCCTGCCGAATTGCCAGTTAGTTTCACAGCGTATCGCCGCCAACAATATCGCTGGGCGCGCGGCAGTTTGGAGTGCGCTATTCGTTACATCCCTATTATTTGGAATTCAAACTTTTCACTCGCTCGCAAATTTCAAGCCATCCTTCATCTCACAGGGTATGCGCTTCATTTGCTAACCTTTGTTTTGATTCTTCTCTATCCGTTTTTGCTTTTATTTGCAACAAAATATCCAACTCTACTTGCGCCAATCGGTATTGGTCTCATTATGAACTTTCTTGTTTTTGCGCCAGCCATGTATTTTGTGTCGCACAGCAGCTTCTTCGCAGGCGCTGGTTTTCGTCATTGCCGCTGATCTTTTTGATGTCCATTTTTCTTCAGGCATGATTCTAAATACACTTCGTGCCGCGCTGCAGATATTACAAAAACGCGTTGTTCCTTTCGAACGCACTCCCAAGTATGCAATCACCAATAGCGCACAACCGTGGGTTGAAAGTCGCTATCGAGTCAAGATCGACTCTCTTGTCTTTTTTGAAATGCTGCTTTCCTTCTTCAATATATGGACCGCATGGTTCGCATGGAGCACGAGGCATTATTTGATTATGATCTTTGCATTTCTCTTCGCTGTTGGATTATTCTTCTCCTCGGGTTTTACCCTCCTGCAAACACTCTCTACCCGCTTCACCCCCGACCCGAAGCCTGCCTCTGATTAAAGGATATTTACCTTGCGAGACAATTTTATTTGCGAGCTTTAAACCATATATTTATCGTACCTAATATGAGTGTAATCGCAAGTGAAAGCAAAGGAAACACGCCCCAGGAAAAGGATTCAAAAGGATCATCCTTGGGAATAACAGATGGTTTAAATTTGTAACTTGGATTTTCCCAGACCTCAATCCCGTTGGATAGAGTCTTAAGATAAACCCAGTTATTCTTTTTTAATTCAGGAATAAACTCCTTGCGATTGACAAATCCCCATCGAACACCATACTGGCCTGAAACTCGTAAAATAGGTCCAATGGCAGAGATGCCTTTTTCTGCCCAATAGACACTATCTATTTGGCCAATACCGCTTTCACGAAGCTCGGGAATAGTTCGTGCTGTATGATAGCTTCCATCCAGTGTGCTGGTTTTGTCCGTCAGCAGATTGAGATAGGCAAATTGGTCGCCGAAACCAAAAGTGAGATAACGCCATCGATAGTGGTTATTTGTGTTGATAAAGTCCACAATAGGCTTCATGTCAATAGGCGCGGGCTGGGTAGGGCGAAGAATCGGCACAAACCAGAAGCTGATTGCTCCACAAGCAAAGATGGAAAATATGGCGGTTGAAATCAAAACTCCTCGAAGTGGAGTAGAGATTGGTTTTAGGATGAAGCGGTGTTTTATCCAATGACGGAAACGAATGAATAAAATTCCAAAGAATGGTATTAGTGCTAAGGTTGCCCAAAATGTAAAACGGTCATACGTAAGCCATTCCCAGCTTTTTCCAAATAGAAGATTGGGAAGCATGGTAGTGCCACCCAGCCCAAGAATAAATAAAATGCAAAATGATAATTGCAGGCCAGAAAATTTTAGTGGCCATTTATAAAACAAGAACGGGATGATTACGCCAATCGGAATATAAAATGGAAAAAAGAAAAAGATAGCTGCGTTTTTATCCGCTAAAAAATTATGGCGTGATAGATGGTCAATGGGAATCTGCATTTGTTGGTGCAAGCCCCATTTCCAGAATGGCCAGATGACAAATAAATTAGCAAATATTGCAAAGACCAGATACGTTACCAATTTGTGGGCCAGGTTTTTCAGGTTACTCTTTGTGAGATGAAAAAATGTAAGTGCTACTATAAAAAAGGGCTGAATTAGTAAAGTGGCGTGATGGGCTGCCATAATAGTAGCGGCTAAGGCGATTGCTAATGCTAAGTTGAGAAGCCTACCTTCGCGGAGAAACTTTGTCAGCGCAGCCATATTGAATAATGTAAAAAATGCGGCTGTTATAAAAGGAAGTTGGCCGAAAATATGTGCCGAGATGTAGATGGAGGGAAGTACCGCAGAGACAAGTGCAGCATACGATGCAGCGGTCCTGCCTGAAAAAATTCTGCTGAAGGAATAAATTCCCAGCGGAAAAAGACCTGTTATGACCAATAAAATTAGCGCATAGGCTTTTTCAAAACCAAGAATGGGAATAAAGATAGCGACAAGCTGGTGAGCAAGGGGGGGATATGAGACGATGTCAAATCCTGTGTACCAACGTGTTTCCCATAGCGAAAACCAATCCTTTGCATAATGATCTGCGAAGAGCATGTGTGTGAATGCGTCATAGCTCAGGCGATAACGAGCTGTGAGAATAAAAAAGCCATGACAAATAAATGCAACAAGAAGTGCAAACCAAACACGGCGTGGAATCATGAAATATCCATTTCACCTTGAGCTACGGGAATACGTTTTTTGCTCCTGCATTTTTTGAGTGCCAGGTTGAATGCCTGGATATATTGATGGGCGGTGATTTTTGGAGTAAGTTTCTGAATTGAGTTGAAATTGTGCGTTATTTGATTTTGACGAATTGCAGGGTCGTCTAATAAATTTTTGATCGTGTCTGTCAAACTCTTGACATCTCCAGCCCTAAAGAATTGAATGCTTAAGTTATTTTCGTTTACAAGTTGAACATGCTCATTTAAGTCAGATGCAATAATTGCACGTCCCCAAGTCGCCGATTGACACAAAACACTGGACGAACCCGTAGAGGCTGTATACGGCAATATAACGATCTGTGCTTTACGAAATAATTCTTTCACTTGTTCTTCGGGGACTTGGCCAAGCCATTGGATACCATTGTCCAGATCGCAGCTTTTTTTTAGTTTTTTCCCATATCCAGGAAAGCGTGTATGTTCTGCACCTGCAATGGTTAAGCGGAGGCTTGGAAATATTTTTTTCAAATTACCAAATGCTTCAAGCAATAGATCCAAGCCCTTGAAAGGCGCAAGGGTTGTGAAAAATAATAATTCCTGCTCACTTACTTCTTCTAACAGTTCTGGTTTTTGGTATGAGCCGATTGGAATATAAACGCAATTGACTTTGCGAGCTGAAAGCCAATCTTTGTAGTGTTGCATAGTTAGACAAACAAGATCAGCTCTAGTTGCAACTTTTGTTAGTATTTTGGCCCCTAGCGGAGCTAGAATCCCACCTGGGGCATTGAGCTTTTTCAGATCTGCCAACTCTACCAGCTCATGTAAAGTCACAACGGTAGGGTAGCCCATTTGCCGCACTTGCATGGATGTGAGCATTCCAGATAGATTTACTAAGGGAGATTTTCCGAAGGCGCTGGCTCCAAGATTGAGCCAGACCAAGTCAGGATTTAACTCTTTTATTTTCGACAGAAGAATTTGGCGTGTTTTTAGTTGGTTTGGTTGCCAGCAATAATCAATTTCAGCTTGTTCGAAAACTGGAGTGTGTTTATTTTGGGTTTCGGCCCCTGCAAGTACTGTAATTCTAGACAATACCCCTGAACGCTCTAGTGCTTTTGTTGTATGGAAACCATATTGACCTATGCC
>JAXLVT010000052.1:0-14134 GCA_046328925.1 Anaerolineales bacterium
CTGGGAATTTGACAAAGGAAGAATGGAACACAGAATTCCTTGTCATGATTAATGACAAAACAGGTGTATATAGCAAATTGCAACAATTAGATACAATAACTGATATTATTGCATATACTCATGGAGAAAAAGTTTACTCCGTTTATAGGAATACGGAAACACTTTTGTCTAATTATATTGATTTGTTAGCAGATCCAGCTAGCGCCTTTGAAAATCAAGAGGCCGTTTTTGATGAGTTAATTGTTGCTTATGCAACAATGCGACAATTACTAAGAGAAAAACTAATCTCAATTAGAGACTTTTAAATAGAAATTTAAAACTTTAAACGGATTTTTTTATATGGATTACCTAAAAAGATACCTTCGAAATTTACTTTATCTATTTCTTATTATTATTGGGATGTTGATTTTTACACGGATATTTTACCCAGATGCACTTGCAGTATTTCCCCTAATTGGTCAAATGTTGGGCGGACTTAAACTATGGCCAATAATTATTTTGATGTTGCTTTTAAGCGTACTGCCAAGACGGAAATAATAGAAGGAAACTATGCCAATATATCAACCCAAATATAGAGGAAAATGTCTACATTGCCAAACTATCGTACGATTCGAATCAACGCCAAACAACAGAGGTGATTGGCATACAAATGTTATTGGAGGCAATGAACAGCTTGTAATCGCCTATACTCATTGCCCCAATTGCCAAAAGCTCATAGTAACCATTGAAAAAATAAATTTAGATCACGAAAACGGTAACTATATAACAGGTGAAGAACACATCGTGTGGCCTATTTCTGGCGGCCGTGCCCCAGCGCCACAAGAAGTTCCCAATCATATTAGCAGCGATTACAACGAAGCAAGTGCAGTATTACAAATTAGCGCAAAAGCAAGCGCAGCTTTATCACGTAGATGCCTGCAAACTATACTAAGGGAAGCTGGCAAAACCAAAGCTAAAGACTTATCTGCACAAATTGATGAAGTAATAAAAAACCTTCCTACAAATATAGCAACTAACTTAGATGCAATACGAAATATTGGTAACTTTGCAGCCCATATTCAAAAATCTCAACAAACAGGAATGATTTTGGATGTTGAACCAGGAGAAGCAGAATGGAACTTAGATGTTCTAGATTCTCTATTCGATTTCTACTATGTACGCCCAGCCATTGAAAAACAAAAGCGTGATGAATTGAATAAGAAACTTGTAGAAGCTGGGAAACCGCCAATGAAAGAACCACCAACTAATTAAAAAACAAAAACTTAATCAAGTATTTTCAAAAAATGTATTAAATAGGAATGAGGCTATTATGGGAGCATATGTTAATTATAAATTCAAGAATGGATTTATTCTAGATGAAGAACGAGTTCGTAAAATTAATGAAATCCTTTATTCCCGTGGAAATCAAATAGACCCTAAATGTAAACCTATCTATAATGTTTATCGTGAGGATACTTTTAGTTATTCAACGGAAAATATTACGGATATTTTCCAAGAAGAAAATTCAGAATGGAAACATATTAATAGAATACTTATTCAGATGAATTTTCCTGGAAAATTTTCATTAACGTTAAATTTTGATTTTAGCGAAGATACATACCTTGCTATTGAGGGTGAAGACAGAGACACTGTTTTTCTTATCTTCTCTGAGCTTCGTCAGTATATATCAAGCGAAGTTAGTGTAATTAACTTGTTTTTTGAGAAGATTTCAAAAGAGTATTTAACTGTGGCTATGGCATTATTATTTGCTTTAATGGCAGTGTTTGTGTCTTTAATAGCAGCTTCTTCTCGTGTCGAAAATACCCCAATCTTGTATAATGAAGCAGTTAAAAGTCAAGATGAAATTGTAAAATTAAATTATCTTCTACAGCGTTATTCCTCTTCTGCTGCCATATATCAAAAAAATGTAATCTATTTCATGGTCGCATCTTTTTCTGTTGTGATTATGTTTTTAGTATCACGAGGGACTATTTTAAGGCCAATTCAATATCTATTTCCAGGTTATTTATTTCTATTTGGCAAAGAAATTGAAAAACATAATAAAAGATTAACTTTACGTCAAAACTTGCTTTGGGGGAGTAGTTGTTGCGTCAATTGTGGGAATTATAACTGGCCTAATTGTTTGGAATTTTACAAAATAGTATAAAATACGAGCCTAACTGGATTTGAACTATAAGACGCTTGGTCGCTGGTTCGAATCCAGCCGGGCCCACCACTTCATCATGAAATTTTCCCCTAAGCTTCTGACAATCTTTATTCTTTTTCTTTTCGGTTGTTCCAACACCGCTGTTCCAGCTACTCCAAATTCCACCCCTACGAAAAAAAGCATTTATTTTTATAACACCACCGTCAGTTTGACCTTTGATGATGGTGATGCTGATAATTACATCATACGATCTGCGTTGGCAGAGAATCAGCTACATGCTACGTTTTATGTGGTCAGTGGGTTTACCGGCACAGAAGGTTTTATGACCGAGGAACAACTCCGCGGGTTGTATGCGGACGGAAATGAAATTGGTGGGCAGCAAATCCGCACAACTAACCACAGTCCGCGGGGATGATTTGCGCCGTGAAGTTTGTCAGGATGCTTCAAATTTATTGGCGTATGGATTTGATGTCACTTCTTTGGCTTATCCTTATGGATATTGAAGCGAAGAAACTGGCCGGTAACTATTCCGGAATTGTGGATATAACAACGCTCGTACTGTTGTTGGTGGACCGGATACTGTCCTACTTGGGGATGCATTTGCTTTGAAGGCCATGCCTTATATTGTTCTGAATGCTACTTTCCCCAAAAAATGTTCCGCTATGCATGATGGAGAGTGGAAGAGAAGGGGGGAGGGTGGGCGATCTTTGTTTTCCATCATGTTTGTGACGGGTGTAATCAATATGCTGTGGGATATGATACCTTTGTCAAATTTGCAGAGTGGCTTGGGCATCAACAAGAAGTCAATGGCTTGAAGGTAAAGACTGTTCAAGAAGTAATTGGCGGAGAAGTACAGCCAGGTGTAGCGCCTTAAGTAAACGGACGGGTATTACCCGTCCGTTTTTTTATTTCAGAGCATTTAGCATTGTTGATATTGTAGTGCAATCAATATGACTGAGATGGGCGAACGGAAATTTGGACCACCGTCAATGTTTGGAACGATGGCACCAGCTTCTTGAGCGCGGTCGCCACCAGCAATGATGTCCCGAGTTTGAGAATGCTCTAAGCGTCAAAACAGCGCAGCTATGTAGCCGTCAAATAGCCGAACCGACCTGGCCCGCCTTGAGTGGTTTTGGCAAGTTTGACGAGTAATCAAAATTGTTTTTGATGCCCATGTATCGTAAAGCCGATTACTAAAGGCTTTGTAATTCGGTCACTTTTATTTATTTTGAAGTCTCTTGCCGTTTAAGTTTGTTTTTCTTGCCTTTTTCAAGCAGAAAACATTTCATCCGCGAAGATCCTCGCTCCTTTTCAGCTCAAGGTCCCGTGTGGGCAGATCCGATGGAGACACAGAAAATGGGAACGTGATAGGCATCAATTCTACGGTTATCTAATGGATCAATGTACCAGGTGTCTTCGTTTTGTCCTTTAAATTCGCCACTCTCTTCATTTGAAGATATATACTTGAGGAAACGATCTATTCATTCAATAAATGTGCACCAGAAAGCGCGGTCGCTTCTGCCAACCAGATCAATGACGCCTTTATCGTACGAATATCGCCATTTCTTTGTTATACCCTTCGCGCAAAATAGCGCCTGCATTGCGAACGGGTCTTCCGTCATCTTTAAAGTTGGTTCGCTCTTCTCCGGTGACAATGCAGCGTCCGGCGCCGGAAGGTGGTCACTGCGAGTTTTGCAGTTTGATTTTGCACATCAAGGTGGATTTACTTCAACAACATCATTCCAATTAACTCCTGTTTCCGCAATTTCACAGGCAAGGTGAGTCTCACGTTGAGTGAGTCTGAGACAGGGTCATGGTACATGTTGTGGATCCGGCTATAAAGATAAGGAAAAATCATTATCCATGCAGCTGTATGCTCAATGGCTTTCGTAACAACAGCCATCATATCGATCAATTTATTCCATACTATGCCATCGCACCCGCCTCGCGCAGGTTAGATTTTCTCCACTATCGTTCACGTGCACCGATGATTGCAATTTTGCTTAGGTGTGCAATTTTTTGTCCACGATTTTTAATAACTTTTTCTCTTTATACCTGCAAGAATGGCAAGCGGCATCGTGGATCTTTACCTGATCGATAGATTTCTGCGGTGTTGAAATCTGCATGGGCATCAATCGAGACCAGCACTGGTTGATGCAGACGCCTCGAACTGATCAATAGAGGCTATGATCTCCACCAGCACCAGCGAGAAAATGATTCGCCTGTACAGAAGTTGCGACCGCCCCAGCCACACGCCTAGACATGGGAATGATGCAATCAGCATACTTAAGTTTGGATTGGTAATCTTACACGGTACAGCAATCGGCACTTCCACATTGCCTTCATCTGAACTGTATATCCAAGCTCTTCCATTCGGTTGCGTTGAATAGCGAATGTTTTTGGGACCATATCTACCCCGCGACGGTCTGCGCCAAGATCGCCATGAACACCGATAATATCAATTTGCATTTTTAATACCTTCTGGCTCTCTTTTACCCTTATAAGGTTGTACGATTGCGTCGCGCCGCTGATTGATAAGCGCTTCATCATACCTTGCAAGATTGCTTCTCCTTCTGTTCCGTGTGTGGGAAGAGGTGTAGCCCCTGCTGAAAAGGTGGCGGAGTCGTATGCCACCTTCAAAGTTCAAGGATTTTGTTTAGTGTTCAAGACGCCATGCCTCGGCTCGCGTATACGCATCTTCGAGACTAGCATTGCGTAGAATCACGGAATTCTTCACCACCACTAGCAGCAGACATTATCTCTTGCCTTGAACTTTTTACCAGAGCTCGCTGATCCTTTTAGAATAAGGTCGCCACACTTATGTCCATAGGTGTCATTGAATTTTTTAAAATCCACATCCATCATAATAATCAATAGGATTTTTTCACGTTGAGCTGTGCGATTTAACATCTAACGCTTCATAAAAAACGTGGTTGAGGCTCCTGTCAACGGGTCGCGGATTGCTACTCAGATAGTTTTTTGGATAATTCCTTCAAGGCTCTTTCAAGGTTTTTTCTGTCTGTGACATCATGAAAGCGCACAATCACACGGCCGCTTAATAATTTGGTCTGCTCATCATAAATTGGAGTTGCTACTACTTTAAGTACGCATTGATATTTCGATCACAAGTCTCTTCTGTATATAGCAGGCGATTAAGAACTTGTGGCCATTCGTGGAAAACTTCAAGCGGGTCACGACCGATTAATTCATCTTTGGATTTTCCCAGCCATTTTGTTCCAACGGTATTGGCATCAAGAACCCGGTCGTGGGCATCTACGACAAAAACCATTTCAGGAATGTGGTCCATCACGATATCTCTTGCAATCGGCACCAGTTCCATCAAGGGTTTCCGAAGGACGCTTGTTCCAATCAACCCTAAGCTAATGGTAAAAGAGATGGGAGTAAAGTCGACGGGCAAAAAGACAGTGGGGAATAAATTGCTAATGATTTGATACGTCAAATTAAATCCCCAGGGAATTAAAGAGGCGGCGGTAAGTAAATACACCTGTTTGCGAATCACATTTCCGAATTTAATGAAACGCCAAATTAAGATGGCGATTGACGCAATTGCAAGGGCATAGCTATGCATCAAAGCAACCCAATACCAAGTTCCGCGCTCAATCGCGAGTGGACCTCCATATTGAGAAATGGGATGGACAGAAGAATAATACAAATAAAACCAATTATTTGAAAAAATAAAACATAAAGAGATTACAGGGATGATAAATAAAGGAATAATCTGCCAGAGTGATAAAGTTTTTCCTTTAAACGAGTAAAGGAATATATATATGAACCAAAAGGATGGCTGAAGAGAAATTCCAATATTTTCAACTTTTAGCCAAAATAATTTAACTTCTAAAGTTCTCGTAAATGTTACCATTGCATACGAGAATGACCAAATTACCAGCGCAATCATCATCAGAATCAATGCTGGCTTTCCGGTCGTCTCATTCTTTGTTGACACATAAAAAGCAATCAACAAAGCAATGATGGCATTAATAATGAGGATGCACCCAAATACTATCCATTGAATATTCATGTATTACCTTTGTTGGGTGCTATGCTGTACGGTAGTAACCAACATCCACTGAATATACTTGTCCACGTTTCATCACTTGCTTCACAAGGTTGGTTCCATAGCGATATCCCACTTGACGATAATCTGGCACGGATAGGATTAATAAATCGGCTTGTTTTCCAACCTCGATAGAACCGATCGTATCGGCCCTGCGAATTGCGTGGGCAGAATTGATGGTCGCTGCCGCGATGGCTTGAGCAGGAGTCAACTTCATGTAGCGGCAGGCAAGTGCAATGGCAAACTGCATGGATTCATTCCATGAGGTGCCGGGGTTGCAATCTGTAGCAAGGGCTAGCATTCCACCTGCTTCGAGAATTTTTCCTGCAGGAGTGTAATCTCGCTCTGCCAGCCCAAACGGGGTGCAAGGGAGTGCAACCGCTACCGTCTCAGACTTTGCCAAGGCTTGAATATCGGCATCTGAGGTTCGTACAAGGTGATCCGCTGATGCGGCTCCAAGTTCAGCGGCCAATGCGGCCCCGCCGAGATTGTCAAATTCGTCAGCGTGGATTTTGAGTGGGAATCCCAGCGACACAGCCTTGGTCAAGATTTGACGCGATTGTTCGAGGGTGAATGCCTTTGTTTCACAAAATACATCCACAAAGGGAAGAGGCAGTCGTGGGGCATGCGTATCCCACCATTCTTTGAGCATAGGTAACATGATGTTTGCTACTTCGTCTGTGTATCCTTGTGGGTTTTCTTTGAACTCGGGTGGTATGGCATGTGCGCCAAGGAATGTAATAGCAAGTTCAAGTGGGCTTTCATCACCAAGGGTGAGCAAAGCTTTTAGGAGCCGTAATTCTGTGGAGGTTTGAAGTCCGTAGCCCGTTTTTGCTTCTGCTGTGGTTGTACCGTGGGAGAACATACGCAACAAACGAGGTCGTGTTTGTGCGATTAATGTTTCCATACTGGCTGTGCGTGTGGCCTTCACTGTTGAAATGATGCCACCACCAGCCGCAAGGATGTCAAGATAGGGTGTCCCTGACATCTTCATTTCGAACTCATTGGCACGATCACCGGCCCAAATTAAATGGGTGTGTGGGTCAACGAAACCAGGCATTACTACACAGCGGCCTGCATCCAAAGTGGGTTCATCAGGATAGGCTGCTCTTAATTCATCTGTAGTGCCTACCGCAATAATTTTTTCGTCACGTACAACCACCGCACCATTTTCAATCACGCCGAGAGAGCCCAGGGCTTTGCCGCGTTGCGGCCCGCCTTTTAGGGTAAGTAATTGGGAAGCAGAATGAATGAGCATGTTCAGATTAAACCACAGAAAATCCATGTTGCATAAATAAAAATAACTTAAGACTTGCATTTCATTTTCATTGCATACTAATTGTAAAAGAAGAGATTCTTTATTTGTTTTTTACTAAAAAAAGCTTATGTAGTGAGTTTTTTTGACGAATCCTATACTTTCATTCTTGTTAGACTAACATAACTGTTAGGGGTCCCCCCCTTGACCTACTTGCCTTTTTCCCAGAACGATGTAAAATAAGTTCAATCCTGTTGGAGGTCTTCCCAGGAAATTCTTAGGAAAGGAGATTACGCACATGTTATTCGCCCCTAAAGAAAAAGGCCAGGGACTTGTTGAGTACGCTTTGATTCTTGTTTTGGTTGCCATTGTTGTTATCGCGGCTTTGATGGTTCTCGGCCCGATCATTGGTAACGTCTTCAGCAAAGTGAACTCCAGCCTCGCTGGTGTGTAATTCACACGTTTGAAAATAAAAAGCCCCATCGTAAGATGGGGCTTTTTATTTTACGTATAAGTAAATCAAGTTTTCTCGATCAAATGCAATCGGTTGCCAACCGGGGAGCTCAAAGGCAATGGTCACCACTCTGGTTCCGGGGCGTAATTCTTTCTCTAGTTTTTCCTGTAGACGAAACGCATATTGTGACGTGAGATAAGCATAGACAACATCAGCTTGGTCGATATTTGATTTGAAGAAATTCCCCGCTTCAATATGAACTTTTGAGCTGACTCCGTTCCGAGTGGCATTAATCCAAGCGATAACACATTGCACAGGTCCTGCCTCAATGCCAGTTGCGTTTGCCCCAAACTCTTTGGCTGCCATGATCATAACTTGTCCATGACCTGAGCCAAGATCATAGAAATTCTCATTAGGTTGCAGGTTGGCTAGCTTTAGGGCTTTGCGAATTCGGTCAGGATGTGCCGAGATGGAGGGGAGCCCATAAATGGCTGGGACAAGAAGCCATATTAAACTGATAACAATAATTAGTATGGCCAAAATAACAATAGACGTTTGCACAATTATCCCTTTTGCATTCTCTTAAGAGCTAGAAATCCTGCAATATTGAATAATACTGCTGTAAATGCGACAACCCCAAAACCAAATTTTTGATAAATGATAGCTGCTAAGAAGGCACCAATGGCACGCCCGAGTGAATGCCCAGTGATGTTGATGGATAGCATGGTCGCACGTGCGGATGGGACAAGTTCTGTCATTAAGGGAATATGACTGACCATAATATATTCAAAGGTAATATAGAAAAGAAATAAGCCAATTAAAGCGCCTAGCTCTGTTTTGCCGATGATTGGAAGTAGGATGGATGCCAGGGCATTTCCGACCAGCCCAATGGTAAGTGCGAGCGGCTTGCCTAATCTGTCAGTTGTGAAGGCGACTAATCCTTCTCCGCTTAATTCAGAAATGCCAATGATCGCAGAAGCTCCTGCGAGTGCTGCGATTTTCAAGCCAAAAGAATCTTCCAACCAAACCCCGAAAATTACATTAACCAGCTCATTGCCAGCACTTGCCCATAAAGCAATAGAAATCCCCGCCATGGCAGGGATGGAACTAAATACAGCTTTATATCCCTCATGTGAATTTGTAGTGGGCTCATGGTGTGTGTCTTCAGCAGGAACAATGCGCCAAAGTACGAAAAAAATGAACAAACCCAGAATTGTTAATAATGGGAAGGGAGCTGACCAGCCATAGCGGTCAATTAAAAATCCCATCACAGGGACGCCTGCAATGAAAGATAATGACCATGCGCCTTCTGTAATCGCAAGAGCAGTTCCACGTTGTTCATATGGAACACGATCTCCGAAATAGGCTTGCATGGCTGGGTCGAACATGCATTTTCCAAGTAAGGCAAAAATAAGAGCGATTGCGAGAGTCCAAAAAGTAGGATGGACTGCAACAATACCGACACCGATTGTAAAAATCGATATGCCCAGCAACATCCCAAATTTACGCCCACGGCGATCTGCGATGGGGGCGTAAAGTGGACTTGTGGTTCCAAGCAATGCCCGGGCTGTCATGAGCAAGCTCATGGTAGAAATATCTACGCCTAATCCACGAGCGAATACAGATAAAAATGGATACACCATCCTATGAGCCGTATTTAGGATGGTGCGAAGAAACATGAATGTTAAGAGTTGGAAGCGAAGTTTCAAGATAATAAGTTGTAGCGCAAGATGTGTTCTTGCGCTACCTTTCTTTTCAAGATTATCCGAGTATAAGCGGTTTAATTATTTTTGAGTTGTAAGAACCAGCGCGTTAGAAAATAGGCTGCCAACCATGCCAGTATATTTAATCCAACAAAGAAACCGATAATGACATAGTTTCCGGAGTTGAAGATTGGAGATGGAGGTGGATGCATAATATTTTGAGCGGTAGCGAAGGATACTCGCAATACGATGATGTAAATGATGTTTCCTGCTGAGGTGAGCCAAGGTAGGTCGAAAATCCACAGGCCGATTTGTAGAAGTAAACCAGTGATTGCAAAAATCATGGCAAGGCGAAAGCGTGGTTCGGCAAGGAATAATCCATTCCAGTTGGCTTGCATGGCAAATAATGAAAGTGGCAGGTAGGTGAGCCAGAAGAATATACCTGTACGTCCCAGTGCAGCTGACCAGGAGTGGAAACTATCTTTGCGCAGAAGCAGGCCGATAAGTCCTGTAAGAGCCGCAGCGAAGAAGGTGATTTCGGCTGTCAGCACCCAGGCTCCGTGTAAATAAACGATGCGTACGTTGGCTCCGAGGGATTTTTCTTCAGGCCCAAAAAGTGCCATCAACGCGATAATTCCGACCGTTAGTATGAAGGAAAGAAGAGATGATTTTGCTTTTAACATGCCTTGAATTTTAACCTTTGAAAGGTTGTTTTTATAGTGCCTTTTGTCAGTTCCGTGACATTAATATTTGGGATAAAATCCATGTGGTAAACATGATTTCTGTGATTGAAAGGTTTGTGTAGAATGGCATATTGGCCTTTGGTGTTAATTGTGTTCCAACTGATTTTTTTGGAGGGAATTTTATCGATTGACAATGCGGCGGTGATTGGAGCTTTGGTCACACCTTTGCCAAATGATCAGGAAGTGCCCTGGCCAGGAAAATTAAAAAATCTGGGTACAGCTTTACATCCCATTCTTGGATTTCAAAGAATGGCTGCCTTGCGGGTTGGTTTGTTGGGCGCTTACGTTGGACGTGGGGCAATGCTTTTTCTGACAAGTTTTTTGATTCATAATTCATGGATTAAGCTTGTTGGGGCTGTGTATTTAATTCATCTGGCTTTTGACAGCCTTGAAGACATGTCTGGCGGCGATGGGGATGAAGAAAATGTCACCCCTATCAAAGTCCGTTCTTTTTGGGGAACCGTGCTGACCGTTGAAATTATGGACTTGATTTTCAGTATTGATAATGTGGTTGCGGCCGTATCTCTTTCCGACAAAATATGGGTGGTGATGTTGGGAGTTGGGATTGGGATTCTGACGATGCGCTATGCGGCGGGGATATTTAGTTATGCTGTGGAGCGTGAACCGATTCTAAAACAAGCTGCTTATATTCTTGTATTGAATATTGGCGTAGAGCTAATTCTTAATCAGGTTTGGCATATTGAACTATCAGATCTTTTGCGTTTTGGAATTTCAGTGGCTACGATTGCATTGGCGTTGGCATACGCTCATATCCCATTCTTGCAAAAATTCCGTTTCGTGTTGGCATGGCTTGCCCATGGAATTGGGATTATTAATGAATTGGTCGATTGGTTGTTAGCGCCATTGAAGGGCATTTTTACTTTGGTTGTAGGATGGTTCCATCCCACATCGGCTTCACAATCTGTGGAATAGATTAAATACAAAGAGGGCATGCAATATGCATGCCTTCTTTGTATTTAATCTATAGATCTTTTTCCATCCAGACTAAGTGAGTTGTCCCAAAGTTCGATCCTTGGATTCCTGCCGCGTGATACCCATATTTTTCAAAATACGCGGTAGCTGTTGCACGTGTCATGGCGCCGAGGGTTTTATAGCCATGTTCACGAGCGCGCGCTTCAACAGTTTCTATCAAAAATTTTCCAATGCCTTGGTGTTGATGTTCCTGTGCGACAGCGAGGTGTGATACTTGACCTACATCGGGAGCTTTTTCAAATAACTTAATCACTCCCACTACTTCCGAAGTTTTTTCATCTATTGCCATAAAATGTTCGCTGATTGGCTCGTAGTCATCTTTTTCAGTGCCTTTTGGATGCCCCCACGGTTCACGAAGTACTTTGTAGCGAAGTGCATAATATGCTTTGAAATCGTCACGAGTTTTAGGTATTTTTATAACAGGCATGAGGTGCCTCCACATGGTAAAACTTTATTTTTATATCATCATTATACTGCTCTTAAATATGCTTGGACTTAGCTCCTAAACAAAATTGTAGGCTCGGCTCCTTGACAGTGACTTTTAAGATGGAGTACACTACTCTTGGTTGGGGAGTAGCCGCCTGCACTACTTTAACTCGCAGGATGGGTTGTCGTCATAACATTGGTCGAAAGGCCATCGGCAATTCATACGCTTTTAGGCGTTGGCAAGACCACCACGTTCTACGTGGTGGTCTTTTTTTAATTATTTGACGGGAAGTCAAGATTACTTGTGGAGACGAGATATGCCTGAACTGGAAAATCAACATCACGAACATGCATGGCATGCATTGGAAGCTGAGAAAGTCCTCAATCACCTTGAAGTGCAACAACAAGGGTTATCCTCGGGAGAAGCCGAGAAACGATTAAAACAATATGGTCCTAATCAGTTGCAAGAAGCGCCACGCGCAGGTTTTCTTGCTATGTTGTGGGATCAATTAAACAATTTTGTTGTGATTTTACTCATTGTTGCTTCTGTCATTTCTGCCTTATTGGGAGATTATGTAGAAGCTTCAGCCATCATGGCTATCGTTGTTTTAAACGCAGTATTGGGGATTGTTCAAGAGCAACGTGCGGAACAGGCATTGGCTGCCTTGAAAAAACTTGCAGCCCCAGATGCACAAGTATTACGAGATGGTGTTCGCCATTCGATACCCTCGTATAACCTTGTACCGGGCGATATTGTTTTTCTTGAGGCTGGAAATTTTATCCCTGCAGATTTACGCCTGTTGGAAGCTGTCAACTTACGGGTGGAGGAAGCGTCACTCACAGGTGAATCATTGGCGGTGCAAAAGAATGCATCTGCTGTTCTTGAAAAAAATGTCCCACTTGGCGATAGAAAAAATACAGCATTTATGGGAACAGTTGTTTCTTATGGGCGCGGACAAGGTGTGGTCACTGCAACGGGGATGCGCACTCAACTTGGCTTAATCGCCACCATGCTTCAGAATGTTGAAACCGAAGAAACGCCGTTACAGCGCAGGCTTGATCAACTTGGAAAATCATTAAGTATTGGTTCGTTGATATTGGTTGCAGTGGTCTTTGTTGTCGCGCTGATTAACTATACAGAAATCAGTATGTTATTTTCCAATCCTTTAGGATACTTAAAAGAATTTGTCGCAGAGATTACTGAAGTGTTTATCATTGCCATCAGCCTTGCGATTGCTGCTGTTCCAGAAGGTCTCCCTGCTGTGGTAACAATTTCCCTGGCACTTGGAATGCGGGAAATGGTTCAACGCCACGCACTCATCCGAAAGTTGTCCTCTGTTGAGACGCTTGGTTCTGCCACGACAATTTGTTCTGACAAAACCGGTACATTGACTCAAAACGAAATGACTGTCACGCGCGTGTGGGCTGATAATCAGTTTGCCCAGGTTACTGGCACTGGTTATTCACCTAAAGGCGAGTTTGAAGTCGATGGAAAAAAAATAAATATCAATGATTACCCTGCCATTCTTTCAACACTTTGGCTTGGGTTATTAAATAATGATGCGACTATTGAATCCACTGGTGAGAATGAATCTCAAAAAACATACCGTGTTGTTGGAGATCCAACAGAAGGTGCATTGCTTGTAGCAGCGGCAAAGGCCGGGGCAGTTCATATTGACCTTGATGAAGCGTATCCGCGCGAGAATGAAGTGCCATTTGATTCTGAACGCAAGCGTATGATAACCATTCATAATGTGCTTGACCCAGACCCCAACGATCCCTCGCCATTTTATGATGAGAAACATAGAAATTGGAATGTGATTGCTGTCAAAGGAGCGCCTGATATTGTGCTCGATTTGTGTACAAAATATCAAGGCATGGATGACAAACCACGTGAAATGACCAATGACATCAAAGAGCGTATTCTTGCCGCCAATGACGCCATGACCAAAGATGCTTTGCGTGTACTCGGATTTGCTTATCGTCTTCAAAAAGACTTGCCTAATAATCCAGAAGAACTCAATACTTCGGAGCTTGAACAAGATTTAGTGTTTGCAGGTTTGCTTGGCATGATTGATCCACCGCGCACGGAGGTGAAACCTGCGCTTGAAAAGGCTCGTCATGCAGGCATTCGGACTGTAATGATTACTGGGGATTATCCCAATACAGCGAAAGCCATTGCAGAGGCGATTGGTCTATTACGACCTGGTAAAAAAGTAATGACTGGCGCTCAATTAGATGGTTTGAATGATACACAACTTAAGAATGTTATTGAAGATACAGATGTATTTGCTCGTGTATCTCCTGAACATAAAATGCGCATCGTAGATGCTTTGCAA
>JAXLVT010000053.1:0-13844 GCA_046328925.1 Anaerolineales bacterium
TGACGAGGTGCATTATATGGCTCAGCAATCCCATTGACAGCCAATAGTGGATTCAACGGTTTCTCTTCCCCATTGAAACGCCACATCTTGAATGGGTTTTGTGCTGCTGGAACAACGCCACGTACACAATCAGCATCTTTGTGATTTAACAATATACGAATGGCATCATCCACCATCGTCGTTGGACGGATGGGCGAAGTAGGGCGTAATTGAATCAATATTTCAGGGCGATAGCCTTCTACTTCTTCAAGCCATTTGAGTGCATGTTCAAAAACAGGCAAATCTGTAGTTTTATCCTGAGCAAGTTCGGTTGGGCGAAGAAAAGGAGTTTCCGCTCCCCACTCACGAGCAACGGCAGCAATCTCTTCATCATCAGTAGAAACAATCACCCGTGTGACCAATTCCGATTTTTTGGCAGCAACAATGCTCCAAGCAATAAGAGGATACCCAGCAAAGGAGCGAATATTTTTCCGTGGGATTCCTTTGGAACCACCACGCGCAGGGATGAGAGCAAGGATATCAGTCATAAAAATTCTATACGCTTACCAGGCTGTCCAACCGCCATCGACAATGACATTGTTCCCTGTCATATACGAGGACGCATCAGAAGCGAGGAATAATAACGCACCATTCATTTCATCTTTTTTGGCCATACGCCCAAGAATGGTCTTGGCTGAATAGTTTTGAACAAAATATTCTTCGTGATTATTAAATACACCACCTGGTGTGAGTGCATTGACACGAATTTCTGTCCCAGCATAATAGGCAGCGAGATATTTTGTAAATCCCATTACCCCAGCCTTGGTGGTGGTGTAATACACGGGCTTATATGCCACCCGTTTTCCATCTTTAATGTAGATACGCTGATCTGGACCATTCAACCCATAAGTGGAGCAGATATTAATAATGCTACCTTTTTTTCCTTGAGCAACCATTTGTTTGACACAAGCTTGAGTGACCAAAAACATGCCCGTTAGATTTACATTCAAAGCCGCGTTCCATTGTTCCAATGGATAATCCTCAAAGGCACCAGGAGCAATCCCTTTCGCGGCTGCATCTGGGTCAAATTTTGGATCGAGTGCAGCACAATTCACAAGAACATCAATTCGACCAAATTTTTTTATTGTTTCTGCAACCAGAGCATTCACTGATTCAACACGTGTAATGTCTAATTCAAAAGGAAACGAGGTCAAGTTTGCATCTGCCAGCAACTTATTAGACCTATTGGCATGGTCCATCAAAAGATCTGCCACCACAACAGCTGCACCAGCTTCAGCAAGGGTCTTGCAAAATTCCGTTCCCAATTGTCCGCCACCGCCTGTTACTACAGCTACACGGTCTTTCAAACTGAATTTATCAAAAATTGTCATTGTATATCCTACTTTGGATTGGAAGTGTAAATTTTATCGCCATGTGAATCGTGTCCAAGATACAAACCATCAGCAAGTTGCAAATAGGTGGATTGCACATCTTCAGCCTCAGAGCCGAACTTAAATAAGGCTAACACCGCGTTGCCTGAAAGTACTTCATGTTGTACTCCCTTAACCCCTTCTTCAAAACCCTCACGCGGCAATCCAGTGACGGGGTCAATCAAATCTGGCAATACATAGCTTGGGCGCCCTGTATATAAATAGACAGGGCCAGGTTGATTGGTATAGATGCGTGTACCTTCTGGCAATTTGCTTAAAAACTTCATCGCATCGGAATCATACCATTGGAAGGATGCATATCCCTGCCCCCCCTTATGCAATTGGGTAATCACCCCAACAGTTTCTTTCACTGACAATAACAATAAACTGACAGTAAAAATCCCAACCAGCCCACGCCACATCATCGACCGTTTGCTCCAAAGCCAGAAGCCCAGCCAAACAAGCAGGATCAATAACGAGACATACACTGGTGAGTTGATGCGAAGTTTAAATTTGGTACTGGCGTCAAACAACATCATAGAGGAAACAATGGAGGCCAGATACCCAAAGATATACAATCCATTTGTAAAAGATAAAACTTCGGGGAGTTCTGTTTTGGGATTAAGAAATCGTTTCAACCCTTTGTACAAAACCCAAACCAGCAAAGACAAGGCAATCATGGCAATAAATGCAAAAAACAAGTCAGGGGTTTTCACCAAAGCCCGTCGCCAAGTTTCAACAGGGATGAGAAATTCAGAAAAATTGTAAATCCCGATTTTAATATTTTCAGAAGACAGCGGATGATAAACCAACGTTCGATTGGTGGCATTATCCGCCACGAGCTTATTGCGCACAGCCCAAGCTACTGCCCAAGGTAGAAAAGAAGCCACAAAAACAAGAGAGCGAGTAACACGCAAACGCCATGTATTTCTCAAAAGAAAAACCGCAACCAAAAACGTGGCAAACAAAGCCAACCCAGCATAACGAGTTAAATATGCCAGGCCGGCAAAACACCCCGTCAAAACAAGCCACCGCATTCTTTGCTTGTCGATATAGTATTCAAAAAGCAGAAAAGATATCAAGCTAAAAAAGATATATAGTGGTTCGCTCATGGCAACAGCATGAACACGAAACAAGGAAGCATTGACCACAAACAACAGAGCAAGAATGATTCCTGCCACCTGTGATTTGGTCATACGCCAACCGATCAACCCCAGTAAAAATGTATTTGCACCGAATAATAATGCGTTAACAAATCGCGCCCCTCGAATTGGATCAAGACCACTTAAACCAACAAAAGCAAGAACGGATGGAAACGCTGGCGGAAAGTGAGTCACAGGTCCATTGCTGGCAAGCCAGGCTTCACGATATCCCTGACCGCTGAGAATACTGCGCGCCCCAGCAATATATGCAATCGAATCATCTGAAAGGCCAAGGCCTTGTGGAGTCGCATACAGAATAAGAAATATTCCTAAGATAGCACACAAGCCGAGGAGAGAGAGTGAAGCGATGCGGGGTTTCGTCATTTGAAACAAATAGGTGACAGCCACTCATCTAACATCCTTATGGGACGTTTTTTAAAGTGACTGTCACCTCCTTATGTATCTATTATTTTATGGGAAGAATATAACCTTGATCTTCAAGGTACTTGATAATAATACGAGCGTTGTCTTCAGGAGTAGAACCAAACCCTTTAAGGGTAATTTCAGGGTTGATTGGCGGTTCATAAGGATCATCTACGCCGGTAAAGCCCATTGGCTTCCCATCCTGCATCGCCTGACGAGCCTTTGCATATAAGCCTTTCACATCACGTTGTTCACAAACTTCAACAGGAGTATCCATATACACTTCAACGAAGTTTTCGCCAACCATTTTGCGAGCTTCTTCACGGGTAGCGCGGTACGGGCTGATGGCAGCGCAAATCACTGCCCCACCCGCATGGACAATTTCACCTGCTACAAAGCCAATACGAATGATATTGGTATCGCGATCTTCTTTACTAAAACCCAATCCCTTGGAAAGATGAGTACGAACGACATCGCCATCGAGGATGGCAGTCTCACGACCACGTTCGAGCAACAAAGTGGTCAACACTTGGGTGGTTGCGGACTTTCCAGAACCACTCAAACCAGTGAACCAAATGCCAAAGCCTTGTTTATGGCGTGGAGGATACATTTCGCGCAAAATTTCAGCGGTTTCAGGGCGTGTAAACCACTCAGGGAGCAACTTGCCTTTGGCCAAATAATCATCGCGCACTTGTGTCCCTGAAATGTTAGCCGTCTTGGCGCCCTTCGGGACATCCTTCTCTTCGACATAGCGACTTTCGTCAGGAAGATAAACCAGCATTTCAAATGGCACCATTTTGACGCCGAGTTCTGATTCGTGTTGTTTCATAATTTCTTGCGCATCATACGGACCGTAAAAAGGCTTGCCCGTGGAATCATTTCCTGGCCCTGCGTGATCACGGCCTACAATAAAGTGATTTGCACCATGGTTTCGGCGAATGATGGCATGTAACAAAGCTTCTTTGGGACCAGCCATACGCATGGCGAGTGGAAGCAAGCTCAACATGGTATCGTCTTTGCTATAGTAATTATCAACCAATGCCTTGTAGGTGCGGACGCGGGTGTAATGATCTACATCGCCTGGTTTGGTCATACCAACAACTGGATGCACAATCAAAGAGCCTTTGACTTCCGCAGCAGCGCGCTTGGTCAGTTCTTCATGAATACGGTGAAGAGGATTGCGGGTCTGGAATGCAACCACATTGTCATGTCCCATTTTCTCAAGCATTTCACGTACTTGAGTGGGAGTGTGGCGAAGATTGACGAAATCATAATATTTGGGAAGATTGACGACCTTCATCGGGCCAGAAATACACACTTTGTTCCAGCGTGCCATTTCAGAAACCATCGGGTGCTTGGTATCGGTTGTACCATAAGCGTGTGCGGCTTCAGTTTCTGCATCCCAATGATAGACCTCTTCAAGAGTCATAATTGCAATAAGATCAAAGTTGGCACTGCGGAGAGCCAGTTCTTCGCCAACGGTTGGCAATTCTTTGGGATCCGCTGTCAGGGTGATGGGAAGCGGGAATAGGGTGCCATCTGCAAGGCGCATTTCTTTGAGCACACGGTCATAATCAGCCTTGCCCATGAATGTGGTCAACGGAGAAAAACCGCCTGTAGCGATTAATTCCAAGTCACATAGATTGCGCATGGTAATTTTGATGGAAGGAAGTTTCCCTGCGCGAGCGAGCAATTCTTCGCGCTCCTTGCCTTCCACAACAAGGTTGACAAGTTTTCCACCATAAGGGGTGATGAGTTTTGCTTTTGCCATTTGGTTACTCCAATGAAATTTAAATAAACTTCAAAATATAGAAGTTTGGTTAGGATTTTCAAATTACAAGCAAGGATTATACTCCAAAATTCAGTCGGTGAATTTTGGATTTTCACTCCACCTTAAACAGCGCCAACCGACAGGCTAAGATATAATTTCAAATATGAATTCCAAATCAGTCCGCAACTTTCTATTTGGCCTGCTACTTGCTGGCTACATCTACTATATCTATCGATACATTGTTGCCACAAGTTTTCTCATCGGAAACAAAACGTATTATATACTTTTTGATGATGCAATGATTTCTATGCGATATGCATACAATCTAGCTCATGGATTGGGCCTAGTGTGGAACTTTGGTGAACGAGTGGAAGGATTCACCAACCCGCTTTGGGTGGGAATCATGGCACTCATCCACTTATTACCAATTGGACTTAACCAAACAGGACTTTACGTCCAAATTCTTGGCGGCTCTTTCTTGACTTTGAACTTGTTCTTCGTCAAAAAAATTGTCGAATATTTTACAGATGACCTGTTTGTCATGCTTTCAACAGTGGCACTTACTGCTTTTTATGCACCCCTTAATTCATTTGGACTACTTGGCATGGAAGTCAGTCTTTTGGCCTTAATGATTAGCGCAGTGGTTTGGTTCGCTTTAAAAAGTGATAATAAGTTCAATATCTGGGTATATATTCTGCTGGCCATAGCCACCCTTGTCCGTTTCGACATGGCAGTGCCATATCTTGTAATTCTTACTGTTTTATCAATTACACAAAAAGAAGAGCGTAAACAGCATTTAATGTGGGGACTTGGTTTACTTATCTTATTCTTAGGTGGTCAGACCATCGCACGGTATTTATACTATGGTGATTTCTTACCCAATACATATTATCTAAAAGTAGAGGGGTGGAACACTACCTTAAAAACATTGCGTGGATTATATGCTCTCGTTCAATTTGTTTACTTCTCGAATTGGGTGCTTATTTTCATTCCTCTTTCCATACTTTTTTTCCGCCGAGATTGGAAAGTACTTCTACTAGCTTTATTATTTTGTGGGCAAATTGCCTACTCTGTATATGTGGGTGGAGATGCCTGGGAGAACCATGGTGGCGCGAATCGTTATATTGTCATTACCATGCCCTTGTTTTTCATTTTATTTAGCTGGTCAGTTGTGGAAGTACTAAAAACAGCTTTCCACAAACTTGATAATCAACTGGTATTAGAAACAACATGGCGCAGTGTATTTTTAATCGTTTTTGTTTTTTCCATCCTGAGTCTTAATGCATTACTAGGCGACTGGAAATCAATCGAACGATGGAACTTGTCTCGCAAGCCTGATTATGTAGCAGGAAATGAACGGAATTTGCAAATTTCTCTGGCACTTGAAAATGTAACAAAACCAGGCGCATCCATCGCCGTCGTTGGAGCAGGCACCATCCCTTATTTACTACCAGATCGATATGCGATCGATATTCTTGGTAAAGCTGACCCTTATATCGCCCACCAAACTGTACATGGCCCAATGAGTATTGCAGATATCCCCAACATGAGACCCGGTCATATGAAATGGGATTATGCATATACTTTCGGAAAACTCAAACCAGATGTCATTGTATCTTTATGGGAAGGAACTACTGCTGAAGCAGAACCTTACCTTAAAGATTACCTCTACAAATCGATAGGTACCGGAATAAAAGTTTACCTACGCAAAGACTCTCCCAACATCAACTGGGAATTGTTACAATAAAAAAGAGGCGGAGTATTCCGCCTCTTTTTTATAAATTAACCAATCGACCTGTCTCTTGTGATTCGTATGTTGCAAGGGCCATTTGTAAAGCCAGAATGCCATCTCTTAATGTACACACAGGTTCGGTTTTACCTTTAGCCACATCTATAAAATGTTTGGTTTGAGAAATAAACAATTGGTTACGTTCAAATCCTTCAGGTGGGGAAAATGATTCGGTCACAGGAGCAGGCGGAAGGTCTGAGTAAGAGCCGAAAGGAGCAGGCATTTTTTGAAAATGCAAAACTCCGTCAGCATTATCCCAACGCAATGTACCGGAGGTCCCAACGATTTCCAATTGATGAACAGGCGGGCGCTGCACATAATTCAAATGCACGCCACCAATGGCGCCATTAGAAAAACGTAAACCAATCTCTGCCACATCTTCCACATTAACTTCCAAAGGGGAAATATGACCATTGAACGACCATAAAGATTTAACATCACCGATCATATAACGCAAATAATCCAGGGCATGTGTTAAGGTCACAACCACCCCACCTCCCAAGTCGGCACGCGCCGCATAACTCTGGCGATAATCTTCCCATGGATGCCATTGAGGAAGGTATTCTCCCCAACGTACATGCGTGGATAAAATTTCACCTACTTGTTTTGATTGAATGATTTCACGTGCCTTATTGAGAGTAGGATGATAACGAAATTGAAACCCAACCAAAATTTTGCTACCGCTTTTTTCAGCAACAGCTTGTAAAACATCCAACCCAACCATGGAATGGGATACTGGTTTTTCAAGCAGGATATGACAACCCGCTTCTGCCGAAGGGATAGCTGTTTCCAAATGCATGGAAGTTGGGTTTGCAACGATTACAGCATCTGGTTTATGTTTCTTTATGGCCTCTTGCAAATCTGTTTCAACTGGATACCCTGCCAATTCATCATCAGGCAAAGTCGATTTACGAGTTCGCAAAAGCACGATATCTTTTTCACCCAAAGCCACAAGGTTTCGAAAATGTCTGCGGCCAATCGATCCCAAACCAGCGATTAAAAATTTCATCCTATACAACCTTTAGATGTTTTTCAAAAAATTCCTTCGCCCACCTGCTTACTTTTTGGTGTATAGTGGCACGATCAATACCGTCTTCATCTAGGCAAAACAAGGGAATCTCTCGTTTGCCACCATCCGTACCTTCTCCAAGAAACGTGTAGTGACCCACCTTTCCAAGCTGGGTAAGTTCTGCATCCTTAATGTGTAATGCATAGTATGCCGCATTAACGCTGGATGGAGCTAATTGGTCATTTTCACCAACAACAATCTTCACCGGTATTTGAATAGATTCCAGTCCTTCTGAAGAAAACGCTTGACCAAGTACAGGCGCAATTGCAAAGACGGCCTTGATGCGTTCATCTCGATAGGATGCATCTGCAATAGCAACATACTGACCCAAAGATTGAATTTCCTTTATAAACGCATCTGCATCTGTAAACTCAGGAGGAATCGCTTTGGATAGATCACTCTCAGAGTGTGAAAACATATCAATCATCGGTTGAATATTTGTTTTTCCCCCAGCCACTGCCATGACGGTATAACCGCCTAAAGAAAATCCAGCCGCTCCAATTTGATTCTGGTCAATCAAGTTAGCAAAAGTTTGGTCCACCAAAAGTTGATCAAGGATGGCACTTAAGTCTTTTGCGCGTTCCCAATAATGTAAAAACCCTTTCGCCACATAGGGTTCCAATCCATTATTACCGTGATGATTAACCGCAGCAGCGATATATCCTTCAGAGGCCAGATAAGATGCTAGCCAACCTAATTGTAGAGAAGCACCACCAGTCCCATGGGACAATAAAATCAGCGGAAATGACTTTTGTGTGTTTACAGGTTGCACATCCCGAGCAGCTTTGCCTGCTTTAAAAAGTGGGAAGTCTGGGGAACCGATAAAAATATCGGTCTCAACGGCAGTATTCACAGCTGGGTACCAAACATCGGTAATCAATGGGCGTGGACCAGTACCATCCCAATTGGAACGCATTTCATCCTGATAAAAGAGTCTTTTCAAGCCAACTTTAAAATTCATTGCGATTTACCAACTATGGTTCTTCTCGTATCCCCAGCGGATTAACATCTCGCCAGCAACTTCTTTGAAGACGGCTTTATCTTTTTCAGTAAAAAGCCGACTCCAGTTGCCAGCCTGTCCCTTTGGAAGAAAAGAAGCGATGCCTTCATTTCGTTTGGCCTGCCATTCTTCGTCAGGGTTTGAAGACATCTCATCCACAATGATTTTTTCAAGGGATGAATCTACTTGTACACCCAAAAACTGCCAAAGCTTTTGCATCTCTTCAAAAGGATGAGCCAACAAATCTTCATAGCGCATGCCATAATATTGATCACCAAACAATCTACGGCCTTCATCTTCCGTCTCTTTCACGTTCGCAACCCAGCCTTTTGCCACGCGCCGAATGACAGTTTCGGTAAAAATCGAGCGAGTTCCATTTGTGAACTGGTTTTGATCCTTACGAAGTGCTTCGATAATGCTCTTGTCTTCAGAGGTGAGAAACTTTGACTCTTCAATGAAATTACGGAATCTTTCCGAAATTAATACATCCCGTCCATCACGAACAATGTATACCAACTTTGCATCAGGATAAACGGCATGCATATCGCGTACCGCTTGACCGTGAATCGTGGATGAAGGACTCTTATCTCCCACAATACGCTTGCCTTCTTTAGCCGCATCACGCTCCATGATGAAATCAGCAGTAGCGCGGAGAACCTGTGAAGAAAGGTCACCGCCTTGATTCCAACGGTTGGATTTGCGCGTCAGCCATTCTTCGGCTTCAGGTGTATTGACCAGTGACTTGAGCAATGGCTGACGAGTGAAAAAATGCGCTTGATAATTACAATGAACTTCAGGGTGTAAACGAGCAAGGCGCATGAGCAAAGTTGTCCCCGAACGGGCATGACCGAAAATAAAGAACTTCTCACGCGGGAAAAACTGCTTCATCTCCGCCACTTCTTCAAGAGTAATGGCGGGAATGGGATTGCGTTTATTCTTTTTGGGGTCACCCTTGATCAGGATGCGGGCAGCGGATTTAAGGCGGGAAAGCATTACGATCTAATCTCCAACTATCTCTTCCAGTTTAACATTACCAAGCCAGCCAGACACACCAAAATTCCAGCGATGTTAATCCACGAGATTTTATCTTTAAAAACAAAAATCGCCACAGGGACAAGAATCAGCGAGGCCACTACATTCACAAGGACAGCAGCAATGCCCAAGGTTCCAACCTGCACGATAAGTAAGCAAAAAACCAAACTCGATTTTACAATAGCAATGGCCAGTAAAATACTGCTCCGTTATGCCACTTAACCGAAGGCAAGGCCATTTTGGCGGGGAAAAGAAGCGCAACAATTAACGTCACCACCAGAGCAGCGGAATAAGTCTACGAGAGAAATGGCAAAGTTAATATTCGATGGAACACTCTTGGCGCTAAAATGATATAACGCGCTGGATAAAGTTGCCAGCGTGATTGAGAAATAAAAAAGGAACATGCTTTTTCGTCCAGTCATGAAACAACCCTAAAGAAAAAATTGGGTGAGGATTTTAGTCTTCACCCAATCAAAAATCAATGAAATGCAATCAACTCTGATGTAATCCAGATATCAGGCTCTTTGGCAGGGTCTGTCACACATAAAGCCGAGGCATTTTTCGCAGTGGATGGTTTGTTTGAGTTAAGTTGAGTCACCCAAGCGTAGGCCCAATAACAACCTGCTAAAACAGTGACAACGGGTTCATCAAACACACCCAAACTATATCCATACGTACCACATTCACCAAGTGAATTAGGTTGAAGCATCCCAAAAGATAAGTTCAAGGTGCCACCGGATTTATTTACAAACTTAACTTTCACCAATGTTCCTTTTGGTTTTGTAGGAGGCGGTAAGTTACACGGGTCTTCTCCTTGGGTAGGAACAGCCGTCGCAGGAGCTAAAGTAGGGATTGGGATAGGTGTGAAGGTTGGCAATGGTGTAAAAGTCGCTGTCGGTGGGAATGTCGCTGTCGCCGTGGGAATTGCGGCTTGTGTGGCGGTGAGCGCAATCCAGGCATTGGCTACCGCTGTGTTTGCAATATCACCAGCAGCCAACGTGGGTTCAGGGGCAGGTCCACAGGCAGAGACGAGAATGACAATTAAGATTGATGTGAAGATTAATACTTTTCTTTTCATTTTTTCTCCGTAGGGAGATATTTTTACCACAAGTCTGTGGTTTCGATGGTAGCGATAGTCACCTACCCTACACACTATACTCCCAGAATTTTGAGGACAAACTCTGCTGTACGTTTCCCAGCACTGGCGTCGGTGTAGGTAATTTCGCGTTCGACAAATTTGCGGCGTTCTTCTGAATCAACAGATTTATCCTTCAAGTACAAATTCAACGTGTCACGCAATTCAGATTCATTCTGTGCCACCCGTCCCGCTTTTGCTTCGCGGAAGCGTTTGTGCGTTGGCCAATTCCCAATTTCTTTGAGTGATAACGAAAACTTATTCGGCACATTCCACCCACCTGGGACATCGATTGTTGCGGCGATCATGGGTGTGTCATGGACAGAAGTTTCAACCAACATGGTGGAATAAACTGTCACTAGCACATCCGAGTACGCCATCATTGAAGATTTCTCGTCCATGTCTTCGCCACCGTAGTAACCAAGGGAACCGCCCAAAGCTACAGGCTGGACAACATGTACGTTGGGATATTTTTTTTCTAATTCAAAGACCTGCGCACGTTCATCAGCAAAAATCTTGGGCTTGTCTTGAAAGTGACTCGGATGCAAACGAATCAACAGTTGCGAAGGCTCTGCCAACGCATCGGATGAAACCAATTTGGCAAGCGCCTCGATATTCGGGAAGTTTGGTGCAAAATGGACAAAGCTACTAGCGTAAGAAATCAATTTGCGCTTGGGATCGAGATTGTGTAATTTGAAGTATTCATCACGCGGCATAAGCCATGACTTGCGGAAGTATCCATCATACGAAGGGATACCGCCAATATTCACACGTTCTGGGGCCCAATCCGAACCTTTGACGAGTTCCTCTTTTTGCAACTCGGACCAGCAGGTCGCCCATTGCACGTCTGCACCGCTGACGTTGTAACTGGATGAATTATCCCAACCGACGATAACAGTCATGTTTGGGATTCCACGACGGGCAGATTCACGCAGGAGATAACGGTCCATGCGCCAGCCCGGGGTGGAGGCGATAACCATATCGGGTTGATATTTGTCAAAGAGATCCGTATACAAGCCCGGGGTAGGCGTGAAGCGGTTTTGTAATTTGACCAAATATTTGCGGGCAAAAGAAAAATTCCGCAGGAGAAGAATCATCAATGCGGAGGGAATCCAAATCCCCAGACGAAACTTCCAACCGTTCTCGCCCCATACTTCCCAAATGTGACTATCCATGGCTTCGGTGTTGATGCGACGCGAGCCACCCACACGGCGCAGGTAGCCAAGTAGCCACTGCCAGCGCGGACTGACTTTTTTTGCGTAGTCATTGGCTTGTTTAAGGCGCAAGCCTTCGAAGGTAAGTCCAGGTTGTGTGAATCGCGAGGCGATTTTTTCTTTGGTGTCATCGTCGGTAAGGACAACAACTTCAACGCCCGCATTTAACAACGTCGAGACAACGTCGCTTTGCAGGAAATAGATGATGGCCATGCCGTGGTCGGCGGAGATGAAGATTCGTTTAGTCATGCGTCCTTTTTGGAAAATAAGCGTAGTTGAAAACCTTTGTATTTTAGCACGGCAAGCTCCTTCTCTGCAGAATGGCAAAATTAAGTCATAGCGATTTCAACCATTGATTTTATGTACAGATTACACAAACTATTTCATAATGTTCTTCAGGCTTGACTGAGTACATATATCCTGTTCAATTTTGCAATAAAACCTATAATACAAAGAATTGGAAGCAAAGGTTATAGTAGAGACGCAATTTTGAACTTTTAAACCTTTCTGATGTTTGTACCTTGGAGAAAGCCATGGGCAAGAAAACAAATGCCTCGCTCAAGACTGAAAAACAAAAACCAATGAAAGAAGAAGAATACCTTAAACTCGTCGAACGCCTCAAAGAAAGTGAAGAATTTCTCCGTATAGGCTATGAAGCCGGCGATTTGGGGATATGGAAAAATGATCTACAAACCGGGGCTATAGAATTTGATGAACGCGCCAGAATTCATTATGGGTTTGACACCCTCCATACAACTTTGTCTGAGGTGACAAACCGCATACACCCAGAGGATTTGGCACGCGTGGGGTCAGAAATTGAATCTGCTACATCTGCCAACGGTAGTGGAAAATTCGCCACTGAATATCGGGTTATTCACCCAGATGGAAGCATACACTGGTTAGCCATTGGAGTACGGGTGCTGTTTGAAGGGGAAGGCGTGCAACGCCGAGCATTGGTGGGATATGGAATTACTCAGGATATCACCGCCCGCAAGCAAGTTGAGATTGAGCTACATGAAAGTGAAGAAAAATTCGAAGCGCTCTTTTATCAAGCAGCCATGCCAGCTGTATTGTTAGAAATCTCCAATCGTTTAGCGGTTGATGTCAACACTGCTTTTGAAAATCTGTCTGGGTACAGCCGAGAAGAGATCATAGGAAAAAATCCAGTTCAAATTGGCATGGCACCCACCGCTGAAACCCAGAAGGCTTTCCATGAATTTCAGGAGAAGGGCTCACTGTTTGGGGTTGAAGGACGCTTCTTCACCAAGACGGGCGAATCCCGTGATATTTTGATCAATGCCAACATGGTGAAGTTGGGCGGGCATGAGTATGCACTGATCACTTATCAGAATATTACTGAGCGAAAACAGGCGGAAAAGCAGGTTATCCAAATGAAACGCTTATATGCCACGCTCAGCCAGGTGAATCAAACCATTGTGCGCGTCACAGACCGAACAGACCTGTATCAATCCATCTGCGATGTTTCTACAAAATTCGGTGAATTTGCCCTGGCATGGATTGGGCTTTTGAACGAAGCAAACGGGGAGGTAATGCCCGTTGCTGCTAGCGGCTTGGATCTGGCGCACTGGCCCTTTCCGCAGATTAACATTAACGAGGGCATCTTCAAGAATGGATTAATTGCCACGGCTCTCCTTACCTCCAAGGTTGTTACCAGTGAAGATATTGTTACTGACGAGCGCACAAAATCATCTCAAGCCGCCCTGATAAATCACGACTATCATGCAGCAGCGATTGTCCCGTTTCAATTACGGGGCAAAACCATCGGTATGCTTAGCCTGATATCCCATGATGCAAATTTATTCAAACAACAGGATGAAGTTTTGCTCCTTAAAGAAATGG
>JAXLVT010000054.1:0-12873 GCA_046328925.1 Anaerolineales bacterium
TACAACTTTAGGTTCATTTGGCATTGATAAGATTAATTGGCTTGGTGATCCAAAGCTTGCATTATATTCAGTTGTGTTTGTAGATGTGTGGAAGGGGATTGGTATCGCCATGGTAATCTTCATGGCTGGGATTCAATCTATCCCAACTGATTACTTCGATGCAATTCGTCTTGAAGGGGGAGCCTGGGTGGAATTTCGCCATGTTATCCTCCCATTAAGTCGTAATGCTTCTTTTACCGTGATTTTGCTCTCCTTTATTGGAGGACTTCGTACCTTTGACTTAATCTGGACCATGACCCATGGCGGCCCTGGTTTTGCTTCGGATGTTCTTACATCGGTAATATATAAGCAGTATCAAGCTGGCTTTTATGGACTCTCGTCTGCTGGAAATGTTGTCATGTTCTTTCTTGTGACCATTATTGTTTATCCATTAATGCGTTTTTTCAACAGAATGGAATTGGAATTATGAAACCTGCAAAATTTGTCAAAGAATACTGGTTGGATGTTGTTGCATTTATTGTGGTTGGCATTATTTTTGTAGTTCCATTTCTCTTTATTTTATCGATTGCTTCTAAAACGCGACAAGAAGCTGGACTTTTTCAATTCACCTGGCCAAGCCAGTTTCATCTCCTTGAAAACGTAACTGAAGTTTTTAAGTTCCGTAATTATCGTGTGGGGCGAGCGCTCTTGAACAGTTCCTTATTGACAGTAAGTTCTGTGACTCTGATCGTGCTCTTTGCTGCCATGGTTGCATATGTAATGCAAAGGCGAAATGATAGAGTTGCTTCTATTTTTAACTCGATTTTGTTTACTGGACTTGTTTTGCCTCCAGCTGTTGTGCCAACGATTTTCCTTTTACAAAAAATTGGGCTATATAAAACAATTCCCGGCTTAATTTTCGTTGAAGTGGCACTGGCATTGCCATATGCTACATTAATTTTACGCGCCTTTATCGGTACCATTCCAAGAGAGATTGATGAAGCTGCCATTATTGATGGAGCCTCTCCAGCAAGGCTATTCTTTTCAGTGATAGTACCTTTATTGAGACCTGCACTTGTAACAGTGATTGTTACTACTTCGATAGCCATTTACAACGATTTTGCGGGACCGTTGTATTTTCTTCCAGGTGAGGAAAATGTAACTGCGCAACTAACGTTATTTGGCTTCTTGAGCCAATTTGCTTCACGTTGGAACTTGTTGTTTGCCGATGTGGTGATTATTACCATTCCGCCACTCATCCTATTCATGTTCTTCCAGCGACAAATTGTTTCTGGCACAACCTCTGGCGCAGTAAAAGGCTAACTACTTTTATTTTAGATGAGAATGATTTTATCCCCCAGTTAAAAGATCCTGAGGGATTATAAAACTACGGTATCTCCATATAAAAAAATAGATTATTACGAGAATGGTTGATATGACAAAAATAATTTCACTGAAACTTCAAGTTGAACATGTTCATATTCCTTTTGGAATAGGCACAGCTCAACCTCGTCTCTCATGGATGACAGAAACCAATATTCAAAACTGGTCTCAAAGTGCCTACGAAATTGAAGAATATGATTCAAACGGCAGTCTGAAAAAACAGACAGGACGTATTGAGGCTGATCAATCTGTGTTGGTTTCATGGCCGTTCTCGTCGCTTGTATCTCGTGAGCGGGTGTCTATTCGTGTGCGCGTTTGGGGAAAAGATGGCAGTACATCAGACTGGAGTGATCCTGTAATAATTGAAACGGGCTTGCTCTTGCCTTCGGATTGGAGCGCTCGCTTCATTACACCTGCTTGGGATGAAGATACTTCCAAGTCGAATCCATCTCCTTATCTGCGCCGCGAGTTTGATTTACGTGGAGAGGTTAAGGTAGCGCGGTTATACATCACTTCATTAGGCTTGTATGAAGCCCAACTCAATGGACAGATTGTGAGTGATCATGTTTTCTCTCCTGGTTGGACAGTTTATGATGAGCGATTGCGTTATCAAACCTTCGATGTGACTGGGATGGTAAAAGAAGGAAAGAATGCCATCGGTGCCGTTTTAGGAGATGGCTGGTTTCGGGGTCGTATTGGCTTTGCAGGCGGACAACATAATATTTACGGCGAAACACTTGCTTTGTTGGCACAGTTGGAAGTTCAATATGCGGATGGTTCTAGCGAACGCATCGTAACAGACGACGCGCAAGCGTGGCGTGCTTCCACTGGACCCATTCTGATGAATAGTATTTACGATGGCGAAACCTACGATGCCCGCCTAGAACATGCAGGGTGGACTCTGTCCGGTTTCGATGATTCAGCCTGGAGCGGAGTCCGAACCGTGGCTTGGGATTTGAAAACACTCGAAGCGCCGCTAGGTCCTCCCGTTCGTCGCGTCGAAACCGTTGCGCCCGTCTCCATCACCAAATCGCCTGCTGGAAAAACGATCGTTGATTTTGGTCAGAACCTGGCTGGTAGATTATCCATTAAAGTGAAAGGTCCGGCTGGGCATACCGTGACACTGCGACATGCCGAAGTGTTGGAACATGGCGAACTCGGCACACGTCCACTACGTTTTGCTAAGGCAACAGACCAATATACGTTAAGCGGGGCGGAGCTTGAAACATGGGAGCCGCGTTTCACCTTCCACGGCTTTCGCTATGTCGAGGTGAATGACTGGCCCGGTGAATTACATACAGAAGACTTGACCGCGATCGTCATACATTCCGATTTGGAACGCACTGGTTGGCTTGAAACTTCGGATGCATTGCTCAACCAACTACATCAAAATGTGATTTGGAGTATGCGCGGTAACTTTCTGGATATCCCTACTGACTGCCCGCAACGCGATGAACGCTTAGGCTGGACTGGTGATATTGAAGTTTTTTCTCCAACTGCTTCCTACTTGTATGATGTCAGTGGCTTTCTGCAATCGTGGTTGAAGGATTTGGATGTGGAGCAACGCAGATCGGGCGGACGTGTCCCTCACGTGGTGCCCAATGTATTAGGTACAAATGCATCCGCTGCTGCTGCTTGGGCAGATGCCGCAACGGTTGTTCCTTGGGTCATATATCAACGCTTTGGTGATAAAGAAATTCTTGCCGAGCAATTTGAAAGTATGTGCGCCTGGGTGGATTACCTTATTTCGTTGACTGGTGAAAGCCACTTATGGGATAAGGGCTTTCAATTTGGCGATTGGGTAGACCCTACGGCACCGCCTGATCGACCAGCGCAGGCGCGCACTGATAAAGTCATTGTTGCCAGCGCTTGCTTTGCTTATTCTGCGCCAATCTTCTGGCAAAGTCCGCCAAAGTTTTAGGACGCATGAGCGCAACAAATATCGCTGGCAGACAAACCACGAGCAGCGCTGCACCTGGAATATATCACACCCTCTGGGCGCATGATGAATGATGCTGAGACTGCTTATGCCCTTGCGATTGCCTTTGATTGCCCACCCCCCGAACAGCGTCAGCGAGCAGGCGTCGGCAGGCGAACTCGTGCGCGATAGTGGCTATCACATTCGCACTGGGTTTGTAGGTACGCCAATTATCTGTGATGCCTTATGCAGCACGGGACATTATGTCGCAGCCTATCGTTTGTTGTTACAACAAGAATGTCCTTCATGGTTGTATCCGGTGACCAAGGGCGCTACCACCATCTGGGAACGTTGGGATAGCATGCTTCAGGATGGTTCGATTAATCCTGGCGAGATGACTTCCTTCAATCACTATGCCCTCGGTGCCGTAGCAGATTGGATGCATCGGACCATCGGCGGTCTGACTCCGACCGAACCTGGTTACCGCCGCATGGAAATTCATCCCCGCCCGGGCGGTGGACTCACACACGCCAACGCGCGCCACGTCACGCCGTACGGTTTGGCAGAATCTTCCTGGAAGATTGAGAACGGAATGTTTGATTTGAATGTGACCGTCCCCGCGAACACTACCGCGTTGGTCGTTCTGCCCAACGGCGAACAACATGAAGTTGGTTCAGGCGCATGGCAGTGGTCGGTCTCCTATCAAGACCCGGATGCGCGTGGTCCATTTACTGTAGATGATTTGATCGGCGATGTACCAGGCGATGTAGTTGCTCGCGACACCATCATGAATGCTTTTGATCGTTTTTGGAAGTGCGCGATAGATTTTTGATCATCATGATATTGGGCGAACGGAATTTAGCCCTCCGTCAGGCTCTCGAATTCTTCAAACCATGCTGGGGGCTGTGAAGGTTATGGTGATGCTCTTGATCTATAAATTAGGTATGAATATCTGGATTTATTTCGCGCAGAACCAGCGAACACCTTCATCTTGTACATATGCACTACTAATAACAATGCGTGATTGGATGAAGTTTTTTGAACTTGAAGAATAGTTTCGTTTGGATTGATGATGCCTCAAACTACTAATTATTTAGCCATTGACACTCGGTGCCGAAAGTGGGCGAACCATTGTAGGTTCACTCGCTGACAAAATTGACCCTGTCTGAAACTCATCGTTTTTCCAATGGTCCCGTGCAATTGAAACAACGGTTTGCATTGGGACGTGTTACGTTTCTGAACAAATATTAGAAAGAAGGCATTCGCAAATCAAAACCTTTTGATAGCGTCGGATTGAACACATGGGCAGTGGATTTTTTGCACTGCTCGATAAACGCGGAATTCCCTGCTTGGCAACCCGTTTCATTATCGCGACGCCCGTACCGATGGCATGTTGAAGAAACGCTGAGTTCTGCCGCGCGCGGGAATAACTTTGCCAATACTGGCATTCAATTTATGCAACTCAACACACTGTATCAATTGATCGCCGCCGCTGCGTACCACCCAGAGATCTTTGATATCGCAAAATCCTTTGTCACCATTCCTGACCTTTTCAATTTCTGGTTGACGGGTGAATTGACCAACGAATTTACCAACGCGACTACCACTCAATGCTTTGATCCACGCACGCGGATGTGGTCAACAAAAATCCTAAATGCCTTTGGCATACCTGCGCAGCTTTTCAAGCCGACAACTGCTACTGGCACCCAGATCGGGACGCTACTCCCCAGCCTTGCCAAGAGAAACAGGTGCAGGTACTACTATCCCTGTAATTTTGCCAGCGTGTCACGTGCAGGGTCGGCAGTGGTGGCTGTCCCTGCCAAGAATGAGGATTTTGTCTGGCTTAGTTCGGGAACGTGGTCAATTATGGGGGCAGAAGTGCGTGAGCCATGTTTGACAGAGAAAGCGCTCGAATATAACTTTACCAATGAAGGTGGCGTCAATGACACATGGCGACTCTCTAAAAATATTATGGGACTTTGGTTGGTACAGGAATGTCGTCGTGAGTGGAGTCGTCAGGAGTGAAGGAAATATCCTTCGGTATTATTATGCGGAGGAGGCAGAAGCGTTTCTGGCGGTCATCGATCCTGATGATGGGTTATTCCTAGCTCCAGGCGATATGCCATTTCGCATTCAAAAATATTGTATGGACACAAATCAGCGAGTTCCTCAGACAAAGGGTCAGATTATCCGTATAGCGTTGGAAAGCATCGCTTTGAAATACCGCTATGTGTTGGAGCATTTGGAAGAATTAAGTGGCAAACGGCTTGATCCATTTCACATCATCGGCGGTGGTACGCAGAATCGTTTGCTAAATCAATTTACTGCTAATGCCACTCAGCGAACTGTGATTGCAGGACCTATTGAAGCGACTGCCATCGGAAATATCTTAATGCAAGCTATTGGCCTGAAGCATTTGGCCTCTTTGGCAGAAGCACGGGAAATTTGTTCGTTATTCTTTTGATCCAGAAAATCTATGAACCTTTTGCAAACGACTGAGTGGATGAAACCTACACGTTGCTGAAAGTGATATTGAGTAATATTACAGGAACCCTATCCCGAATTAAGTGAATTACTGAAACCGATGGGCGAAGCAGGACGCCACCTGGCTGAGATCGAGGCTGGTAAGTGCAGCAGGAAATATTTCCGTTTGTTTGCGTTGGAAAGTTGAAGTACGTAATCTTTTCCTATTCAAACTGAGAATCGAACTGCCGCAGCCTGTACCTGATTGGCGGGATCGACATTCTTGGTTTCAGGTTCAGGAAGGCGTTTACGCGAGATCATTGATAACCCCACAACTGACATTACCTGCATTATTTGTGAATGAAGGCGGCAAGACGGGCAATCTGTTCACCTCGCCCCATCATCGTTTCGAGCGTGTGACCAGCGAATTCAATTCCCACCTGGCTGTACATTACGACCAAATACTCAGTAGTGATACGAACTTTCATGCGATTATTCATGCACAACCTATGCATTTGACGTATTTGAGTCATATCCCGCGCTATCAGGATGAATTGTATCTCAATCAACATTTGCTCCGCTGGCAACCGGAGACCCTTATCAACTTGCCTGAAGGTATTGGTTTTATTCCATTTCGTATCCCAGGTTCTGCGGAACTGATGAAAGGCAATGTTGAAAAACTCCGTACCCATCGTATAGTAATTTGGGCAAAGCATGGAGTAATGGCACGTTCAGATATTTCTGTGAAGCGCGCAGCTGATCGTGTGGAATATGCTGAGACTGCTGCAAAATATGAATATTTCAATCTTTCAGCAGGTGGGCTTGGTGAAGGTTTGAGCATAGATGAACTCCATATGATTTGCCAGACTTTCAACGTGCAGCAAAATATCTTTTGACGATAATCCATCGGTAAATTACGAATCCTCCCATTTGAATAGAGAAACAGTATGACAGAAAATATTCAACAAGCATATAACCTAGCAAAAGAACGTTACGCTACCTTCGGGGTAAATACCGAAAATGTACTATCACAACTGGAGCAAGTATCTATCAGCTTGCATTGCTGGCAGGGGGATGATGTAGGTGGCTTTGAAAACCCTGGTGGTGAACTGAGTGGTGGCATAGCTACCACTGGTAATTATCCTGGTAAAGCACGCACTGCTGATGAACTGCGTAAAGACCTCGATGTGGTCTACAGCCTGCTACCTGGTTCACACCGTTTAAATTTGCACGCCATTTACCTAGAAGCAGATTCGAAAATTGAACGTAACTTGATTGAGCCCAAGCATTTTTCCGCGTGGAAGGATTGGGCAAAGGCAAATCGTCACGGCATCGATTTCAATCCCACTTGTTTCTCGCATCCTCTTGCAGCCGATGGTTTTACGCTGGCTCATCGTGATAAAAGTGTCCGCGAATATTGGATAGAACACTGTGTTGCCAGTCGTAAGATTGGAGATTATTTTGGAAAAGAATTAGGGATGCCTGCTGTGACCAATATTTGGATTCCCGATGGCTATAAAGATACTCCTGCGGATCGCCAATCACCCCGTCGCCTATTACTTGAATCTTTAGATTTGATTCTTGCTGAAAAACTTTCTCATAACCTTGATGCTGTAGAGCCCAAACTCTTTGGTCTTGGCTCAGAAGCATATATTGTTGGTTCGATGGTGGAGTTTTATTCTGCATATGCTCTCGATCGCAAAACGTCGCTTACGCTGGATGCGAGACATTTCCGCAGCGAAACCATCTCAGACAAGATTTCCTCCTGCTCATCTATCATGATCAATTGTTGTTGCATGTCAGTCGTGGTGTACGTTGGGATAGCGATCACGTAGTAACGTTTAATGATGATCTGCAGGCTATTGCTGGTGAGATCGTCCGTAACGATGGATTGGATCGCGTACATATTGGCTTAGATTATTTCGATGCCAGTATTAATCGTGTAGCTGCGTGGACAATCGGTACCCGTAACACACTCAAAGCCTTGTTAATGGCATTGTTGGAGCCAAGAGTGTTGCTAAAAAAATATGAAGAAGAAGGTGATTTTTCTAGCCGATTGGCATTACAGGAAGAGCTCAAGGCTATGCCATTTAGTGCTGTATGGGATATGTATTGTGAGAAAAAAAATGTCCCTGTTGGAATGGCTTTTATGAGCACAATCAAAGATTATGAAAAGAAAGAACTTTCCAAGCGCTAAAGCGGAGATTATTGATTATGAAACCAGATGATTTCAAGCATGTCAATTATTTGTGGGACGATGAAACAGCTAATAAACTGGATGCCGTAGAACGATTGCGTTATCGTAGTAATATTCTTGGCGCAGATCAGCGCATCACCAATACAGGTGGTGGAAATACTTCATCCAAAGTCACAATGACTGACCCGTTGACCGGTGCAGATGTGGACGTATTGTGGGTCAAAGGCTCAGGTGGGGATTTACGCACATCCACCCGTACTAATTTTGCTTCATTGTACATGGATAAATTTCTATCATTAGAGAATGTATACAATAAAGCCGATGTAAGAGGTGTAAAGACCGAAATAGAAGACGCGATGGTGGATATGTACCGTCATACCACCTATGGTTTGAATCCAGCCGCTAGCTCGATCGATACACCACTACATGGCATGATCCCATTTAAACATGTAGATCATATGCATCCTATTTCAGCAATTGCAATTGCTGCCAGTAAAGATCAAGAGCGTCTGACACAGGAGATATTTGGTGGGGAAGTGGGCTGGGTGCCGTGGCAGCGACCTGGTTTTGATTTGGGTTTGGTCATGCGCGATGAACTGAAGAAGAATCCTAACTTCAAAGGTTTGATTATGGGGCAGCATGGTCTTATCAACTGGGCAGATGATGATAAGGCTTGTTATGAATTAACTCTGTCTCTAATTGAGAAAGCTGCAAAGTATATTGAACAACATGACAAAGGTTTAAAAACTTTTGGCGGACAGAAATATCAGTCACTAAAAGAAGAAGAACGGAATAAGCTACTTATTCAAATTCTGCCAAAACTGCGCGGCATGGTCTCGCAAAGGAATCGTTTTATCGGGACGATCCATGTCACAGAGGGCGTGTTGCAATTCGTAAATAGTAATGATGCATCGCGGCTTGCGGAAATCGGCACATCCTGTCCTGACCATTTTCTGAGGACAAAAATCAAGCCACTGTACGTGGATTGGAACCCGCAAAATAATTCAGTTGAGAGTCTGTTCGAGAAACTAGAAGCAGGCTTAGACAAATATCGAAGTGATTACGTTTCCTATTACGAATCCTGCAAGCATCCAAATTCTCCTGCGATGCGCGATCCAAATCCAACTGTCATTCTGATCCCAGGTTTGGGATTGATTGCATGGGGTAAAAATAAAAGCGAAAGTCGTGTCACAGCAGAATTTTATTCGCTGGCGATTGAAGTGATGAAATCTTCAGAAGCGATCAGCGAATATCAAGGACTACCACGCCAGGAAGCATTTGATATTGAGTATTGGTTGCTCGAAGAAGCCAAATTGAAACGTATGCCGCCTGAAAAGGAATTCGCCCGTAATGCAGTAGTGGTAATCGGCGCTGGGAGCGGTATTGGTAAAGCGACTGCACTTCGTATTGCGAAGGAAGGTGCGCATGTAATTTGTGCGGATCTTTCCGAAGCCGCAGCAAAAACTACTGCTGATGAGTTGGTTACTGCCTATGGTGTAGGGATTGGTGTGGCAGGAACAGGTATCTCGGGTTGCGGTCCCGCAATCGGTTTGGGAGTGGATATCACCAAGCGTGAAAGCATCGGCGCTATGTTTGAGCAAATTACGCTGGCATATGGTGGCGTGGATAATGTTATTGTCACAGCGGGCATTTTTGTACCACCCGATAAGCTGGGACACATTCCCGATGAGAAATGGGCGTTGACCTACGGTATCAATGTGACAGGCCCATATCTTGTGGCAGATGAAGCAAAAATAATCTGGCAGGCGCAGAGTTTGAAGAATTCACTGGTTATTACCACCAGCGCTAATGCTGCTGTTGCCAAACCTGGTTCAGTGGCATACGATACGAGTAAAGCTGCTGCCAATCATTTGGTTCGCGAGTTGGCAATTGAACTCTCACCGCTTGTGCGTGTGAATGGTCTCGCTCCTGCAACCGTGGTGGAAGGGAGCAGTATGTTTCCACGAGATCGTGTGATTTCGTCACTCGCCAAGTACAACATTGCTTTTGATGAAAGCGAAAGCACCGAGTCACTGCGGGATAAGTTGGCATTATTTTATGCTCAGCGAACATTGACCAAATCACCGATTACCTTGGCAGATCAAGCGGAAATGGCATATCTGCTAAGTAGTAGCAAGTTTAGTAAGACCACTGGTCAGATTATCAGTGTAGATGGTGGTTTACATGAGGCTTTTTTGCGATAAGCAGGTCGCCTCGTATAAATATTCTTCTCCCTTGCTTGGCCCTTCCCTTATTACTGAAGATAAGGGAAGGGCGCTAACGTTAGAGATAATCTTATGTCAAAAGCCCAACTATTTATTACATGTCTTGGTGATCAGTTCTACACTTCAACGCTTAAGAACATGACTCATATTTTAGAGCATTTAGGTGTTGACGTGTCATTCCCTACCGAACAAACTTGCTGCGGGCAGCCACTTTTCAATAACGGTTTTGAAGATAAGGCTCGACCTGTAGTATTGAATTTTCTACGTGCTTTCGCAAAAAGTGATGCACCTATCGTTGCGCCATCGGGTTCATGCGTCAGCATGGTCAGACATCATTACACTGAACTATTCAAAGTAGGGACACCCGAACACACCCTTGCAATGGATATTGCGTCTCGCACCTATGAATTTACCGAATACTTGGTAAACGTTTTAAAGGTTACAGATGTTGGTGCAGTTTATCCGCACAAAGTGACCTATCATGCATCCTGTCATTATCTGCGTGAAATGGGCCTCAAGGCTGAAGCCAAAACTTTATTAAATAACGTTGTGGGTCTGGAGTTTGTACAACTTAAGGAAGAAGAAACTTGTTGTGGCTTTGGTGGCGCATTCACTGTGACCTATCCCGAAGTCAGTCGTTCAATGATGGAAAACAAGGTTAAAGACATCATTGCCAGTGGAGTGAATACTGTGGTCACTTGTGAGCCAGGTTGTTTAATGAATATCGCGGGTGGTTTGCACAAGGCTGGTTCATCCGTCCGTGCCGTGCATATTATTGATTTATTGTCAGCAAAAGAAAAATTAAAATGAGCAAAGATACACACGCTTATATTGGTTTTGAAGAATACAGTGAGCATGTACCGCAGAGTATTCCTTTAGCAGTACAACAGGCAACCAGTCGTTTTGTTAGTGGGCGCGCAGCACGCGTATCTGAGCTTCCACAATGGGAGCAATTACGTCAGATCGGTTCTGATATTCGCCAGCATACTATAGAGAACATGGATGTATATCTTGCATGCCTCGAAGAAAAAGTTAAGGCGGCAGGTGGACATGTCCATTGGGCAGAAACATCCGAAGAGGCGCGACAGATTGTTCTTAAGATAGCGAAAGAGAATAATGTCAGATTAGTTGTTAAGTCAAAGTCAATGGCGACCGAAGAAATCGAGTTAAACCATGCACTTGAAACCGCAGGCATTGAATCTTTGGAAACAGATTTAGGTGAGTATATAATTCAACTGGCAGGTACTGGACCATCACATATCATTGTGCCTGCGGTACATCTCAAAAAAGAAGAGATTGCCGCTCTGTTTAATAAGCACCTTGGCATTGATGCGCCAACAGATCCTACTGAACTTGCACGGATTGCACGTGAGGTTTTACGCGAAAAATTTCTCAATGCTGAAATGGGAATTTCGGGTGGTAATTTTATGATTGCTGAGGCTGGCACGCTTGTTATGGTGACCAACGAAGGCAATGGACGCATGTGTACGACAATGCCTGATCTGCATGTAGCTGTTGTTGGCATTGACAAAGTGATTCCTGATTGGGAATCACTCACAGTTTTTCTCAAGCTACTTGCTCGTTCAGCGACTGGTCAAAAGCTTTCCACTTACACACAATTTATCACTGGTCCGCGCCGTGAGGAGGGTGAGTTTGGCCCAAAGGAATTTCATCTTGTCTTGCTTGATAATGGTAGATCCAAAATCCTCAAAGATCCCATTGGGCGAGACGTACTTAAGTGTATTCGCTGCGGGGCATGTGCGAACGTTTGTCCAGTTTATAAAAATGTAGGAGGCTTTGCTTATGGCTCGTTTATCTCAGGCCCTATTGGAGCAATTCTTACGCCTCAAATGAATGGTACACAAGCTGCACGTGAATTACCTTATGCCTCCACGCTTTGTGGTGCATGTGCGGATGTATGTCCCGTCAAAATTCCAATCCCAACGATTCTGCGTCATTTGCGCCGCCGTGTTGCCCAAGGCGATGAAATCTCTGAAGTATCCATGCCAGCACCGATTCGTTTCGCTGCCAGCCTCACCTCATTTGCCCTCGCATGGAATTGGATGTATCGCTTTGGCGCACGCATTCTGCCGATTATTAATCCCTTATTCCGAAAAAATAATTGGCTCTCAGGAATGCCATATCCGATAAGTCGCTGGACGAAGGTCAGACCGTTGCCAATATTTAGTGCTCGCTTCCGTCAATGGTGGCGTGTAAGATCCACTAAAGATACAGGAACTACACAATGAGCAATCCCATCATTGATAATATTCGACTCTCTTTGGGACGTACCTTTCAGACTCCTCTTAGGCCACGACCTGCCATTTATATGCCTCGTCTTTCTGAATCAATGGATACAGAGATTAACCGATTTCTTGATGAAATTAAGAAACTCTCGGGTATTGGGCAACAACTTTCTTCAACTGGACTTTTTGAGGCATTGAAAACTCTTGTTGTTGAACAAAATATCCGCAAGGTAACGGTCTGGAATACTTCATACCTAAACCAAATACAAATTACCAATTACTTATCATCTATTGGTGTGGAACTTATTTCACCTAATGCTAATAAACACGAAATTGCTCAATGTGACCTTGGTATCACTGAAGCTGATTTTCTTCTTCCCGAGACAGGGACTCTTGTTTTGCGGTCCTCCTCTGAAAAACCTCGTGCTGTTTCACTTGTTCCGCGTATACATTTGGCAATTG
>JAXLVT010000055.1:0-11502 GCA_046328925.1 Anaerolineales bacterium
GCTGCTCTAAATCTACTGGATTCGTTGGAAGATTCCAATGAACTATTGCGTGGCAATAATTATGAAAATCTAATCCTTCCTGCCCAATTGAAGTTGTCGCCAATACAAAAGGCCAAAACGGAGAATTAAAAGCTGATCGGACTCGATCTGCTCGGGTTGGCTCTGAACCATCTGAATTCTTTTCTTCACCAAAACGAAGTGCAAAACGGGCACGCATACCATATGGGATAATTTGTGGCGAATCGCCTAAACTAATGCTATCGATGCTTGGAGTGGATGTCTTATATGTTAATACCTCGCGAATCTTTTCAGAAATTTCATTCGAAATTTCCTCGGGTGAAGCATCCTGTAATCCGAGCGATTCTTGAAGGATATGTACATATTCATCTAAAACTGCTTGTAAACCACCTGCTGCTGAATACCCCAAAACCCTTCGCCAATATGGTTCATCTTGTTTTAGGCTGCGAATAAGAGCAGTACTTTCAGGTAAGTTAAAAAGAAACAATAATGATTTTGCCATTCTAGCGGCATTCATTGTAATGATTTGTAATTCTTCTTTATTGTTATTCCCAGATATGCGTAGCAATGAGCGTAATGATATAGTGCCTGGACCTGCAATTGCATTTTGGGCTAAGACAAATGCCAAATCAGATGGAAGGCGCCCCAGTATTAAATTTCCTGCAAAAAACTCTTGAAGCAGGTGTTGTGCTTCTTTAATATGTGCAGCCCAATGTGTATCGGTTTCCTCGTTTGCAATCTCACTCTCCAGGTCTTCATCATTAAAACCAGACCAAATTATTGCAAGTTCTTCTCCGTCTTTTGTCTGCCACCAAAGCTTAGTAGTTGAAGGATGTATGTGTGCATCCAGAAGAATTGGAGCTGCCCAATACCATTTTTCATCTTCTGCGCCTGAAGAATTTACTTTAACGGGTAAGCCTTTTAATAAGTCGAAAATTCGCTCTTGCGCCCAATTAATTACATCGTTTAAGGATGGCAAAGTGCCATTTGATAGTTCTCCGCCGAGTCGAAGCGGATCAATTTCTCTTGCTAAGACCTGAGACGGATAAATGATGCCCAGCACTGGCATTCCAGTTAGACGTCCTTCATTATTTTTGGAGAATCGTAATAGAGGACGACGTCGTTCGCGAGCAACTTTTGTATTTTTTGCTTCCTGATCAAAGGCGCAGAACATTAATCTTTCTGCCTCGTAACTTAAGAATGTTGATATTGCTTTTGGCACAACCCGCCAGGAGGAAAAGACCAATCGTTTTGTAAATCGAACTAAAGAAGGGTTGGAAAATGGTTCTTCAAGTTTGTAATATGGGAGCGCAGGTGGAAGCCATAACGCCTGCCATGCACCTACCCCAAGTGTGCCAGCCAATAATGAGCGTAGTCGCGCGTTCCCTGGATCGACTTGATTGTAGTTTTCAATATCTGCGGTAGATAACAATATTTGAGGGTATGTATTTAAAGCTTTGAGAACTTCCTCGGCTGTAAATTGATCTTCAAAGGAATTTACAAATTCATCTTTGAATTGATAATCATCCATGAAGTTTAGCAAATAGGGGACAGACTTCCAGTATTCAATAGGAGCGTTTCGCTCCAATATTTCAGCGACTTTAGCTAAACCCAAATAAGACTGCAAATCATTTGACTTGAGTGTGACTTCAGATGGGGTGATCTGTACGAGCATCCCATTCCGATCAGATGAGGCGGCAAGGCGTTCTGTGCGTACCATAACATGCCGTAATAACCGCTCTAATTCTGTTTTGATTTCTTGAAGTTTAGAAATATCACCCTCACGCAATCGGAAAACTTCTTGCCGATACTCGTTTATCAAATTCCGCAGACGGTCTGTTTTGACACGGTCATTTAATAAAAAACTCAGAGTTTGCACGAAATCTTGATAATGGTCTTCTGTTTCTTCATGCGACAGGGTATACATTTTATAAGGTGTGGCGGACAGAAGTATCACACGCGCGGCATCATGTTCTGTAGAGTAATTAAACAAGTGCTGTGCTAGTTCACTGTCAGCGGACTCATTGCTCAACAAATGCTTAAATCGCTGAAACTCATCCATAATAATCAAATCTGGTTCGAGTGCTGTCAGGCAGCTGCGCGCTAATACATCCCGGACGGAACCAATCCACGCAAAACGTTTTCGACGTAACTCCAAGGGAATCTGACTGTCGTGTCGCTTGAATACTTCGCAAAGTTCGTCAAAGATTACACGTAAATTGGGATAATTACTTAAATCATCAATAAATTTTTTTGCGAGATTTGGCTCAACATTTTCCTGATTAAATGCATTTGTACGATAGCGGAAACGATCCGGATTCATATCGCCCTGCAAAACATTTAATGCAGCTGCGCTTTTAAACCCCCATGCCTCTTGAAGTAACCAATACAGCAGGACCCGTTCTTCGGCTATTCCCATACCTGATTTCATATCAAAGGAGGTGCTGGGGGTAAAGGATATGAAATTGACCCGGTTGTTTCTTAAGTCTTGTATCTGGGTGGGAAGCAATGTAATACGGGATGCAAGAGCAAAATCTGGCTGACCTGTTAGATTTAGGCGATTTATATTCTGCCTGGCAATATCTGCGTTAGAACAGATGTAAACTATGTCAAGGCGATCCACTTTTTCCCATAAATGCCCAAGAGCACGGGCTATTACACCCCTTGCAACAAGTGTTTTTCCTAGCCCAACTTCGTCTGCGATTAGGAAGCGACGTGTAGAATCTTCGGCAGTATAGAGGCGGTGAAATACATAGTCAACGGTCTGACGCTGAAAATCCTTCAAACCATTGAGAACCTTGTTTAAGTCGGCTGGAGAAAAATTATTGTTCATGTAATGATCTTTTGACGAGCTTCCCATATGGGGAGCCAAATTTTATGAAATTCAGGCGGTAACAGGTCGTTGCCATTCGATGATCCTTTCAACTCGGCAACGGTTCGTGCGATTTGGTCCAACCGTCTAGGATCACGGTGCAAAGTCTGAACCAATGCTTCAAACAAAGGCACGTCAAGGCGAGAAGCTTGTTCTTTCGCCCCAATGTCATTCCCTGTTAGATTTCTTGTTTCCATACCTTCATGAAAAGGATTATTTTGTCCATCAGCCAGGATAAAGAGCAGGAAACGCATTACCTGGTCGCGATTCTTTAGCATGGAGCGGAGTAATTGTTCTCGACGGGTGTCAGGAATTCCAAGGAAAGGGAGATTTAATACAAATTGAAGTGATGAAGAAAAATCACCATTTTGGGCAATCAAATGAAATGCTACGAACGTCGTAATTGATTCTATGGCAATTGGTCCGAACATTACTTCTGAGACGCCTTGCGAATTGTAGGTGATCGCTGTTGTTGGCAATAAGGTAAGTGGACGATAGCTAATTTCAATACTTGGAATTTCAGGGAATATAGTTTCTGGCACAATTTGCAAGAAAAACTCATTCGGGGATGATGAAGAGGTAACTTGTCCGTGCCAGTGCGCTTGGACAATTGCTGCTTGAGCTTCTCGCAGAGATTGTTCAAGTTGTTCCTGAATGGGATATGTCTGAAGGGAGGGTTTTATGGGCTGATATTCCATCCATAGGTCAGCGAATTTAGATTGTTCCTTCGTTGTCTCCAGGAATTTATCTATACCACATGTGGATTTCTTTCCGATCAGCTCAACTAAAAATTCCACATTGCGATTAAACGCTGCATTTGTTGCATTTGCAGAACCTGTCCAGATATGAGCATCCCGCCCTGAATCAGCAACGTAAAGTTTGGCATGAAGTCCGGAAAGAACCGTCTCAAAAAATGATGTTTCTACACTATCTCCTTCAGATTCTTCAATATCGACCATAGAGCTTAATGAGAACATCTTTTTATATCCAACAAGGTCCTCAGGGCGTAAGGAAGATAGGCTATCCAAGCGTGACATTAGCACATGTTCGTTGCCTCGTTCGGTCAATTCTGCTAAAAGCTCGGCTGAAAGGAATGGTGAGACTACCAACATTCGGTCATATTGTGTATTAAAGGGCCATTGTTTGGTATATCCCTCAATACCCATAGGCCAGAAACCATATTGATTAAATCCCTCAGGGATAACGAAATCGACTCTTCTTAATTCATATTGTGCCTGTTCGATATTTGCCTTCGCATGGTCTGGAAGTGGCGATTGAGCAAGCTTTGGGAGTGCTTGAATAAAATCTCCAAGTGGATGATGGGCAGCGTAGGCTTTCTGACGGTCAACTACTTCACCTTCAAGAGTCAAAATAGTATCCCACGATCGGTCAAAGGTAAGATTGCGGCTCATACAAAGAAATCTATACATGATGGGCATGTCTGGAGCCGAAAAACGCAACACCCATACTTTGGGGTGAAATACACCTCCGAGTGGGGCATTTACTTGAAAGACGGAATTTTCCAAATACTCAAACAGAAGCGACTGTTTTTGCGGAACTGCAATGCAGCCTGATTGACAGAAGATGTGTATTCGGTCTGAGTAGCGGCGAAGGGCTTCGAGCATAGCTAACGGATCTGCGGCTGGACGCCCTTCTTTGTCTTCCCAATCGAATTGGGCAATGGCAAGCGGTATATTTAATGATGCGGTCAGATCAAGAGAATAAGTTGTTCCTATCACAAAGGAAAGATCGTAGCCCTCTGGCGGGCAGAAGGCTTGTAAGAATTGCTGACGTTGATTGGGTTCTAACATACTTCTCCGTTACTTCAATCCTTCGTGAATATCTTTGATATGACTTTGGGCGATTCGCCAACGGTAGTTCAATCTGCCTGTGCCAGCCGACCCAGTCCAAAGGTCCAGCGCGCGGCGATTTTCAAGGCGTGACTGCCCACGCTTTAGGAAGCGCTCACGGTTGCGGATCAATTCGCGGGCAGAAAGGTCATCCTGTAGTTGAGGAAGCCGTGGTTGAGAAAGAGCCAGCTCCAGCCATTCTTCTACAAACATGCGGGTGAAACGCGGCACTCGCGGATTAATGCTGTAGATCAGTTCCCAAAACTGATTAATATCCCAGCTTCTTAAATTGCCGATACGATCATTAATAAGCTTCTCCCATTCGGAAAGTTCCTGACGATAAATTTCTGTCAGGCCTTTATCTGGGATTTGCTCAGCCAGGAGCAGGTTGTATAACAGCGCTGCCCCGTGGATGGCTTCAGAAAAGTTTTGGGCATGAGACAGTTGATCAATTAAATCTTTTGGAAATTTAGTTGTCATTACTTCCCAAGGGAAATCAGATTGGGGTGGGGGATTTTTACTGCTGACCCAAAATGCCATAAGCGAGTTGCGAGAGTGAGTTTGGATCTGTTCACGTAAAAACTCTGCCTCGAGCTTGGTTAACGAAAAATTTGCTTTGTTTGGAAAATCATTGGGGCTGGGTGGAAGCCCAGGGTGCCAATTTGAGTTTACTTTGAGGTCAAGTAGTTCTTCTTTGCTTTGTTGCTTGACCTGATCAAGGTGTACATAATATCTTGATAAGGATCGGTGATATTGATCCTGCGAGCCGGAGAATAAGCGTATGCCAAAAACGCCAAGCCCCTGCCAGTAGATGTTGCTGGGCAAGGCGCTGTAGTTATCTTGTGCCAGCTTTCAATGACTCCTTCCTGTTTCGCCTGCTTCTAGTAGGGTCTTGATGAGAGCGGTTTCTTGTTTTCTAGTACCCGTTCAAATTTTGGATGGATCTGTGCGCTTTTTTCCAGATCTAAATACATCCAAGGGACAAAGAAAAAATAGCGCGCGCGGGTTTGGATGGTGCTTGTGCCAGGAAAGAGCAGATCCGCGAGGGCATCGCGCACGGAACCGACGCCCAATTCGTCTCGAGTCTCGCGCTCGCTGAACATCTTGATGACATCGAGCATTTTATGGCGTTCATGTTCAGAATAATCTAACCAAGTGAATGAAGATGCCATAATTTATCATGTAGCCCTATGGTGTTTTATCCGTTTGCTGTCGACTTGAAAGATTCTAGATTTCATCTTTGCGGCGAGACTTCTTTTGATGCAACTGCTCTGGCTTCTTTCAGTGATTTTGCTAATGTGTCTGGCAATTCTGCTTGGACGAATTCGATCTCAAGCGGCACTCTTCCATTTTGTTTTTCTTTTTGGCAAAGATCGAACATATCTTTTTCAGTTAATATGATTAATTTCTTTTCCGCCTCTACCATGATAAGGAAAAGCATATCAGCTCGAAGTTTTTGTAACTTGGCAGATGGAATATTGCCGCCCGAAGTGATGCCGCCACTTGTGGAAATATTGGCAATGATCGTATTATCTTCGCTTACAGCATCAAAATCGAAGACACCGCCTGCATTCAGTTGTAAACGTTCTCGATGAAACTTTTGACCGTATTTTTGAGATAACCATTCACGGCGAACCCAATCTTCTGCCTCTAATGCAACTCGAGAATCAGCCATAAAGTACTCCTTTTTTTAAGCCTCACTTAAGGGTTCGCCGTGAATGCGACGATAAGTGATGAAATTATTCATGATGAATGAATTTTATGCTTACGTCTAGGCATGCTCTCTTTTGTTCCCTTTTTAACCCATTTTAAAGTCACTTCATAGTTAGCTTCAACGCCCGTTTTGGCTACAGCAAAATTTCCTAACTCACCAGTGGCTTTCAAACCAAATTTTATTTCTACTTCATCCGCTTTTGCATCCTCAAACGCCTTTTGAAAGGAAACTATCGAGCGTTTTGCACCTTCAAGGGCTTTCTCAAGGTTAATAGCGTCTCCAATTTTTTCCCCGATTGTTTTATCACTACCTCTTGACGCTTTTACTACCCCTCCACTCACTTCATCTGAAGGAATCTCGATTTGCAGTACAGTGCCATCTTCAAGAATATATTCACGATAAGCCATGTTATTTCTCCAATGGGCAATCGAATTCGATTAGGTCGGGTCGTTCTTCCCAATTTTTATTCTTGTAAAAGGTATATGATTGACGATTCTTGACGCTTATTAAGGTGAGTTTTGAGCAACCTTTGGATCGGGCGATCTTTTTCAGTTCATCAAGCAAATAACTGCCAATTCCTTTGTTTTGAAACTCATTATGGATATAAAATTCAGAAATATATCCTTCTAATTCATCAAAAGGATAAGATGTATAGTAGGTCATCCAATATAAAGTTGCATAACCAACAATCACCCCATCTTTTATTACTACAAAAACCGATGTGACATTTTTATCAGACAATATTGATTTTTGTAGGTGATCATTGATCAACTTTTCAGTTGATTCAGGATTGTTGTTGATATCGTCATGCCAGCCTATACTGACCAAGATGGATACTATTGCTTTAGCGTCCTCGGGTGTTGCAATTCTTACAAACATGCTGCCTCCTAGAATTTTAGATATTCTCTTCAATGGCGCCTAGAGTCTGCAATGTGATTTTTTGCGAGTCTGTCAGTCCTTTGACGCCTGTTATGTTCATGTTTTCGTACGGTCTTTCTAGAACAATGGTTCGCTGTAGTTTGCGATTGGTCGCCCCCCATATTTTTATGAGTTCATCATCACCGCAACTGATAATATCTCTTCGATGATTGTACTTGACGACTCGAACCGCCCTGGAATGACCTGATATCTTTGTTCTTACTTCATTAACTGAGTAATCCCAGACCCAAATATCACCATTTGCAAGTCCGATTGCAAGATTCTGCCGATCTGGCAAAACAGAGATGGAAGTAACTTTTGTTTCTAGTTGTTGGAATATGTTAATCTTATCGTTGTTCATATCAAAATACGCGACGCGTCCATCGGTCGTCCCATAAAAAATAGCGTCATCATGTGGGCAAAAAAGAACAGATGATATCGGCTTGGACTCTGCAATTGACTTTACACAAGTGTTAGTTGCAAGATCCCAAACTTTGATCACTCCATCGTCTCCCGCACTAACAAGCCGTGTGCCACTCTTATTAAAATCTAATGTTTGCACCCAGCCATTATGCCCTGCCAAAGTGATTTTGCATTCGGATGTCTTCAAATCCCATAATTTGATTACCAGATCTTCGCCGCAACTTGCCACAGTCATATTGTCGGGACTGAATTTAACAGACTTGACACGATCTTGGTGTCCTCTCAGGATATTAATACACTTGTTTTTATTTATATCCCAAACCCTAACAGTTTCATCTCCACTTGCGCTTGCAATTTTATTCCCATCTGAGCTTATCGCAACAGACCAAATTTGTTTTGAGTGCCCAATTAGGGTCGCAAGGCACTGGCCTGATTCAGTATTCCATATTCTGACAGCATGATCTTCAGTACCTGTTACGATAATTCTTTCGTCAGCAGATATGTCGAGTGCCAATATTGGATTAGCATATCCGTGAATAACTTTTATACATTGTCCACTTTTTACTTCCCAAAGTCGAATGGTCTGATCGTCACTTCCGCTTAACAAGGTAATACTATCAGGGCTAAAAGTAATATCTCTGACACGCTGGGTGTGTCCTTGGAAGGTTTTTATACAGATTCCCCAATTAATGTCCCACAATCGAATCGTATGGTCTTCACCAACACTAACTATGAGACTGCCATCTGGGCTGACACGTACTACTTTAACGCGATGGGAGTGTCCTTCTAAAATGCCTACACATTCGGCTGTGCTAACATTCCAAACTCGGACAGTCTTGTCGTCGCTCCCACTAATCACTTTTTCACCGTCTGGAGTAAATGTAACCGACCTAACATAGCCAGTATGCCCTCGAAGCACTTTTACACATTCGCCAAGTCCAACATCCCACACACGTATAGTCTTATCATCGCTGGCTGACACCAAGAATTGATTATCTGAACTAAATGCGCAACTCCAAACAGGTTCTTCGTGTCCTTTCAATTCCTTCAATATATTACCCGTTTTTGCATCCCAAAGAATAATTGATTTATCTTCACTGCAACTTGCGATCAAATGTCCATTTGGGCTGAACTTTACATTCCAGACCCTATTCGCGTGTCCTTCTAAAACTACTGAATCGCTTGTATCTATATCCCACCGTCGTAATGTATAATCTTCACTGCAGCTCACTAAAGATTGACCATTGGGGCTAAATGCAATGGAACGTACCCAGTCAGTATGGCCGCGAAGAAGTCCAACTTGCTTGTATTCAACGGTATCCCAAAGTCGGATTTCTCCATTTGCCAGCCCTGCGGCAAAATATTTCTTGTCGGGGCTGAACTCAACACAGAGTATGGTTCCCAATGTGTCAGTGAAGATCGTTTTATCAAATTGGCAAAAGGAGAAATCAATATTTTTCAGGGTAAGACCATCCAGATAGGCTTGCCAAATAACAAGATTGGAAAAATCTTGCCCCGTAAAATCATACCCCATTCTCGCCAATATGTTTAGGAGATTTCCTCCAAAATATCCAGGTGAAGATGTTTTTTGTTTTCTAAATTCATTCATTAATTCCAAAAGCTTTTCTGAAACTTGCTCTGTTCCAATGGCGATTTCAAGTTTTTGTAGTAATGGGTCAACAATTTGTTTTAGCTGACTTTCGCGTACATGATCTTTTGACAAGGCTTTGATTAAAGAGTACTGCCCAATTGTTGAAATTGATAAATCCATAATATCGTCAAAAGCTCTTTCTATTATCTGTTCTGTGATGTATTCCATTACCACTGGCTGCAACCCAAAACGTCCACCGCTTTTTTCAATCATGGATTGACGATATAGTAAGTCAAGCGTTTCCAAGAGGTCACGTCGTGACACGGGCTTACGAATATTTTCGTGCAATTCCTTTACCGTTATCTTTTCCTTCTCGATTGCCAACCAAAACAAAACTTCACCCGCCAAATCTGGAATCGAAACTGATTCTCTTTCAATTGCCAGCCAATACATTATGTCTTGTCCAAGTTTTGGAAGACGATCCATTTGCTCATCAAGCAAATCACGAATATCCCCAAATACGCCAACCGATTCTTGTAAGAATTGGGATACATTTCCATCAAACAATTCTTCAATAGTCGAAGCAACTTGCAATAGCGCTAATGGGTTACCAGCGTATTTATCTGTTAACTCTTGCCAATCTTTTTCTGAAGCGTTTAGTTTCTTAGTTTGCAACAAAGTTAATGCATCTAATTCCTCAAGTCCCGACAGATTTAATATCTGACACGTTTCTGCTGCGTTGTCCAGTTCTTTAGGCTTTTCACGGCTTGTAATGATCAGGAGACTCTTGTGATTAGGCTGTGACAGCCGTTTGATCAGTCTGGAATAACCTTCAAATTCCTTTTTATGCTTGCCTGGATCTTGACTTCCCATTAAGACCGTTTCGTAATTATCCAAAACGATTAGGCATCTATGTTGTTTAAGTAGCTCTGACAATAGACTCAATCTCTCGTCAATCTCTTCAGGCAAATCTACAACTTGTTGATCGGAAATAAATTTTATGCAATAACCAATAATTCCTGATGGAGCAGGACCATTTCGTAAGTCGCGCCAAAAAATATAGTCAAAACTATCCCGAACAGACTTACTCAGACTAAGAGCCAAAGCAGTTTTACCAATGCCACCCATACCAATCATGGAAATGATCTTGCAGTTTTTTGTTTGAACCCAACTGTGTAAAGTGGCAAGTTCTTTCTCGCGACCAAGAAATTCTCGCTCAGTAATTACATCACCCCAATCTTCATGAAATATGGCAATGTTTTCGTGATGGAAACCTTCAGGTAAATTCTTTGTGATGAAATCGACAGGTATCATGAAAGCCGCTTTGATGGAAGTGTCGGTATCTGCGGCTATTATCATTCCAACTACAGCCTGATAACTTTCATCCCAAACAGGAGATCCGCTAAAGCCAGGTTGGATTCGATACCCTGTTTCTTTGGTAGATTCAATCTGTATCCATCCAGAAGCTTGTCGCCCAGTAATGATTCCAGAAGCCCATGCGCCTTGGTTATATCCTTCTGGAAATCCAAAAACGCGGAAATGGTGTCCCCACAGATCTGTGGATTTCACCGCTAAACGAGCATGTTCAATTTCTTGGGGAATCGTCTCATCGGAGCCGACAAGGGCAATGTCACTTTCTGAGTTTGAAAACTTAACCCGACCAGTAAAGACTCTCTTTACATCGCTCAAAGGGAAGTCAAATTGAATAGTCCCTTCCAGGCTTGTTTTAGCTACGGTATCTACGACATGTGAGCAAGTGATTATCTTGTTTTTGCCTATGTAAAAGCCGACGCCAACGGGCTCCATGTTTTTTTGAAAAATGCGCGCAATAAAGACAGTAGACATAACCTACCTCCATACCAGAATATGGCAATTATTGTAATAATATTCTTTCTTCATCATTCCGCCTTCATCCTTGTTGCGCATCCCACGCCTCAAGCACGAGACGTCTCGTCCGATACTCCCCAAACTGCTTGACTTCCTTCTCTTTCAGCACGCGGAATGTCTCGCCAGGGAAATCTTCGCCGTGGACTTCTTTGGGATCAAGAATGTAGCGCAATTCATCGCGGGTGAGACCATAGAGACGGGCGTAGTACGCATCCAGTTCGGCGCGGAG
>JAXLVT010000056.1:0-11002 GCA_046328925.1 Anaerolineales bacterium
CACCAAAAAACAGAATCGTGCGTTTGTTTTGAAGAAGATTTTGCATGGTAAAGAATTTTACCATTTGATGGAAACCCACATGATATACTACCGAAACACTCCATATACATTGATTAACCCTATAGGTACATAAAATGACAAGTGATTGTGACGGCAAACTTCACCCAAAAGCAATTGAAGGGATGAAATTATTTAACGAGGGAAAATACTTTGAGTCCCATGAGGAGCTGGAAACAGCCTGGCGGGATGAAGCAGGCAATATCCGTTCGCTATATCAGGGAATTTTACAAATTGCAGTGGCCTATCTACACATCACACGCGGAAATTACGATGGCGCAATCAAAGTGTATGGACGAGCATTGAAATGGCTGAACGAATATCCTGATGTTTGCCGTGGCGTGAACATTGGTCAACTAAAAAAAGATGCGTACATAGTAATAAACACGGTAGAAGCATTAGGCGCAGAGAACATCAGCAAGTTTAATTCCACATTATTCAAGCCTATCCAATGGAACGAAAAGCGAACTTGGATCTGTGATAAGTGTGGAAGTGAAATGTATGAAAAGAGTTGCAAAGTCAGCTGCCCAAACTGCGGAAACAGGTTTGATTGTTCTGATTTGAATATCTATTTTGATTAATACAGAAAGAAGAATATGAGTCCACTTTTTGAAAATAAGATAGCCCTCATCACAGGTTCTGGACGCGGCATTGGAAAAGCCATTGCCCTGCATTTCGCCCAACAAGGCGCAGATGTGGTGATTAACTTCTTCCGCAATCGTGGCCCAGCCGAAGAAACTGCAAAGGAAGCGGAAGCCCTTGGCCGACGGACATTGTTGATCAAAGCGGATGTTGGCGATTTGGACGATATCACTCGCCTGTTTGATGAAGTTGAAAAAGAGTTTGGCGGATTGGATATCCTCGTCCACAATGCAGCTTCAGGATATAACCGTCCAGCGATGGAACAAAAACCCAAAGGCTGGGACTGGACCATGAACATCAACGCGCGCGCTTTTCTCTGCTCAACCTTTTGTACGGCAACGTTGATGGAAAAACGTGGCGGCGGAAAGATTGTCAGCATTTCGAGTGCAGGGTCAGTGCGCGTTCTGCCCGATTATGTCGTTGTTGTACAAGTAAAGCAGCTTTAGAAGCGCTGAACTCGCTATCTAGGCGTCGAGAGTTAATCTCAAAGGGCATCAATATGCAACGCCGTGTCACCAGGTGTGGTGGAGACAGAAGCGTTGAATCATTTTGCATCGATGGGCGATCAGGATAACATCCTGCAAAAATTTGTAGCACAGGTGCCTGCAGGTCGACGCTCATCACCTGAAGAAGTTGCAGAAGTCGTCGCATTTTTATGCACCCCAGCAGCAGCGATGATTGTCGGGCAAACCATTGTAGTGGATGGCGGATATACATTGCCGATTCCAAAATAATTATTCGGATTGATTCGCGGCAATCGCGCCAGTAAATGTTGATTGAATTTTTAGCATCACTTGCGCCAAGCCCGTTGAAAAAATCGTGGTCAATCTTTTCAACAGTTTGAATTGCCTGAACAGCAAGTTTGCGTCCTGTGCCGTAATGGACAGGGACTTTGCACGTGTGTCTGTGGGATACGGACTGCAGATCACCAACCCTTTACCTTCCAAAGTACGCAACACATTGGAAGTCATCATGATATCCATTTTGGCGTGTGCAGCAAGGTCGGCTTGTGTTAAATGGTTTATCTTCACCTGCCAACCACATCAAAGATGCCAGCAAAACAAATTGAGCATGAGTCAGGTCAAAGGTTTCAGCCCTGCATTGATCTGTCTCTGCCATGCGGAACCTGCCAAAGCGAAAACTCTGGGCTGTCATCGGCATTTATGGGGTGAAAAACGTCATCAGGCATTGATTTTCTCCGTCAACATCTGACTGGCGATCAAGTCAAAGTCAACCTTGGGGATTTCGAAGAACCCGAACCGAAACATATAGCCCCAACTCGTTTTATCTTTAATAAAAGTAAGAGCGGAGATCAACGATTGGATGGGGACTTCAACACATTCTTTATGCGCATCACGACGATAGGGAACAAATCCGCCACCCATATCAAATTGATAGACGGATTCGCCTGTCACTTCGCCGATGGCGGTAAATGCCTGTAATTTCTCGTTGCCTTCAAACTCAACCTTCGGCGAGTAATAGACAATGCCATCCCCTACTCGCATTCGCTTAAGTGGAGCCGCCTTGCCGTGATTGGCTTGCGCAATTCCCCAACGCACGCCGTTCATCATATGATTCTTTGAGACAACGATCAATAATAGCGCGCCTCGCTCATTTGGACTCCTTTGCAAGGCTGACCAACCTGCCAATCGTCTCGGGCAAATCTCTGGCGGTATCTTTGCCAATCACCTGTGCGAACAGAAAACTCAGCGGACCCGAGATCGTCCCGCGCGATGGGTCACATACAAGCCATCTTTCTCTTCTTTTAGTTCATGCGCAAATTCCATTTTTGCCAACGGCAAGCCGGTCACATCCACAAAGCGGCTCAACGGTTGGCAATCAACGATCACAGCCTTCGCTTCGGAGCCCACCCACTGGCTTGAGCGTGTATTTCGTACCCACTTTGAAATCGCCTTCAATGCGGCACCTCCACACCCCTTATCCCACATTTTGACCAATTCTCCACGTCTGCCCAAACCTTCCAAACCGATTCCTTGGAAGTATCCGTCACAATTGTATGTTCAGTTGTCCACATATTATCTCCTTGACAATAATATATACACATATATTATATATGTATATATTATTTATCAAGTTAAATGGACTTTCAGCTTCTATTCTTGATTCTCAAACCGTCTCCAATACGCCGACATTTGGTCAGCTCTTTATCACTAAACTTTTGCTGAAAGTTTTCCCTACAAAAGCGACATGTGCCTTGACGGCTTTTGAAATCTGGCAGCGCCTTCTGCAGTTAACACAGCATACGCTCCACGGCGGTCTTCGGAGGCTTCTTCGCAGAGTCACCAAACCTGCCTTTCACAAACGCTCCACCACTCTGCTCACCCCGCTACGGGTGATGATGCTCTCGGCAGCCAGATCTTAGATCCGCATACGATGATTCTCATTCCCATGAAAGTCATAGCAAAATCTCAAACTCCACATGCGTGATATGTGAATGAGACTGTAAATCTCTTCAATCATGCGGTTCATGCGCCCATAAACACCCAGGAACCCGCCCCAGGCATTTTGCTCGATCTCTGTAAATCCGTCTCCCATGGAAACCTCAGATTGCTCTTGACAATTGCGTGCTCACGCACATATAATAAAGTTACGTGATTAGTCACACAAATTTTATCACAAACCTGAGGGAACCAAAATGGAAAACCTGAAAGAAATCGTCACCCCCTTTTACCAAATGCCTGACCTTTAGCTACCGAGACGAATGTTGCAGAGAAGATGGGGCAATTTTGGCTGACAACTTCAGTCGAAGGGTGCGGCGGATGTCAAAGGCAAGGAGCAACTCATCGGAGCAGATCCAGTTCTTCTGGAAATTGAAAATCCCGACCTGAAATGGGGAAATCCAGGAAATGATTGGGAAGGCAATCAAGTCGTTGTTCACCAGCCTTGCCTCTGGTACGCCGAATGGAAATTTCATGGGCGTGCAGACCGATGGAACCAAATCCTTCAAGACGATGACGATCGATATTCACACCGTCAGAATGGACAGGTGGTGAAGTTCACCACCTCGAAGACTGGTCAACCGCCATCAAGCAACTTTCGGCGAATTAATTTTTTATTCAATAATCGACTATTGATCAAAGGAAGAGCACATACTATGAGTAACTCAGCAAAATAATTCCACAATGGATACGAATTCTGGCAGGCTTTTCTCCGGCTTATTATTTGCGCTGACCGTTGGCATTGGCGGGTATTTCAAACCCGACATGGTTGTCCATGGATTCGCATTTGACTCTGTCCCCAATCAAACCATGGAGGCATGATGTTTACAGGTAAGAAACGCTGCTCTCGGTGTGGCATTGATCCTCGTCGCCATTGGCGGCGTCCCTGAGTCGTTTGCGTTGATCTTCATCATCCGTTTCCTGATCGAACTGCAAGACCTGATCACCAACTTCGTCACAGGCGGACTTTTGAACGAAAAAATCTTTGTTGTGGTTTTGCTCCTGATCGAAGGCTATGTCATCACCCGCTTGTTCAAGATCATTGGGGAAAAGCATGCCGCTGAAAAAGCGGGGTAATCTCTCCCCTGCTGGGCAAGTTCGTTCGTCAACTCAAAGAAGACCTTATGTCTGTAAAAACAGGCATAAGGTTTATCTTATATTCAACCCCAGCCTGTGGGAATATAAAAAGGATTTTTATGCAGACTACCAATAAAAAGTTCAGCCTCACACAATTCAAACTCTTCCTTGACCTTGTTGTACTTGCCTTTTTCATCGTGATCAATATTCCAGGTACCACAGGCATCACAGGTCACGAGTGGATCAGTTTCATCTTTGCCCTGCCATTTCTGATTCACCTCACCCTCAACTGGAAGTGGATCGTCAGCGTTTTCTCGCGACTGTTCCAAAAACTGCCAGGCGAAACGCGCTTCAATCAGATATGGGATTCGCTTCTTTTTTTGATGATGATCTTCGTCTCGTTCTCGGGTGCGGTTCTCTCTGAATCTGTTTTGCCCGCACTGGGAATAAACCTCATCATCGACCCGTTCTGGCGTTCCCTGCACACAGGCATGGCAAACCTGCTCATGCTCATGTTCGGCGTTCACCTCACCATGCACTGGAAGTGGATCGTCTCCAACTTCCGCCGTTATGTTTTACAGGCGAGTTAATCATGAACTTCATCAAAGAATACATCCTCCCCGCACTGGCGATCTTGCTCGTTGCCGCCATCCTCATGTTTGGATATCAATTCCTCTCGCAGGCTTCATGGGCAGATGGGATTCGCGCAAGCGCCGCCTCAACTCCGCCCGAAGTTGGTCCAGCCCCGACGAACATCACCGAATTCCTAATCGCACTCGCCACTTCCACCGCGCGCATGATTATCCTCATCGGGCTACCGTTTGCCATTACCTCCGCTGTGTTAAAGTGGACACAAAGTAAAAACGAGCGAAAGGCATAGCCTATGAAAATCGCCCTTCTCGGCTCAACAGGATTCGTTGGCACGGTTTTGCTCAAAAAAGCACTCGCGCAGGGACATCAACTCAAAGTCCTTGCACGCTCGCCTGAAAAAATTGGTGACGCAAAAGATAAAGTGGAAATTATCCAAGGGGATATGTTCAACCCCGCCGCACTCGAGTCGCTCGTGCAAGTAGTGGACGCGGTCATCTCGGTGGCAGGTCCGCCGATGAATGGAAAGTTCGATGTGGAGAAACATGCCCACGCAACCCAAGACCTTGTGTATGCCATGAAAAGCGCCAAGGTCAATCGCCTCATCACCATCACGGGCGCGGCAGCGGAAGTGCCTGGGCAGAAACTTGGCTTCAAGCAGTCGCTCCTGCGCTTCGTGCTGGGGACATTCGTCCGCCCCGATGTAATTAAGGTCAAGGATATGGAATTGAAGACCATCGCCGAATCAGGCTTGAACTGGACGGTTCTTCGTCCGCCGCTTATTGGTTCAGGGGCCCCAACAGGAAATGTCGCTGCCAGCAACTCCGACATGACAGGAGCCAAAATTGACGTGGAAGACATCACTGATTTTATTTTGTCGCTCCTGAAAACCAAAGAATGGGATCGCAAAGCACCCATTGTTGCTTCACAAAAAAGGAATTAATATGACCGACACATCCACCTGCCGCCAGGAACCTGACGTCTTCATCCCTGTGATTGACCGCAACAAATGCGAAGGCAAAGCGGACTGCGTCCCCGCCTGCCCGTATTCCATTTTCAAAGTGGATACGCTTCCCACTGACCTGAGAACGGGTCTAACTTTCATCGGCAAACTCAAAGGGACAGCACATGGCTGGCAACAGGCACTGCTCGTCCACCCTGAACAATGCCGCGCCTGTGGACTGTGCGTCCAAGCCTGCCCTGAACACGCGATCACATTATCAAGGAGATAAATCAATGACTAAAACTCGCCTCGAAGCATTTAGCGATGGCACCTTCGCCATCATCCTCACCATTCTCGTGCTTGAGTTGAAAGTGCCCGAACTTGAAAACAGTTCTTTTGCAGTTTTCCTCGAAGCCATGAAAATTCTTGCACCGAAATTTATTAGTTTTCTATTCAGCTTTTTTATCATTGCCATCTTTTGGATAAACCACCATCATATTCTGCATAAAGTTCACAAGGTAGATTCGATATTTTTGTGGCTGAATATTGCGATGCTATTCTCTGCTTGTCTTTTTCCATTCATTACCGCCTTCATCGGTGACTATCCCTCCAACCCGTTCGTGGTGGCGATATATCCGTTGAACATGGCCTTATCATCCTTAATTCTTGGTAAATTCTGGAAGTACGCATTTGTCGAAACCGACCTTGCACCCAATAAATTGACCGATGAAGAAAAGAAAAAACGCATCAATCAGGACCGTATGGCAATGTACATCAACCTGGCTTCTGCGGCGCTGGCATTTGTTTGGGTTCCCATCACATTGGCACAGATTATGATTATGCCGTTTATGTTCGTTATCCCAGAATTGACAGCAGGTATGAAAGAGGAAGAATGAAAGATAAGATTATTCTGATCACAGGCGCAACCAGCGGAATCGGCTTCCAGACCGCACTGGCGCTAGCCAAAATGGGCGCGCAGGTCATCACAGGGCGAAGCCAGAAGACCGCGGAAGAAGCTGTGCAAATATAAAAAGTACAAGCGGAAATTCCCGTGTGGATTATCTGCTCGCGGATTTTGTCGGCGCAGAAAAATGTCCGCGCTTTAGCCGAGCAGTTCAAGGCGCAGTATGAGCGGCTGGATGTCCTCATCAATAATGCAGGGTTGGCGGCATCCAAAAGGTGACCGAAGACGGACTTGAATCCGATTTTGCAATGAATGTGGTCTCGCTATTTTTGTTGACCAATCTGCTGATGGGACTCGTTGAAGAAAAGTTCATCGCCACGCGTGGTCACGCTCATGGGCGGCGATGTACCCGCCAAGTTGGACATGGACAACCTGCAATCGGAAAAATCGTTTGATGGATTGAACACTTACTCGCAAACGAAACTTGCGATGATGGCGTTGATGTACGAGTTTGCCCAGCGCGAAAAAGGCGTGACGATCAACGTCTGCTACCCTGGGCAAGCCAGCACGAACATGACCCGCAGTGTGACGCCCGAGATGCTGCCGCGTGCCATGCGTTGGATGTTCCCTGTTTTCAAGTTGATGGTGCGCGACGATGGCGGAAAATCCGCAGCAAAAGCGGCGCGCTCGTCCGTCCATCTCGCCTCTTCGCCTGAAGTGGAAGGTGTGACGAAGGAAATACTTCGATACGAATTGCAAAGAAGCGGCTTGGTCACCTGCGGTGATGGATGAAGCAGATCGTGGAAACACTATGGGGAATCGTAAGTCAACTTTCCCAAGGAAACTGAATCCATATACGAGAATGACATTCAAGATTATTCACAATTAAGAGTCATCGTAAGACTTTATAAAATTCAACATCAAAAAAGAGACTGCCAACGCAGTCTCTTTTGATGTACACGGTGTTTTATAAGGAATAACACTCTCATGTTTCTTTTTCAATCTCACCACAAACTCAATACGACTTACGTTTTTCAGTTGCAGGCATTCCTGTTCGCGTTCACCCACTGTTTTGGTTGATCGCCATTCTCTTCGGTTCCTCTTCTGGCAGCATAATTCATATAGTGATATGGATATTCGCGATGTTCATTTCTATCCTTATCCACGAGCTGGGACATGCATTCGCGATGCGCTTCTACAGTCAACGTTCGCAGATTGTTCTGCATGGTACTGGTGGATTGACCATTCCTGAGCAAATCCTTGGGGTGGCAGTTACGCCAACATTGCACTGAGCCCGTTTCAAGAAATTTTAATTTCTCTTGCTGGCCCCCGGGGCAGGATTCTTCTTTGCTATTTTGGTACTTATCACTACAGCAATTGCAGGAGGCACTATATTTCTTACTTCTTTATTTGGCGTTATTCCGACATTATCAATTTCCAAATGGAAACGATATCATAAACACGCTTGTGATTACTCTGCTTTGGGTCAATATTTTTTGGGAATTATTAACCTCGTTCCTGTCTATCCTCTGGATGGAGGTAACGTTGCCCGTTATCTTTTGCTGATGAACGATCCATACGATGGAATCAATCCCTTTGGCTGTCTGTGATTGCGGGAGCGATCATGGCGCTGGCAGGTTTCTTCCTATTACGTAGCACATACATGGGACTTTTGTTTGCCATTCTCGCCTTTCAAAGCTACCAAGTGGTACAAGGCGCATGTAAACCAAACACAAGTCATTCGAAAAAAATCCTCTGGAAATCAGGGGATTTTTCCTTTTACCTCTTGACAGATATAAAACTAAAAAGTAATATATCTACATAGATATATAAATCAGTCAGGAGCAAACACCATGCAACTATACGCAATCATTAAATGGATCCACATTCTCTGCGCGATCGTTTCGCTAGGAGCTAACCTCACCTACTTTCCCTGGTTCATGCGAGTTCCCAAAAACCGCGAGACTTTGGTGTTCACTCTCAGCACCATCCGCGTGCTCGATAATTGGATAGCCAATCCATCTTATGTGCTGGCCTACATCACAGGCGAAATCATGATGCGACTTGTCGGCGTCATTCATTACTCCACACCGTGGATGACGGTTGCGCTGAGTTTGTATGTTGTCATTTCAATTCTTGGCTTGTTCGTTTACGCCCCCATGCTCAAGAAGCAACAGCAGCTTGCTGAAACCAAAGGTGCTGACGACCCCAAATACCAGCGTGTAGCTCGTAACGGAATCATCCTCGGTACTGTTATCGTTCTTCTGACCATCGTCATCACATTCTTCATGGTTACCAAACCCATTTTGTGGAGTTAAGGAGATTTCCATGCCTCTCGCACATGCCATCCTCGGTTTTCTTGAATACCAGCCCATGTCTGGGTATGACTTGAAAAAATTCTTCGATCAGTCCATCACCCATTTCTGGTCTGCCACGCAGAGCCACATTTACAAGGCGTTGGAGAGTCTTGAAAAAGAAGGCTTCGTCAAATCAGAAGTCATTCAACAAGAAGGTAAACCCAACAGAAAACAGTATCAAATTACAGACGAAGGAAGAGGCGAATTGCGTCGCTGGGTTTCCACTCCGCTTCCTCTTGAAGTCACACGTGAGGCATGGCTCATTCAGGTTTTCTTTGCTCACGGAATTACCAATGAAGACATCGTTGCTTTGTTTGAAAAACGAATCGAAGCCATTCAGGAATACTTAAAACAATGCGAGGTAGCGCAGGCAAATATTGATGAAAACTATAAGCAGATTGGTATCAAGCGCCTGCGTGACCTGTGGCAACTGACTTTGGATTATGGCACCAACTATTACGAGAATGAAGTTGCATGGCTGAAGAAGACCTTGCCACGAGTCCGCAAGTTGCCCAAGTTGGAATTACCCAAGGAGGGATAATGTCGCGAAAATTAATACAAGCGTTTCTTATGATCCTGGGACTTGTCCCGACCATCACTGGTGTGCTGACCATGATGGAATCTATGATCCTCTGATTGTGAATTTGAATTTACCGCATTCACCACTGCTTGATAGTGAGCTGCGCTTCCTCGGCGGTGTTTGGCTACAGGACTAGGCATTACCGTTCTTGCAACCGTAAGTTCGCTTGAAAAGCATTTTGCGCTTTATCGTGTTTTGTGGGGCATGATTTTTCTTGGCGGCGTGGGACGGTTGATTTCCATGTTCATTATTGGATTACCACCTATCCCGTTTATTGGGTTTACAGCGTTGGAAATCATCGGGGCGCCAATATTTGTATATTGGCACAGTCAATTGGTGAAAGAATAAAAAGGAAAAAACATAATGGAAAAATTTGATGTGGTTGTCATCGGCGCAGGTCTGGGAGGGCTGAGCGCCGCAGGATACCTCGCAAAGGCGGGGAAGAAAGTTCTCATACTCGAACATCATACTGTCCCAGGCGGATACGCTCATGAATTTCGACGCGGAAAATATCGCTTTGAAGTCGCCTTGCATGCACTCGATGGCGCGGCTCCAGGTGGATGGGCATATTCGGCATTGAAAGATCTGGAAGTGTTTGATCAGGTCCATTTTCATCGTATAGATCCATTCTATACAGCACGTTTTCCTAAACATGAAGTTGTTGCCCATGCAGATATTGTTGAATACGAAACAGAACTGGTGCGCCTCTTTCCACATGAACGTGAAGGCATCCACAATATGATTGCGGATATGGTGGAGACGTACTGGCAGGTCCGCCGTTTTGGTGCCGAAGGTGACGCAGGCATTCGCCCATCAATCGAAAAAATGCCAGCCTTGTATCCAAAAATGCTGGCGGCCATGTCTATTTCTTGGGATGAATACATGAATCAATTCATTCAAGATGCAGAACTCAAATCTGTATTCTCCACCTTGTGGGGATACTACGGACTTCCACCAGAAAAACTTAATGCAGCAGTCTTCATCTTTCCATGGGTTAGCTATCATCTTGTTGGCGCATATTATCCCGAAGGTGGAAGCATGGCGATGAGCCGCGCACTCGAAGCCACGTTTAAAAAATTTGGCGGTGAGATTCGCTATAAGCAAACAGTCAACAAGATCGAGATTAAGGATGGACGCGCAGTAGCAGTTGAAACCGAGAAGAGATTACGCGTCGAGGCAGATGTCATCATCAGCAACGCCAACTCTCCCGATACACTGCTCAAGTTTGTTGGGCGTGAACATCTTCCTACTGATTACGTCCGTAGCATTGAAGAATCCAAACCATCTGTTTCAAATTTTGTTTTGTATCTTGGTCTGGACCGTAACCTTCGTTCCGAAGGTTGGACAAATCATGAAATATTTGTAGCAGAAGGCTACGACTCCAACAAAGATTAT
>JAXLVT010000057.1:0-10906 GCA_046328925.1 Anaerolineales bacterium
GATTTTTTGATGAACCAGTTATCTCGAAAGGCAACTCGGAGTTATCATTAGTAAACTTTTTATTTTCTCTTTTGACTGTACGAGTAATTTGATTCTCAACTTCCATTAATTTCGAACAGTATTCAATAGAAGTTTCTGAAACATTTAAATGATGGCGCAAGTAATTCTTTGCCAAAAGCTCAATTGGCAAAGAATTACTTGTACTTCTTAATTCGTTAATTAAAAATTCAAGAAGTTCCATCTCTAGATGTGCTCAAGTGTTCATTTAATAATTCGATCATCTTTTTCATTAATACACGGTCGTCAGCATTCATGCGGCGCACAAAAGTGCTGGGAAGATTATTTATTTCGCTTTCAATGTCACGCAATATTTTTGAGTAATCTTGTTCAGGTATTTGTTCCTCAATTCTCAAGGACGCTTGGACAATCGTGTCTCCAGCTTCAAAAGCACGTTTTGCATCTGGGTTTTGTAAAACAGCAGCTAACTTTCTGACTTCTAGCGCACCAGAAATTTGTCTGGCTTTTTCGTTGCCTTCGCTATCTTCATTCTTTACGACGCCAATCCATTCATAAAACTTAAGGATTTCGTTCGAATTTATGAACTCGTTTTTATCATCAGACCATTCAAAGTGAGTTCTTAAATAGCTGTCTTTCAAAAGCTCAACAAAAAATGAGAATAAGGAAGATGCTTTGCTTTCATCTCTGGGCAATTCAACATACTCGTTTTTTCGCATATTTTCAAATGCATAATAAGCTTTTTGCATCCAAGACGCGGTTGAGCGCCCAATTCCTATTGCTTTTGCTGCGTCAGTGATTGATGCATTATTTTGAGTAAGTTTAACAAGTGCTTTCGCTTGTTGATATGGTTGCCAACTTTTTACGCCAGAAATATGTCTCAATCCTAGGATCAACAATTGTGAAGAACTGGATGCAGCGTAGGTCTCGTTGGTAAGTACTAACACGTTTATATTCTGTAGTGTTGATAAAATTTCAGACGGGATCTCAAGACCTTCTTCATCAGCATCTTTAAGAATACTTTTTATAGAAGCTAAACGCCGATTTCCCTCAATTGCAACATAATATCCAGAATCAGGCTTCAGTGGTACCACTACTATTCTGTCGATCGGCAAGAACCCAACTTGAAGAATTGAATCTTTGATCTCATCAACGCCCATATCTGCAATATCAGTAAGTGCTCTATTCTGAACTGCTGTTTCAGGTATTTTATTTACAGGTGTGTTTGTTTTGAATGCATGAACTCTTGGATTATTTGGATCCAGAAGTAATTTATCTACAGGTAATTTTTTTGCTTCTAATGAACCTACAATTTGTTCCATATGATCCTCCACCAGACTATGTAAGACAAAGTGAGAAAGTTTAGATTTATTATGAACTTTTTTGTTAGACCATAATTTTAGCCTACAATTTTCACGTTTAATTCTCGTTTTCTTGGAAATACTCTCTTCACAAAATCTTTACCTAATCCACCGTCAACGTCTTGGACAAATTCCTCGGGAAGTCAGGATCGAACCCGCGCATCACGCTCATGTGATACGAAAGCAATTGCAACGGTAATACTCCGAGTAAAGCAGAAATCTGTGGATCAGATTTTGGAATGACCACCAGATCATCACCATTGGCACGCAGGCGGGAATCCTCTTCGCTGATGGTGATCGTGCGTGCACCACGCACTTTTACTTCATTGATCCCACTGATGATAAGCGGCACGTCGTTCGGCCCCGCGACAAAGACAATTGGGAATCCCTTGCTTACTGCGGAGAGCGGTCCGTGCTTGAATTCAGTTGAAAGCATCCCTTCGCAATGGGCGTAGGTGATCTCTTTTAATTTCAACGCACCTTCCAATGCAATTGGATACGTCGCGCCGTAGCCGAGACAATACATATCGTTCCACTCATTGATGTCTTTCGCGATCACTTCGATCTGTGGCGCAACCATCTCTAGCGTTTGCTCCATCAATTCAGGGATTCGCAAAAGTTCTTTTGTGTCTTTGCCAGCCAGACGATACGCAAGATACAGGAACGTCACGACCTGGTTGGTAAATGTTTTCGTAGCGGGAACACTGATTTCGTATCCGCAGCACAAGGGTAGACAGAATGAAGCGGCTTTTGTCAACGTCGAGCCCACTACGTTCGCCAATCCAAAACAAGCCATGCCGCGCGCTTCCTTTTCCAACGCATTCAATACATCTTTTGTTTCGCCCGATTGGCTGACGAAAATCCCCACGCCCTCGTATCCCACCGCAGGGCGCGTATTGCGCGATGAATTGCGGCGCAAGCACGGGGGATGGCGGTCAACCCCTGCGAGCTCGCGCGATGTACACCGAGCCCACCGCCGCCGCGTGATAACTTGTGCCGCATCCGATCAAGTACAGATGACGCGCATTTTTCATTTTTTCAACAAGCGGCTGCACTTCCGCGCTGCCATCCAACAAATGGATTAACTCACGCGCGACTTGCGCCTGCTCGTGGATTTCCTTCAACATAAAATGCGGATACCCGCCCTTTTGCACCGCATCCATCGACTCCGTAATTGTTTCTGGCATTCGTTGAATTTGTTTGCCATCTTTGACAGACTCATTTCCACGCGGTCTGCCCACAACGTCACGATCTCCCCATCCTGCGGACGAATGACTTCGCGGGTCAGCGGCAAAATGGATGGCAGGTCAGACGAAAGGCGGTAGCTCATCGCCGATGCCGATGACCATGCCAGAGCCTTTTTGAACGCGTACAATTTGTCATCATCTGCGCGCCCGATGACAAAAGCATAATCGCCTTCGAGGTCGCCATACGCAAGCCGAATCGCATCGATGAATTCATATCCGCGGCTGATATATCTCTCCACCTGGTATGGACATAAAAGTCTCACCGTCATTCTGCGAACGGACGGTCATTCCCTCTGCCATGAATTCCAAGCGCAATCTCCACGTTGTTCACCACGTTGCCGTTATGCGCGCCAACCATGTCACCATTTGAATCCAAATGCGGTTGTGAATTGAGTTGCCTCACCAAAGGTCGCCCAGCGCAACTGCGTAATGCCGCGCTGTCCGCGCATTTCCGCGATGTTATATTTCGCCGCCACTGAAGCCACTTTGCCAGTATCCTTACGTAAATCAATCTTTCCGTTGTTGATGGTCGCCGTCCACGAATCATATCCGCGATACGTGAGTCCCCTCGCTGCCGCGATCAAGATCGGCCCGAGTGCTTCTTCTTTATTAGTAACGTAACCGAAAATTCCACACATCGAATATTCTCCTTGGTAAAGAATTGATGTTGGCATTATATCCCCTACAGTTGCCAAATCCCCGCTTATGCCAATGGAAAGAACTCACCACTAAAATCACAGAGCACAAAGAGATCTTTATAGTTTTTCTCTTTGTGCCCCAGACAAATCTTCTGGGGAACTGCCTGCCTTGACTTTCTCCTGAACGTGATAATGATATCGAGTGCAAGGAAGAATATACTGGTTATATAAAGCATAAGATCAATGATTATGTAAATGGGGGTAAGCACGAACAAACCGACTGTCGCCAGGGAATTGCTCGTTTTTCTGGAATACCAAGTCTCGCCATTTTCAAGCAGGTCCACGTTTATATAAATTGCCCCCGCTGTGGGGCCGCAATCCACGCTTACTTGCATCTTGACTGCGCCTGGCATCGGCTCAATTTTGTATATATCGTCTGTGACGGGGGTACATTTTGTTTCTGTGAGCGCATTTTCCGTGCTATTTATTTTTTTCCATTCAAGTTCAGGGTACGTCGAAAACAGATATAGCCCGCCGTTTTCGCCATCCGCGAAAATTTCTCCAGTGTCACCTATTTTCAATGTGATCAATCGCTCATCTGGAGAGGGGATTTGGATCCACTCTTTTTTTATGTCCGACTGTTGATATGCACCATATAGGATTCTGACTATATATACGGACCCAATAAGACCAAGTAGGAAAAAAATGATAGCGGCACCCCGCGCAATATATTTGAACATAAACGAGGATTATATGGAGTCTCTTTTTAGCGGCTATGGGATATTCGTACCAGTACAACTTGTCGATGATATGATTAATGCATGAACAACAAAATCATCCTTAACGATATTGCCATTCGTACTGTACTTCAACCAGGAGATATGGGCTATATCATCTACATGCACGGTTTACTCTACAGCAGGGAATATAACTTCGGAATTCAGTTCGAGAATTATGTTGCCAATGGTCTCGTGGAGTTCAAAGAACAATATGACCCAAAGCGAAACCGCGTTTGGGTCTGTGAACATAAGGGCAGAATGATCGGTTTTCTTTTACTGATGGATCGCGGTGAATCTGCACAATTGCGTTATTTTTTGATCGACCCTGAATATCGAGGCGCAGGCCTTGGCTCAAAACTTATGAACTTGTATATGGACTTTCTGCATGAGTGTGGGTACAAGCATTCATACCTATGGACAACTAGCGAACTTCACGCCGCCATCTCATTGTATAAGCGTTATGGCTTTCAATTGGCAGAAGAAAAAGAATCAACTACGTTTGGAAAACTCGTTACCGAACAGCGGTATGACCTTACCCTTCCATAAAATCCTTACCCCAATTTCAAATTTCCTTTATCGTCGAATTCAAAAAATGGGTTGTACGCCAATTCCCAGTGATACTCATCAGGGTCAGCAAAATAGGAACTATAACCGCCCCAAAATACTTTCTGCGGTTCTTTCACGATCTTCACACCCTTTGCTTTCAAATCCCTTATGATCTCGTCTACTTCTGATTCACTTTTGGCATTGTATGCCAGAGTTATGCCAGAAAAACCATTTCCTGCTGGGCTAGTCATCGCATCCTCTGCCAGTTTCTCCCGCGGATAAATTGCCAACACAACGCCACCCGCCTGAAAAAACGCAACATCCTCCTGGCTGGCGCTCGATGGTTTCCAGCCAAGAGTTTCAGTATAGAATTTTTTCGATTTCTCAAAATCCCGCACACCCAAAGTGATTAAATGTAGATGCTGCTTCATATTCAACTCCTTTGTTAGTTGTGTTTGATAAAAAACGAGGCCTCATGTATTTTACATGAAGCCTCGTACGAATGATATGCTTTGAAATTACTTTTCCATTTTGGGATTCCACACTTCCCAAACTTTGCCTACCAAGGCTGGACCAGGCTTCAACACCAATTGACCAGGTTCCCAACCAGCGGGAGTGGCTTCTGTTCCTTTGCTTGCACGCACGTGCTGGAACGCTTGCACCTGACGGATGGTCTCCGCGAGTTTGCGTCCCACAGGCGGGGTCATCACTTCCATAGCTTGGATAACACCATCAGGGTCAATGATGAAGCGCCCACGCAGTTCAATTCCTTGATTTTCATCCCACACGCCGTATGCACGCCCCACATTCCCAGCTTGATCAGATGCCATGTGGAAAGGCACGCCGCCATCCACCATCTTCGTTAATTCATAATCATTCCACATCTTGTGAACGAAGTGACTGTCGACACTTACTGATATAACTTCCACACCCAACTCTTGCAGTTTGCTGTATTGATCGGCGACCGCCGATACTTCAGTTGCTCAGACAAAGGTGAAATCACCTGGATAGAAACACAACAAAACCCATTTTCCTGCAAAGTCAGAAAGCTTAACTGGAGTGAAGCCGCCTTTATAGTAGGCGGGTGCTGTAAAATCTGGGGCCTTTTGGCCAACTCGTGCTGTCATTGTCATCTCCTTCTTTTCAATTGGTTCAGGTGTATCCGTGTCTCTTGACTTGTCATTTGTTACTGTGCCCGTGACGCGTGCGCACCCTTGTATTTGTTCAGCCATTTCGTCTCCTTTCAAAGCATAGACTGTATACTTTATTATTGTACAATATGTAAAATAAAAAGGACAGATAGTTCTGTCCTTTTTATTATTGATTTTTGTCAGTACTATTCTGAAGATCGACTATCCATCCCACGGAGCGACCCCGCGTCCGCGCACGCCTCTTAACGACCCGATAACTGATTCAGTCACATTCGGCAGAATCTCCGCTGTAGCCGCCAGCAACCCAAAGCACCCCGCGATCATCATGTCACCGAAGGGAGTAGCGAAGTACGGACGGAGCGATTTATGATTTTCAATTTCAGATTGACGATTGAACAGATTTCTTCTCGGCCCTGTCACCACCACATCGAAATCATCTTCCCCAAACTCGAATGGACTTTGTGCATACATCAATGCACCATGTCCCATATCATTGAACACATCTTCATGCTTCAATGAACTGTCTGCCAATCTTTGTATCAACGACTCCAACTTTGGCAGATCAATCTCGCCTGTGTGATGTTCAAAGACACCTTCGATCCCATCTTCTCCCAAACGAAACGCCAAAGTGTGAAAGTTGCCCACATTGCAGATGATTTTTCTCTTGCGCTTCATCACCGTGGGGTCAAAGTTCGCGCCGAGGATTGCGGCAGGGGCGGTATCCATCACTACCAATGGACAGGGCAAATCTTGAGCCGAGTCTGCTACAGATTGAAGGCGCGTCATAATTTTGGGTATGTTATTGGAAAGATAGGCAAAAGCCGAAAGTGAATTTTCTGCTTTGATTCGTTCATCCAAATAATCAAATCGAAATTGCCTGTCTGAAACTCCTGCAGGCGCATTACCGTGGTCAAAAACAGCAACGGCAATGGCTTCTATATCATCCAACGATACGCCATAATCTGCAAAAGTCTTGGCGAGTAATTTGAAATCAAAGTCTTTCAACTCCAGACTTTCGACCTTTGCCGTTAGACTTTTTACTTCGTCTTCACCAACTATTCTGATCCCCAACTTCTCCACCTTATCCAGTTCATCATTCAGCGTTGTGGCCGCTGAGGGCGTCATATACACTGGGATTCCAGCACGTGCATATTCTTCGATTGCCCATGCTGAGGGGCCGCCGCCCATTTGATGTCCAGTCAGCAGGATGGGGCGGCGGGAAGGAAGCGCCTGCTTCAGACGCCGATGAATCATCATGGTGGGGGATGGCAGGACGAGTTTGAATCCGTTCTCGATGTCGAGATTCGAATCGTAAAGAAAAATATCTTGTGTGCCTGTACCAATATCTACCGTTAATATTTTCATAATTTATGATGTATTAAGGGCGGGGCATCATACAGCCTCGCCCTTCAAAGAAAATCTATATTTCAACCCCAAGCCATGTGCGGATGAAGTAGCCGATCACAAACGAGAAGGCGGCTACGCTAAGGCTCAGGCCAGCCATTTCTACAAACCGCTCGCGGAATGATTCGCCTTTCGCGACGGAAATGTAATAGTTAAAGATTGCGATGATGAGAACAGCCGTGGTTAGCGCAATGCCGAGGTCGAGGTAATAACTTTCAAAAAGAAGGTAAGGAAGGATGAGCAAAGTTACGGTGATGATGTAGGCAATGCCTGTGTACACTGCGGCGCGCACGGGATGCTTGGATGTTTCTTCTGAGCGGGTGGAGAGATATTCGCTGGCAGCCATGGAGAGGGATGCAGCGATGCCTGTGATGAGTCCTGAAAGGGCGATCAGCTTTACGTTTTGTAGAGCAAGTGTCAGCCCGGCCAGAGCGCCAGTTAATTCAACAAGCGCATCGTTCAAGCCAAGGACCACAGAGCCAGCATATTGGAGGCGTTCTTCATCCAACATTTCAATAAGCTGATGTTCATGCTTATCTTCTTCATCTTGGTATTTGGTTGCTTCTGGGATGACCTTGGAGACAGCTTCGTAATTGACCTGTGCTTTTTCTTCGCCCATCTCCATTAGTTTGACGCCGAATGTGAACCCAAAAAGGAGACTGACGAGATAATAAAACCACACAAAAAACCAACGTGGTTGGACTTCTTCGTTGGTGTATTCCTTCCAACCTTTGTAGTGACGCAATTCATCTTCTGCGATCTGGTCGAGGATCTTTGCATTTTCTGCCGATTTTATTCTTTTTGCGAGACGTTTGTAGATGTGATGTTCCGTGATTTCACGAAAGAGAATGGCCGATATCTTCGCTTATGGTTTGCATGATGTACTCCTTGAAAAGTAACTGTAGTGTATGACAGTATTGTAAATCAAAAGGTGCGCCTCATGGCGCGCCTTTGATTTACTTTATGGTTGATTGTCATCCACCACGTACTCATCATCGATCTGACCGTCACCGTTCAGGTCAACACCAAAGTACATACCTTGCGGATTTGCATTTGTCCACTCTGCGTAGTTTGTGCAGACCAACACCTTCTTTAAAGGGCAATATCTTCGGCTGAAAATTCTTCTTCCAGTTTGTCTGTGATGCAGGTAAGGATAGAAGTTGAAATTACCTTCGCCGTTCAATTTCTCCGTGTTGATGATCAAGTCACTTCAACTTTGCTATCCAACCAGGCTGTGATGGTGCCGCCGCCGACCATATCCGCGCCATAGACTTCCGAAATAGTAATCGGCTTCTGCGTTTGGATTTTCAACGCCGAAGATGATGCTGGGTGATTCATCGGAAGTCGTTTCGTATGCGATGGTCTCATCGGCAGGGTAGAAAAGAAGCTGTGTCTACTTGTCCAGGGAGCAGGAAATGCCTTCCACGCCGATATAAAGCCTCTACCGATCATCATCAGGCGTTCAGTGAGAGTTTCTTCGGTCAGTTCAGTACCGTCAATGCTAACTGTTACATCCAGATCAGATGGGATCGAATAAATCGGTTCAGGAGTTTCTCCATTGGCGCCCATTCGATACTTGTTATAAAGCCCCAGGGATTTCGTTAATGACCTTTCCCATCTACATATCCGAGGCGGTTGCCATTTTCATCTGTGATAAGGATATGACCTTTGCCATCAAGGAATCTGATTGAGCGGCTGACTGAGCTTGGCCACTTGCCATTCTTGTATCCGCCTTCACAGAAGGGACAATTTTGAACTTCAAGGCGGGCAGAGGTGGGAATTGAGATCGAGAGTGCCAGTATCTGCATTACCAGACCAAACATCCAGATCGACTTGCGGATTGATGGATGTCTCGTAAGTCAGGAGTTGTCACGGTCAACAAAAAGCTCGCGGACTTCATAGGATAATTATTATCGTACACAAGGATGGCATACAAACATCGCCTTTGTCTTCCACGCCAAATGGATGATCGCGTGGCCTTCTCCACGGTCGTTATAAATACCAGCGCGGTGTAAGAATCTCGCCGTTTACATCCATCTGTTCGATGGTTTGCAAAATTTCCATTAATTGTGCCATGGATAACGCTTGATGCGGTTGGGTCAGCTGCTTGCGGCCACCAATAAGCAATCTCTTTTTACAGCACTTCGTCATTGATATCCAGGTCACTCGCCACTGTACCGCCAAAATCGGATGGAAAGCCTGACCCGTGTACATCATTAAAACTGAGCACGGCCATCCCTTCCCCAGTGACCACCCGCCATATCACCGTTGACACGCCTTCCATCCACTGTTCAGCAGGCGGGGTCAAAATACACTCATCCCCATTGATCTGTGCACAAACTTCATCGCCAAACATGCAGCGCAATTCAGTCGCTGTCAAATTCGTGGCAGGGATGTCATCGCCATAGTTTTCAAAGCTAGCCGTTCTCTGTTGGATTAAAGCCAAAATCGAATACCACATCCCCAGGACGCACTTGTTGCGGCAGGGGCTTCTGTTGCAGCTACATCGGTGACTGGCGCTTCCGTCGCTGCTTCTTCGGTGAATGTTTCATCAACGGTATCTTCAGTCCCGCAGGCAGATAGCACTAAACTGAGCACAGCTAAAATTGAAACAAGTATAAAAAATGGACGTCTTTTCACATATACCTCTGTTGAATGGAATAATGATTTTATAAAAACACCCGCCATAAAATGCCGAGTGTTTTTATTTTTATAAGGTGAATTTTTTCTGTTATGCAACCTTGCTATTGCACTTTTTGCAAAACAAAGTACCAATATTTGCGGTTATCTAAATGAGGCAACGTATTGGGAGAGTTAGGAGTAACCCCCGCAAAGTGATAGAACGGTTTTCGTAGAATGCCTGGCACATATTTATCCACCAATGCAATGCGGCGCTCACGATCCATTTCCATGGCTTTCAATACGTTCTCCGTAATATCTTCCTCTTTGATCAATTTCAATCCCATGCTCTTTAACTGTGTATGCCAAACTTCAACTTTTTCTTCGTAACGCAAATCGGTATAAAGAAAATACCCATTCGGTTTAAGCACACGCCTAACGTGTTCAAAGAATTTTGTGATGTTCGGATAATAGAGCGATGCTTCTACATTGACCACTACATCAAAGGAATTGTTAGGAAAGGCCAAGTCTTCAGCGTTGCCGTGACGGAAATTGAGACCTTCAAGGTTGTAATGTTCGCGGCAAAACTCGATGGCTCGTGTGGAAAAATCCACGCCAGTGTAGGACTTTGGCTTGAAATACCGCATGATGAAATGCGCGCCTCCACCTCGCCCAGAGCTGACCTCTAACGCATCAACATTTTGCCACTCTATATGTTTTGCCACGTGATGATACAGCTGCATCGGGTAGCGATGTATCTCCTCGTTTTCATCCAGAGAAATTGGCTCATTTCCCTGATGATGAGCGGTATACCCAAAATTCATAAAGATAGCGTTTTTATCTTTATCAAAGGTGGAGACCAGCTCATATTGAATGCGTGTGAGCCAGCTTTTCAGGTTCGGAAAACGGTGAAATAACAGCTTATTGAGCATTGCTCCTCCTCAGTTTGGTTGAATGGATACGCATTATAACCCTGCCCTGCAATGGAAGTTAGCTACAATTTTGAAAGGGGTAGAGACTGTACGATTATGCCAGCGGGAGATGCAAAGCTACCCCTGTGATCTCATCGTGAATGCGGACTGCTTCTGACGTTCCGTAGGTGCTCGTTCCAATCTGCTCAACAAACCTGCATACGCTGAAATGGCG
>JAXLVT010000058.1:0-9514 GCA_046328925.1 Anaerolineales bacterium
CGGGTAGGCAAGGTTTGTGCAAAGAGTTGAATGCTTCACAGTAGGACATTGACAGGTAACAGATTGCAAAAATATTTTGGGCCATTTAGTTAAATATTAGAATATGGAGAAATATTATGACTGAAAAAATTAAGAAATATTATCAAGTTTTTGTAAGTTCTACTTATGTCGATTTGCAGGAAGAACGTCGCGAAATTATCCATACATTATTAAAGGTAGACTGTTTTCCTGTTGGCATGGAATTATTTCCAAGTAATAATGATGGAACTTGGGAATTAATACAGAAAATGATAGACCAATGTGATTTATATATAGTTATAGTAGGTGGTAGATATGGCAGTAGTCCTAAAAATGACAAGCGAAGTTATACAGAGATGGAATATGACTATGCAATGAAGAAAGGAGTGCCTGTAAGAGTATATATAAAAAAGGATATTAAGTTTGATAAGACAGAAAACGCGGTAAAGCAAGATAGATTGAAAAAATTCATTTCTAGGATTCAAGATGGACGCCTAGTTAACTTTTGGTCTTCCCCATCTGAATTAAAAGAAAAATTAGCGGTTGACCTTTATCATACCCTGCCAGAACTCGAAGGTGGTTGGGCGCGCCAGAAATATGGCGCAATTGACTTTTTATCTGAAGAAATACAATTACTCCAGAATAAGTTTAATTCTGAAGATGTAAAGAGCCTAACGAATTTACTACGCTCAACTCTTCGCGAATTTCAATTCACTCAAAGTCGAGATAGAATTTCTCAACTTGGAGAAATTATCCCTTGGCTTAGTGAAAAAGAATGGAAGATACTTGGCGATTTTGCTAGAGCGCAAGTTATGGTTAGATCAAATGAAGAATCTATTGATGTTAATGGAAGAAGAGTTAGCGAACCCATGCGTTCTTCTATTGTCGATTTGGTAAACCATTATGAAAAACAATTAAGGGATTTTGAAAAGGGAACACTTATCGTTGAGGGCGACCTTTTTGATAAAGTGTCAGGACATTTTGTGTCAGCAGTAAAGAGAGATTTCCTTGCGTTAAGTAATAATGATTTTGATTTCTGGGGTGAAGAGACTGCAACTGAGTATTACAACCACAATTTGAAACTTATTAAGAATGGAGTTTCTATCAAACGTATATTCGTGGTGCCAAAAAGTAATTTCGGCGACAAAATAATTCACAAGAAAATCCTACAGCAAATAGAAAACAAAATCCAAGTTAGCATTATTAGTACTGAAAGTTTAGGTAAGTTGATAACTGATGAATGGGATAAAGATTTTGCAATACACGATAACTTTGCAGTCTCGTTTTTTAGAGGCAAACATCGACGTATCTATAAAGTAATTACAGATGAAGGTGATGTTGAACGTTATAAAGAGCTTTATCAACGAATAGCCAATAATTGCCTAACAGTTCCAGAAAAAACTGGAGAATATGACAAAGTTTTTCAAGACAAGAAAGAATTTGTTAACTGGGCAAAAATGCAAAAAAAATTCTCGTAGTAATAATGGTTTTAAACCTCTGCGTTCAGTGAATGGACCTAATGAAGCATTTCTGATTTCTATTGTGAATAATAAACAATTTTGGTTTTAGGATGTGTGCGTATATGGCTAAAGTTTTTATCTCTTACAGACGAAGTGACTCTCGTGAAATCTCTATTCGGATGGCTGCTGAATTAAAAGAGTATTTCGGAGCAAATACAATTTTCTTTGACCAATCGACCATCATACCTGGTGCAAAATGGCCTCAAGAAATTCAAGACGCTCTAAGTAATGTTGAAATAGTCCTTATTGTAATTGGGCCGCAATGGCTTCATGCAAAAGATGAGAAAAGTGGTCGACGCCGTATTGATGTTCCAGGTGATTGGGTCCGCGAAGAGGTCTCAATGTCATTAAAACGTAAGACAAAAGGAGAAAGAATCACAATTATTCCTGTTTTGTTTGGCAATATTCAAATGCCAGATGCTAAAGACTTGAATGATGAGTTAAGCGAGTTGAGTACTTATCAAGGTATTAAGTTGCTAGATACAAGAGGTCATCATGATTTTGATGAATTAAAGGAGCAATTAATAAAACTAAAATTGCAGCCTAAGATTTTACAACCAGTTGCAACGCCACGTGTTGGAAAATCACCAGCTCAAATAAATGATGATGATGAGAGAAAGTTCTTAAGTGAATATAAAGAATGGGAGATTGTTGAAAACGAAGAACATAATGCGCCAGGTGGTTTTAGACGTGAGCTACACCGTGTTTATGAATTTCCAACATTTGAGTTGGCGTTTGAATATATGAATGAAGTGACGAAGCTTGGAATTAATCAAATTAATCACCATCCAAGATGGGAAAATACATTTAATCGTCTCGAAGTTTGGCTAACAACTTTCAATATAGGCTATAAACCATCAGTCAGAGATATAAAACTTGCGAAAATATTTGAAGAAATTTGGCTTGAGTATAAAAACCGAATTTGGGAAAAGAAATTGTAATAAGCAACCTAAATCCTTGAAAAAAGATCTGCCCAACAAGACATGCCGCAGTCAAGTAATTTTCTGAGGCTTAGCATTTTCTGGCTGGACGGATGAGTCAGGTCCATGCGATGGGGTGGCATTCCCTTGCAAAACTGTATCTCAAATAAAGGAATAGATAATGACAAACTTTGACACACTCTCTCCAACCCAAGATGAAAAAGTAATGGCTGCTTTGTCTCACGGCTCAGCGCTTCTACCCATGTTAGGAATTATTGCTCCAATAATCATTTGGGTAACACAAAAAGGAAAATCGAAATACGTGGCTTTTCAAGCCCTTCAAGCATTAGCCTATCAACTCATCATGATTGCAGCATATTTTGTTGCCATGGGATGTTACATACTGTCTTTTTTTACCACATTTTTAACCATGCCTTTTGTAGCACCTTCTGGAAACTCGCAATCCGTTGATCCAGTTTTTGGCCTGGCTTTTATGATTCCATTTTTAGTGTTTGGGGCTATTTTTATTGGTGGATTTTTCTTTATTGCATATGGAATTATTGGTGCAATAATGGCAATCCAAGGAAAACCGTTTCGTTATATGATTATTGGCAAAAAAGTTGAGAGTTTCATGCAAGCAAAACAAGATGTGGTTACAAATCAATAATGAAACTAGACAAATCTTAAACAATGTTTCTGGCTGGACGGATGAGTCAGGTCCATGCGATGGGGTAGGTTTTGGTCACAAAAGGCTAAATATTTATGAGCAATGAAAGTAAATTGTCAGCTCGCATCCTCGTGATTTGAGATGAAACAGACATTCAAAATTTGTTTTTATATTTTCTTAAAAAACTTGGTTACATTGTTGAGGTTGTCCCCTCATGCGATGAAGGTTTATCAGTTATCAGCAATAATCCGCCAGATCTATTGATACTTCCGTGGTGGAATCAAGACAGAAATGATGGTCTTGAATTTTGCAGGCTAATACGAACCAAGCCCAATATTCCTTGTTTTCCAATAATTATTGGCTTGGCGGATTCACCAGACTTAAGTCCAAAACAATGGATTCAGAAAACTTATGATGTTGGTGCAAATGCATGTTTTGGAAGAGTCTTTGACACTTCTGATCTTGCAGTTCTTATAAAAACCTTATTAGAAAATCCAAATCTAGATAAACTCGCAGACCGTCAAACGATGAATTTTGCTCAAAGAGAATAAAAACTATATATAATAATGATTGCGCATATTCTACGCCTAGGTATTTTCTAGCTGGACGGATGAGTCAGGTCCATGTGATGGGGTATGGTCAATGCAAAGGGTTTCTAGTTAGGAGGTCACAATGTCAAAACAAAAATCAAGAATGACATCAATAGACAAAAAGACACACGTTAATACCGAAGAACAGATTTTAAGTGTTTGGATGGCTACCGACGCTCACTTACAAAATCCGTGGCGGTTTCTAACTTATGCCGATAAAGGTATTCTAAGACTTTCTCGAAATAATTTTTTGTTTTACGGTGACAGTGGCACAATTACAATTCGAGATGTGGATGAACTTGATATTACCTTCACCAAATTTCCTTGGGGGAATGGAATTATTGCAGTAGCTCTGATTGCCTTTTTTGTATATCTTGAATTCCAATTTGTCTCTTGGAAAGATGCACAAGATTTATTGATTTTGTTTCTTTTTTGTTTATTACCCATGACATTTTTTGTAGAAAAAACAAGATTATGGATTAAGATTAAATATCAAGATGAAAACAATATTCCTCAAGATTTGTACCTCCTTGATGGATCATGGCAAGGCTGGGGTGGTGTCTTTGGTGGGACCTTGCATTTGTATAAAAAAATTAGAGCGATTTATTCCAAGTGAACAGGCTGTCAAAGCGTCGTAAAAAACATCAGGATAATGAAGTACTTTGTATTCGCAAATCGTAAACATTTTTCTGGCTGGACGGATGAGTCAGGTCCACGCGATGGAGTAGGTGGTAAATATATCAAGAAGGTTATGATTTGGAAGAAAATTGAAGAAAGAGGCAAAATGGAATTTCACGTTCTTTATCATGAACTTAAGAATAGCACTGAGACCATTCGTACTTTGTTGTCAGGAATATCATTAGATGACGCACGCCTAAAACCAAATGCAGAGTCATGGTCAATTCTTGAAGTGGTATGTCATTTGCATGATGTTGAGCGCGAGGATTTTCGAGAGCATCTCGATTGCATTCTTCATCGTCAAAATGAAAAGTGGCACGAAATTGATCCTCAAAGTTGGATAACAACACGAAACTATAACGAGCAAAGTTTTACTGAAATGCTTGAAAAGTTTTTTGTTGAACGCGAAGCATCATTAGATTGGCTCAGTGGATTGCAGAACGTGGACTGGGAAAAATCTTACACAACAGAGTATCACACATTTACAGCAGGTGAGATGTTTGCTTGTTGGGTTGCTCATGACAATCTCCACATCCGCCAATTGGTGGAACTCAGACGATTGAGACTGGAAAATATCACCAAGCCTTACAATATCGATTACGCTGGTGATTGGTAATTAACGATTCCTTGTAGGCATGGTTCAACATCAGTGGTTTTCTCGCCTTGACATATTAGAAAATACGTTCTATTATCCAAGGAAGGAGAATGCCTATGAAAAAGAAAATTACCATCACGCCCATCCGTGTTGCGGACCTGCTTGCTGAAGACGAGCGGATGCCAGTTTATGTGCATTTGATTGATCATCCTGATGCACGTATTTTAGTTGATACAGGTATGACGGAACTTCACCCAGCCGTAGCGGATATGGATCCACGCCTCTTTCCACTGAACCAGCAGGACTTCGATCTCGATAGCATTGATATCATCGTCAACACGCATTTGCATTTTGATCATTGTGGCGGCAATCATCTCTTTGCAGGCAAGCCAATTTACGTTCAGAAGCGGGAGCTTGATGATGCCCATAGCAAAGATGATTACACGATTCGTGAGTGGGTAGATGCGCCTGGGGTCCAGTACATCCCAGTCGATGGCGAATTCGAACTGCTTCCTGGGCTGAAGCTCATCCCTGCGCCTGGTCACACAGATGGCATGCAAATGGTTGTCATTGAAACTGGTGAGCACCCAATTATTATTGGAGGTGATGTAGCGGTGTGGTTCGGTGAACTCGACGAACCGCATACCGAAGGTCAGCTGCGAGCGCGCGCGCGCAATCCCGAACAGGTCTGGCTCACACACACAGATGAGCCTTGGCGACCTGGCCATAAGGCCTAATGCGCTTCATCAAGATAGAAAAATATTAATGGGAGCCATGAGCTATGTCAGATAAAATTAATGCCAATCAAAATGATGCTTTGGTCAAAGACTTTATTGCTTCAATTGAGGATGAGCAAACAAAAAAAGATTCCCTTGTGCTTATTGAAATGATGCAGCGTATTAGTGGACATAAGCCAAAGATTTGGAATGTGGGCACAATTGGGTTTGACACCTATCATTACAAATACGACAGCGGGCGCGAAGGGGATAGTCAAACGATAGGGTTTTATCCAAGAAAAGGCAAGATAACCGTTTACTTGATGGATGGCACGGTCCGCTATTCTGAATTATTGTCGCGTTTAGGGAAACATACAACCAGCCGAGTTTGTGTGTACCTGAAACGACTTAGCGACATCGATCTGTCAGTTCTTGAGCAAATAGTGCAAGAGTCTTATGCCTATGTAAAATCTCAAGATGGGCATATGCATCGGGCATTAAAGTAGGTTAATTAGTTTTAATGTCCATTGGGCGAATTGAAACATCACAAAATAATGGATTAAGTATGCAAACCTTTGAGGAAACGATTTTTAATAACTGGGCCAACCGTTTTCAATGCTCACCCAGTGTGCTTCAGCAGGGTGGAACAACCTGGATACCTGAGCAGAAATACGCCAACCAAAACAGAATTATCCTTTGGCATATTGGCAAACACACCTTTGTGCTTTTTGATCCTTCTTTGGATGAGTTATTGAACGATATTAAGGCAAAGTTTTCGCTCAACACCGCTTTATCTGGTGAAGACATTCAAAAACGATTGACCTCCAACACAATTGCGTCGCATGACATTGGTTTCGTTCATTATCTTTTCCCAGCAGATTTGCCCATTTTGACCCCACCGAACACTTTCAATGTGCGAATGTTATCCCCAGCAGATGCAGAGCAACTCGCTGAACTTCATAGGAACTGTACCCCTGAAGAAGTGGATGAAGGATATGTCGAAATAGACCACGAGGCTGTGTTCGGTTGTTTTCAGGATAATCAATTGGTTTCAGCGGCGAGTGGCTATCGGATGACTGGCTTCATGGACATTGGCGTGCTAACCCATACCAACTTCCGCAGGTTGGGTTTGGGGAAGTTGGTCGTCGGCGAATTATGCAAATGGACGATTTCTCATAACATAATTGCTCAATATCGTTTTGATAGTACCAACACGAATTCTCTTGGCGTAGCCAAAGCTCTCAACTTCCGTCATTACTTTACTTCCGAAAGTCTGATCATAAATTAGTCCCCTGACAAAATACTTTTGGTAATGAGTGGGATAATATCTTGATGTTAAAGCGCTTCACGGACTCAAACTTCAAATTGGTTGCTATACCTTAGCATTTTCCAGTTAGATAGATTTTACAAAGAGAGGACACATTGATTGAAGTTCACTCATTAAAACAATTAAACCCTGCTGACTTAAGTCGTGTTGCGAGTGGTTATTCTTCGCCAGGGAAATATCTCCCCACCTACACGGACTCTGAAAACGGCACATCCATCACGCTTCAATTTGTCCCCCTCAAAGAACTCTATGTGAAAAAATATGACCCTTACGACCTCGATACCCTGCAACGCTACGATCATGCACTTAATATGGGACATTCATTTGGCGCATACGATCAAGGTGTACTGGTTGGTCTTCTGCTTGCCGAACCATACGAATGGAATCGCAGTTTATGGGTCCATGAGTTTCACGTAGCAGAGACTCATCGCAATATGGGCATTGGTAAACGATTAATGGAATGTGCTGTAGAGAGTGCCAAGAGTACAGGACTCAGAATCATTGTATGTGAGACACAAAATACAAATGCAATCGCTATCCAGGTATATCGAAACTTGGCTTTCGTGTTGAAGGAGTTGATATTTCCTACTACTCAAATGCTGATTATCCCGATGGCGCAGATAGCAATTTTTATGAAGCGCAGGCTGTGATAATTTTAATTATCTCCATAGCCAGAAAGTTCTAGTAAAATCAGAGCTGTATTATGAGGCATTAATGGGGCAAGGTGGAATACATTCGTAAAAGACAAAATTTTTACCTTCAGGAGGAAAGCGCATATGAATAAGGAAAAAGCTACAGAGTTTGTTGTTAGAGAATTAGGTAAACACCATAAACGTAATGAAATCATTATGGCTTTATGTGAACAAATGGGACTTTAATTGGCGTGAAGCAAGCCAGTTTGTTCAAGAAGTCGAATCTCAACATGGTCGAAAAATTGCTGCACGTCAAAGCCCATTCATTTTGGTCTTTGGGGTTGGGCTGCTGATCGTGGGGATAGGAGCCAACATGCTATAACTCCATATTTTTTTTATCGGTCTGTTTCAGTCACAGCACGATATTTTTTCAGTGTGGTATGCCTTGGAATTAAGAGCTGCTTACTATCGATTGCTCCTTTAATTGCTGGAGTATTCATGATGATAGGCGGCATAGTTGGAAGCTGGGAGACTATTTCAAAATTATTTAAAGATTAATTTTCACCTTTTGAAATACACAAGAATTTTCTTGTCCTTTTACAAGAAAAAGATAAAGGTTCGTTTTTGCACCAAGAGGAAGTGCCATGCAGACACCCTTAAGTACAATTTTGATCTACGCAAGGAACATGCAGATAACTGCTGAGTTCTATCAGAAATACTTTGACTTTATTTCAACTGGACAAGTAGTTGAAGGACTGATCGAATTGAAGTCTCAAAATGGTGGTGCGAATATTCTGATTCATCAGGCCGCCAAAAGCGTAAAACTAGGTCAGGTGGGTGTCAAACTCATGTTCGACGTTGAGGATGTTGAAGAATTTAAGACGAAATCCGCATCTATGGGCCTTAAGTTTGGAAGTACTCATCAAGCAAATGGGTACACATTTGCAAACACAAAAGACCCTGACAAAAATCCAATTATGATTTCCAGCCGCGCTTTCAGAAATAATTCCTAGCTACGTCTTTTTCATACAACTCATTTTGAAGAACTTTGGGATGATTATTGATAGGTATTAATGTAAAACAAGCGTAACTTACAAGAAACAAAGAGAGAGCCAACCAATATTTTGGTTGGCTCTCTCTTTTATAAGCTTGCCCGTCTTTTTCTCAGTGAATTGTCATCCAGCATCTTGATAATTCTCAACACGAAATGGAAATCTCCCAGCCAGCTGAGGAACTCTGCCCATAGAGCCGTGAAACCTGTAGGAGGTGGAGGTAAGGCAACCGCAGTAGTGAAGTCTACGACTCGGTCGTTGACACGGAAAGTGTAGCGGTCAATTCTTTCTACGTTCGTAGGAGTATTCAAGAAGCTGCGTAGTTGTTCGCGCTCTTCAGCAGTCATCCATTGCGGTAAATCAGAGGTGGCTTTGAAATTACACACCAAGGCGATATCTTGCAAAAGTTGCTTTTGTTCTTTGGTCAGTTGGTTTTCTTTTTCAATAAAATAAGCGACATCGGGGTCAATTTGAATCAAAGTCTCAAGCCAATAGCGATGGATACAAGTGCGGATGGCATTCTTGGTCGCTGGTGTGGCAGGGTTATATAACAAAACGGCATCTCGATATTTTTCCCATTCATGCGAAACATCAGGGCCGATGCGAATCGCATCACATACCCCGATGGCGGGCAGGATGGGCGTGCCACATGTGAGGAAGTAAGCGTCTAGTCCCATGGCCTCACGCATCAACTGCAGAGACTGGCGATATGCGGCTTCACGCGGCATGTCCACGTGGCGTTTGCCTTTCAAGGCACCACCGTACAGGAAGTCTAGTTTGAGATAGTCAAAGCCCCAGG
>JAXLVT010000059.1:0-8987 GCA_046328925.1 Anaerolineales bacterium
TGGGCGGGATAGCCATGCCATTCATTGCTGGGAATATGGATAGCAACAATGCAAACACTCTATTGACCTTATTCTCAGTGATAATGGTTGGTTCTATGTGCATCGTTATCCCTTTATCCATTCCACTGGCAGTCATCATTCCCGCCTCTGAAATGCACATGATCGAGAATAATGATTTCGCAGCGGCATTCCGCTTCAAGGAATGGTGGCCTATTTTGCGTGCGAACCTCGGTGGCTTCATCGTTGCCTTTGGCATTTACTACGTTGTCACTTTTGCTATGATGATCGTAATTCAAATCATTGCTGCGACCCTTATCCTTGCCTGCCTCATGATTGTTCTCATCCCTGCCATGACAATTTATATGTCTCTGATCATGTATGCCACTTCCGCCATCGCTTATAGAGATGGCAAAGTTAAACTCTCTCAAAGCGAACTTACCCCACAAACCTTATAAATTTATGCATCCCCTTGAAATTCTCATATCTGTTTTACTTGTAGCCTATTTAATCTGGCAGCACCCACGTCCATTCATCATCCGCCTCGCGCCTGCTTTGGCATTAGTCTTCACGCTCATTCACTTTGGTTTGGAAGGCTATCGCTGGCAGATGATTCCGCTCTACGCGCTGACAACACTACTCACGATCAGCAGTTTGAGCAAAATATCTGGCGTTGCGGACTGGAAACCTCTCGCCTCTTACTTGACCTTGATCCTGCTTGCGCTTTCAATAGCAGTTCCCACTCTATTACCTGTTCCCAAAATTCCCACCCCCAGTGGACCCTATCAGATCGGCACAGCTATTTATGAAATGACAGATTCCTCTCGCCAGGAAATTTATTCTGGCAAGGATGAAGCTCGCCGCTTTATGATTCAGATTTGGTACCCTGCTGAGGTGAAGAAGACGGATGTCCGCGCTCCGTGGATGTCTAACGCTGCAATCTACGCTCCCGCCATTGCAACATACATCGGCTTGCCCTCTTTCTTTCTTGACCATCTTGCACTGGTAGAAATCCCTGCATATAAAGATGCACAAGTTGCAACAAGTGACGGCGGATTCCCCGTCATTCTTTTCTCACATGGCTGGAACGGCTTCAATGCTCAAAATACAGGTCAGGCGCTTGAGTTGGCGAGTCATGGATATGTGGTAGTCGGTGTTCAACACACTTATGGCGCAGTCACTACTGTCTTCCCTGATGGAACGATTGCTCCGAACAATCCCAAAGCGTTACCTGAAGATGCGGATGATCCCAACTATGAAGTTGTAGCCCGCAAGCTGGTCAATGAATGGGCTGGGGATATATCTTTTGTGCTGGACCAATTGTCAGTTTGGGATAAAGAGGCGGGCAATTCTTTCGAAGGCAAGTTAGATATGGAGCGCATCGGAGTTTATGGTCACTCCACAGGCGGCGGTGCGGCCATCCAATTTTGCGGTATTGATTCGCGCTGCAAAGCCTTGCTTGGCATGGACCCGTTCATGCGTCCTGTTTCGGCAGAGGTGATCGAAAATGGTGTGTCGCAGCCATCCTTTTTTATGTTTAGCCAAGGCTGGGCTGATCTCACCGATAGTAAAAACAACCAGCTCTTCAATCAGTTTTTCCCGAACGTTTCTGACAACAAAGGTGTGATAAAGATCGAAGGAACGAAGCATTTTGATTTTAGCGACTTACCCTTGCTTTCACCCATTGCGCCTCAGCTTGGTTTGAAAGGACCGTTGAATGGAAAAATTGTGATCAAGATCGTAAATACGTACCTGCTCGATTTCTTTGAAATGACACTGAACAATACCCCATCTACTCTATTCGGAAGTTCGAGTCCATTTCCACAAGTGGAATTGCTGAAGTAACTGGAGAAGGTCAAAATGTTTAACAGGAAGTTCAGGCTCCATCCACAGTATTTTTTATACATGGTCTTGTTAGGCGCTGGCGGTATATATTTTGTCTATCGTGGATTTGTGGTTGAAAGCTCTCAAGCTTTGTTGATAGGTGCGCTTCTCCTTGTGGTAGCAGTGGTGTGCTGGTTGCTGCAATTCACACCCGTACCCAAAGTTGGTAAAGCTGTGGAGGCTGAAATAGCACAGTCATTTCCTGCCGAATCTAGAAGCAAGGTTGCCAATCTGTTGACTGATGGTTTTACAGGCTACCAAGCGGATAGTGTCCATCTCGATATGCTAAAGTTTGCACAAGGCAATATGAGCAGGTTGAAAAAACTTTCACGGGCATTAAATCACCAGAGTGATTTTCGGGATGCGTATCCCATACTTGAAGATACAAACAGGGAATTGAATAAAAATGAAACTAGACAAGCGTAAAGCATCAGGCATGTTCCTGATATTGGGTATGGCATTTCTCCTCCTTGGCTTTGCCACAGATAATACTGCTTTCAGTTGGGCGGCGGTTCTCTTTGTACTTGCCTCCCTCTTTTTGGGTGGACGTTGGATGAGACCCAGGAAAAGATAAGTAAATAAAAAGGATATGATATTTATTTGACCTATTGCAAAAGTTGTAGCGTAACTTTTATGAAAAACTTTTTCCACGAATTTGCGCAGATTAGCGAAGATTGGCGGACGAAAAATAACTTATGCAAGAGGTCTATTTTAGAAAGGAACAATAATGAGCACGAAACCCGCTTTAGACCTGAAACTGGTAGAAGAATTTGTAGGTGTTTCACACGGCAACTTTGAAAGAGTAAAAGAGTTACTGGCACAGGAACCTGCACTGGTCAATGCTACATGGGATTGGGGCGGCGGTGATTTTGAAACCGCGCTCGGTGCCGCTTCCCATATGGGCAACAAGGCCATTGCCAATTTTTTGCTTGAAAATGGGGCGCGCATTGATATTTTTGCAGCCGCCATGCTTGGCAAACTGGAAATTGTCAAAGCTGCATTATCGTTATATCCAGACGCAATCGACATTCCTGGTCCACACGGTATTCCGCTGATCGATCACGCGGAAGCAGGCGGCGCAGAAGCAAAAGCTGTCGTTGAGTTTCTAAATAACTTGTAGACAAAAAATGGCAGTCCTGAAGTGGACTGTCATTTTTTTAGTACTAAAGGGTTGTTAGAAAAAAGCCTGCTACCTGCTACAATCTAAAATATATATAAGGAGAATAGATGAACAAAAGAACCCGCCTCACTGTTAGTGTACTTGCCGCCGTATTTTTACTGGCTTGTGCATGTCCTGTAAGCAGCTTGCCCATGCTTAATCAGACGCCAACCCCTTTCCCAACAAATATTCCTATTATCCCAACTGTCCCCGTTGTCCCCACCGTTGCCGTTGTGCCGCAGTCATCCAATGTTCTATTAACTGATGACTTTAACGTTCAAAGCCCCGAATTTGAGACTTACACCGATGAAAATGGAACCGTTGAAACAAGAGATGGTGTTTATCTGGTGCGCGCAATTAGCGACCTTTGGCATTGGGGTAAAACCACAAGCGAATTCGAAAATACCGTCGCTGATTTTGACGTGACCATGATCAGCGGCCCGTCCAACAACAATGCGGGTTTTGGTATAGTATGCCGCCTCACAGAACGTGAAGATACTTCTGTTGATGGGTATATGTTGGCAATCAGTGGTGACGGGTATTACACCATCCGCAGTGTGACAGCCAGCAACATGAGTCCGCTGGTGGATTGGACCTATTCGGACGCTGTTCACCAAGGCACGGTGCTCAACCATGTCCGAGCGACTTGTAATGGTGATCAGCTAAAGCTTGAAGTGAATGGTCAATTGGTGGCTGAAGCAAATACAATTGCTGGTGGCGCAACCTCTGGATCAATTGCTTTTTCTGCAATTTCATTTGAAGATGCTGAAAAGATTGCCGAAGTCCACTTTGATAATTTGATCGTAAGCCAGCCGTAACATCATACAAATAAAAAGAAGTCCGCGAAATCTGCGGACTTCTTTTTATTTAACTTTCCAGGCGCATTTTTTGTCTACGAAATGCTGCGCGGAATATCCTCTCAAAGAAGCCATTGTAGCTATCCTTGTCATACATAATCATGTAGTCGGCTGGACCATACTCTTTAGGCTGGAGCATAATAGCTGGGTTGGGATTGATCTCCAAAATAAACAACTCGCCCTTATCATTCATGCGAATATCACAACGGCCATACCCTGAGATTCCCATAGCAAGGAACATGCGTCTGCCAGTATCTTGCAAACGCTCAACCAGTTCAGGGGCAGTCACCTCTTTGAAGTCAAAAGGTACATCGTAATTCCATTTGATATCTGTATGCCAAAAATCTTCATTGGGAGGGAAGATCAACTCCGCAGGCGGGTATGCAAATGGCTGGCTTGGATCCTCAGCATTCTCAACCACCAGCACATTGAATTCCTTCCCAACAATGAATTCTTCCATTCGTGCAGCGCCAAATTCAGAGCAAATTCGTTTCACTTGGGTAAGCACCTGCTCCATATTCTCAGCACGAGACTCTTTGATCATCCCCATGCTGCCATAGCTTTTGGGGTGTTTGACCATAATAGGAAACCGCAGACTCTTTACTAATTTCTCCGCCTCTTCCACTGTCTTTACTTGATACCCTTTGGCAAAGCCAATGCCATTTGCATCTGCAACTGCCTGCATTTCCTCACGGGTAGGGTCAAAGCAATTTGAACCTGCGCCCGTAAAAGGAAGTTTGAGCTTTTCCAACGCCTCTACTACTTCAATAGCGTTGTATCCCAACTCATCATCTTCCAGATCTTCAAATTCATATCCTTCACAGACATTCAAAAAAAGATCATATCTTTTGCTTTCAGCCAGCGCACGTATCTTATCCATTACGGGTGCAGTCAGGGTAACCATCTCCCATTCGTAATCCTTTAAAAATGAGGATGGATCAAAATCAGCAATCACTTCATCAGAAAGAACACAAAGACGCATCAGTTCACCTCGTTTCGTTTGCAACATTATCATATAAAATCTACATCCACACAATGTTTAAACAAAAAGAGCGGCAACAAGCCGCTCTTTTTGTTTTACTTCGTCTCTGTCACTTTACGGATGCTGCGAGGACGTTCCGTGTTATAGCCTTTAGCTCGCGTAAGATGGTAAGCAAACATTTGGGCAGGCAAGATACACACCAATGGAGAAAGCCATTCAGGCACATCGATTGGAACGGTCAACGGAAGATTCGTCAAAGAGAGTGCCTTTTTGTCATTGGAGATCACAACCAATTCAGCAGACAATTCTTTGCGCAAGCGTTTCAACATCCCATACATGGATTCAAACACTTTCCCTCTTGGGGAAATCGCCAAAACTGGAAACCCACTTTCAAGCATGGCAATCGGGCCATGTTGAAAATCAGCCGAAGAATAAGGCTCCGCTTTTACATAAGCCAACTCCTTCAATTTCAAAGCCCATTCGAAAGCAGTGGAATAATTGAAACCGCGCCCCAATACAACGGTTTGGTCCATATAACGGTATCGCTCCACAGATTGTGCTATTAGCGCATCGTGTTTCAGCATCGCTCTCATCCAGCGTGGCACCTTAGCTAATTCAGCCCAGTGGGCTTTATTCCCGTTTAGAGCTGTGGACAGCATGGCAATGGACATCAACTCAGTGGTGTATGTCTTGGTTGCCGCAACTGCTTTTTCCTTACCAGCCTTAATATCTAATATAAAATCTGCCGCATTTGCAAGCGGCGACCTTGAATCATTCGTGATAGCCAGCGTTAAACAATTTTTCTTTTTTCCTTCATCCAACACGCTGACAATATCAGGAGATTGCCCTGATTGAGAGATACCGATCACCAATGCATTTTTCAATATTGGCGGCTGTTTGTAATAAGTAAAAAGAGAAGGCGTTGCCAAAGCAAGGGGCAATCCATTCAACGCGCCGAGCAAATAATTTGCATAACGGCCTGCGTTATCAGATGTCCCTCGCGCAGCAAGGAACACATACTCGATATCCCGTTCACGAACAGCAGAGGCAATCTTTTCTACTGTGTTCTTTTGGGAAACAAGCAATGACTCGATGCGCTCTGGTTGTTCGGTAATCTCAGAATATAAAGACATCCTAATATTTTCCTATCGCATCAGCCAGAGGAGCAAATAACTCAATTTTCCACGGCTCTACATGCGGAGCAATGGAACAAGCAGAGCTGAGAATATAACCGCCGCCAGGTTTTCCAATTTGGATACGCTCCATCGCTTCAGCAAGCACTTCTTCTTTCGTGGTGTATTCCAATATCGAAACAGAGTTCATGTTCCCCTTAAGAAAGAGGCGTTGCCCCACACCGCGCTTGGCATCTACCAATTCCACATTCCCCAATGGATGCGGATCAAGCGTATCGATTCCCATCGTCCCTGTCTGCTCCATTAGCTCCAACCTATCGCCAATTTTTCCGCAGGTATGGGTGTACGCAGGAATCCCAAACGCTTTGATGGCCTCTGTCAATTTCTTTTCATAAGGCAGGACATATTCTGCATACATCTTTGGGGAAATGAATCCGCCGCCCGCAAACGCAGATGAAATAAGGACCGCATCCACCCCCGCCTTTGCCTGAGCAGCCGCCCAAGCAATTGTGGCCTCTGTGAGTCTTTCAAGTAACGCCTGAACTTTTTCCTTATTCTTCACTAAACCAATGATGGCATTCTGGTAACCGATCAATTCAAGATAATGTGTAAAGGGAGAGAACACTTCACCATGAACAGAAATTTCACCATTTGTCTTCGCGCGGACAAGTTTAATCGTATCCAAAAAATAATCAGGGACTTCATTCAACAAACCGAGATCGCGCTTGCCTTCCAGCCACGGAATATGATAGGTGTTCCACACATAACCTGGGTGTTGATCGATCATCTCAAGATGATCAGGGTCTAGGGTTTTCAAGTCAGCACGCGGCTGTAGATCAGGGCGGGCTGGGTACACATACTGGGCATTGTCATCCCAGGGAATTAGCGTGACATGTCCATTTCGCCAAGTAACCACTTCTCCTTTTTTTGTCTTTTCTACTTTTTGTATCAGCTTCAAAACATCTCTTGGACGGCCTGGAAGATTGATCAATATGCCATCGAAGTGATAACGCTTTTGCATTGTTACCAGTGCTTCTGCAAACCCTTCGCTGGTAAACCAGATCTCATGAGGTGCAAGCCCTGCGTTAAGAAAATAGTGTCCAAGCGCTAGTTGAGACATAACAGGAACGCGGTCTGGTTCCTTATGCTGCATTGCCAACGCCATGCGTTCACGCCCATTCATTTGTTATCCTTTCACAGCGCCAGCGGTTAACCCCTTGATAAATTCACGAGCTAGCAGCACATACAAAACCAGTAAAGGCACAGCAGCCAGAGAAAGTACTGCCAGTGCACGCGTCCAATCGGTGCGATATTGACCAAATAAAAGCGAAACACCCAAAGCAACCGTTCGCGATTCTTCCGAACGGATGAATACCAAGGGGAACCAGAAGTCATTCCAAATTTTGATCATGTTGAAAATTGCAACTGTCGCAAGCGCAGGGCGCATCAACGGCAGGACGATGGTGCTGTAAATCTGCCACTCGGAGGCGCCATCCACTTTGGCGGCATCAAACATTTCATTGGGAAGTTCCTTGATGAATGCCGTCAGCACAAAGGTGGCAATCGGCATCCCCATCGCTACATAGACGGGAATCAAGCTCCAGATGGTGTCCTGTAAATTCAGGGCTTTAATCAGGCGCACCAGATCCAATGTCCCCAAACGGATGGGAATCATTAAGCCTGCAATAAAGAAGACATACAAGAAGTTTGCGAGGGGAGATTTCCACTTTGCCAGCGCGTAGGCTGCCATAGAACCGACGAGCAGGATCAAGGTCAGAGAAAGAACCGTGACAATGAGTGAATTAGTGAAGTACAAGTCAAAGCGGCCTGTCTTCCACGCTGCAATATACCCATCCAAAGTAAAGTGCTTCGGAAAGCCAAAGGGGTCTTTGAAAATTTCCTTCTGTGGTTTAAAGGAATTAATAATTAATGTCCACAATGGAAAGAGCACGATCACTGACCAAATTGTCAGGAGAATATAGGCAAGCGCTTGATTTAGTTTTTGTCTTCGCATGGTCTATTTCTCCTTAGGCTTCTTCTGCAGATTGTCGACGGGATAAATATAACCAGAGCAATACACCCACCATCAAAATCAAGAATGTGACTGTGGCGATTGCAGCGCCCATACCCATATTGGGGATGCCAACAGGATGTTCGCCTGCAATTCCTGTTCGATAGAACAAGGTTGCCAGCAAGTCTGTGGAGTACGATGGCTCGCCTTTTGCACCTGCCATGGCGTAAATGACATCGAAAGCGTTGAAGTTATCTACAAACGTTAAGATCGAGACGATACCGATCACAGGTTTCAACAATGGAAATTTGATTTTCCAGAAAATATCCCATTCTGAAGCGCCATCAATACGGGCGGCTTCGAGCAATTCATCTGAAATTCCCATCAACCCTGCCAGGAACATGACCGTTGGCATTCCCACCCACTGCCATACAGAAGTCAATGAAATGACAGGCAAAGCAAGGTTTTCACGTCCCAACCAAGGGAGCGCCCATTCTCTCAACCCTGCGGCAACAAGCAGTTTATTAATTGCGCCCCAATTTGGGTTCAAGATCAATGTCCAGAGAAAACCAGTTACGAGAACAGACAAGGTGGCAGGTGTAAAAATGAGCGTACGGAAAAAATTCCTGCCCTTAAAATCAGAAGATAATAAATTCGCAAATAACAACCCAAGGCTATTCTGCACTACCATGTGAATGGAGAAAAAAATGAATGTGTGCCGAACTGCGCCAAAAAATTTTTCACGCCAGAGCGGATTGGTAAACAAATCGATGTAATTTTGGAAACCCACAAAAGTTGTGGGGGTATAGCCTTCCCCTTGATATAAGCTGAGACGTAATGAGTCAAACAGAGGGCCAGCCATAAAGGTCAGGTAAATGACCAAGGCAGGCAGCAGAAATAACATCCATGTGATCTTGCGGCGATTCTCGTTACTAAATATCCCCTCAGTTCTTTTTGCTGAAGA